>DASXUH010000022.1:0-39249 GCA_036504935.1 Geothrix sp. | reverse complement strand
GTGTAGACGCCGATCTTGTACTCGTTCTTCTTCGTCCACAGCTCGATCTGGGCCAGGGTCTGGTTGGCGAAGCTGCTGCTCATCACATAGCTGGGGTGGCCCGTGCCGCAGCCCAGGTTCACCAGGCGGCCCTTGGCCAGCAGAATGATACGCCTGCCGTCGGGGAAGATGATGTGGTCCACCTGGGGCTTGATCTCCTCCCACTCGTACTTCTCCAGGCCGGCGACGTCGATCTCGCTGTCGAAGTGGCCAATGTTGCACACGATGGCGTTGTGCTTCATGCGCTTCATGTGGTCGTGGGTGATCACGTGGTAATTGCCGGTGCAGGTGACGAAGATGTCGGCCTGCCCGCAGGCCTCGTCCATGGTGACCACGCGGTAGCCCTCCATGGCCGCCTGCAGGGCGCAGATGGGATCGATTTCCGTGACCCACACCTGGGCGCTCAGCGCGCGCAGGGCCTGGGCACTGCCCTTGCCCACGTCGCCGTAGCCGCAGACGACGGCGATCTTGCCGGCGACCATCACGTCCGTGGCGCGCTTGATGGCGTCCACCAGGGACTCGCGGCAGCCGTAGAGGTTGTCGAACTTGCTCTTGGTGACGCTGTCGTTGACGTTGATGGCGGGGAACTTCAGCTCGCCCTTCTTGGCCATCTCGTAGAGCCGGTGCACCCCGGTGGTGGTCTCTTCCGTCACGCCCTGGATCTTGGCCAGCTGGGCCGAGTACCAGCCCGGCTTCTCGGCCAGGCGCTTGCGGATGGCCGCGAAGAGCACGGTGGCCTCCTCGCTGTCGGGATGGTCGAGGACGTGGATGTCCTGCTCAGCTCGGGCGCCCAGGTGCAGCAGCAGCGTGGCGTCGCCGCCGTCATCCAGGATCATGTTCGCGCCATCCTCGAAGTCGAAGATGCGGTGGGTGTACTCCCAGTAATCGGGCAGGGTCTCGCCCTTGATGGCGAAGACCGGCGTGCCGCCCGCGGCGATGGCGGCGGCCGCGTGGTCCTGGGTGCTGAAGATGTTGCAGCTGGCCCAGCGCACCTCGGTGCCGAGCGCCTTCAGCGTCTCGATGAGCACGGCGGTCTGGATGGTCATGTGCAGCGAGCCCGCGATGCGCGCGCCCTGGAGGGGCTGCGTGGCGGCGTACTGCTGCCGGATGGCCATGAGGGCGGGCATCTCGCCCTCGGCGATGGCGATCTCCCGGCGGCCCCAGGCGGCAAGGCCGAGATCGGCGACGATGAAATCAGAGGTGGCGACGGTCATGGAGACCTCCACAGAGGGCCAGGTCGAAAAGGTGGTCGGCCCACCCCAGCGCCCTGGTTCAGGGTTGAGGCGAGCGCCGTTCCAGAAAGGATGGGTCCGAGCCTGAGATCCCGCACAGCCGATCTGCCGGGTCCTGCAGCGCTCCTCGGACCCTTTCAGGATAGCGGTGACGACAGGTAGTCGGGGTGGTTTTCCTTCGACTCCGTACCGTGTCTCTTTGCAAAATTTCTTCGAAATTTTGATACAAAAGGTAAACATAGAAATAATTAAGATTGATAATTTTTAAATTTATTTTGTAATATTTTACTAACAAAATTTTTTCGCAGAAAAAATTTTACAACTGCAAACAAGCGACTTACAAACTGGCACAACCCTCGATTGGACATGCCTGCCTGAAAGGAGGCAACCATGTCCAACCCCTTCACCACCCTCGCCCTGGCACTCGCCTTGGCGCTCCCCCTCTCCGCGGCGCCCGTTCGCGCGCCCCGGGCCCCGCAGCGGCCCGTGAACCTCAACACGGCCTCGGTGACCGAGCTGATGCAGCTGCCCCGCATCGGCCAGAAGACCGCCGAGCGCATCGTGTCCTTCCGCAAGCAACACGGCGGCTTCCAGCGGCCGGAGGAGCTGATGAACGTCAAGGGCATCGGCGAAAAGTCCTACGCCAAGCTCAAGCCCTACCTGGCCCTCTCCCCCGCGCCGCGCCCCGCGGCCGCGGCGAAGTAGGGGGCGGCCATGCTCCGGAGCTGCCGCATCTCCCAGCGGGGCACTTCCCTGCTGGACCTCACCATCTCCATGGCCGTGGCCGCCGCCGTGAGCCTGGTGGGCCTGGCCCAGTGGGATCCGGGCAGCACCGATCTCTCGACGGCCCACCAGGAGATCCGCGGCAGCCTGGAGCAGGCCCTCAGCCTCGCCCGGGCCCGGGGCACCAACGTCACCGTAGCGCTCGGCCAGGCCAGCGGCGCGGGGGAGCATCTGCAGGTGCGCCTCAGCCGCCGGGTGAAGTGGGGCAAGCCCGCCCACATCCCCCTGCCCCCGGGCATGGATGCGCCCACGGTGGCGGCGCGCACGGGCGAGGCCCATCCCATCCTCACCGTCACGCCCCGCCACACGGCGTTGGCCAGCACCTGGTTCCTGAATGATGGCCGGGAGGCCCTGTGCATGCGGCTCTCCGGCCAGGGCCGGCTCCAGGTACTGTGGTGGCACCGGAACAAGCAGAAGTGGACGAGGGTGTGATGCGCATCCTTGATCTCTCCCCCGACCAGCGCCCCCGGGAGCGCCTGCTGGCGGGCCACGGCGAAACCCTGTCCGACGCCGACCTCCTGGCCCTGCTCTGGGGCACTGGCCTGCGCGGCCAGAGCGCCGTGGAGCTGGCCCAAGCGGTGCTCGGCCGCACGGGGGGCCTCTCCGGCCTCCTGGCCCTGGGACTGAACGACTGGCTGGAGCAGCCGGGCCTCGGCCCCGCCAAAGCCGGCCAGCTCTGGGCCGCCCTGGAACTGACCCGGCGCGCCCAGCGCGGCGCGGACCGCCCCCGCATCACCAGCCCCCGCGCAGCCGGCAGCTATCTCCTGCCCCGCTGCCAGGGCTGGACGGAGGAGCGCTTCGGCCTTCTCGCCCTCAACGCCAAGGGCGACCTGCTGGCGGAACGCATCCTCAGCCAGGGCACCGCCACCGCCACGCTCATCAGCCCCCGCGAGTTCTTCCGCGAGGCCCTGCGCTACGGTGCGAGTACCGCTCTCGCCTTCCACAACCACCCCAGCGGCGACCCCGCCCCCAGCCGCGAGGACATCCAGCTTACGCGGCGCCTCCAGGCCGCCGGCGAGTCCCTCGGCGTGCCCCTGGCCGACCACCTCATCCTCGGCAATGAGCGCTACCACAGCTTCCGGGCGGCGGAGGGATGGGATCACCGGCCGTAGGCCGGAGATCCCGGGGCTCGGATGGCCAGATGGTCGGAACTTCGGAACGCAACCCGGCCTGATTGCTCTTTCTCATCCTCCGACCATCTGACCACCCGACCATCGCGCCCCGCGATGCGGGGCGCGATGGTGGCGGAGAGAGGGGGATTCCCTCCGGGGCCACCGCTGTGCGGCGTCCCCTCCGGCCGCACGAATCGCTCGGCATTCTGTCCCGGGTCCGCTAGCCCACTGGGCTGTCTCCCCGGACCAAGACGAAAGCCGGCGATTCTGTGATTTCGAATCCCCCTCTCTCCGCAAAAAAGCAAAGCCGCCTTTCGGCGGCTTTGGTGGCGGAGAGAGGGGGATTCGAACCCCCGGTACTGGTTTACCCAATACACTCGCTTAGCAGGCGAGCCCGATCGGCCACTCCGGCATCTCTCCAAGGCCTCCCAGATTACCGTTGGCGGCGGCCTCGCACAAGGCTTCTTGCCGGAAGCCGCGCCCAGCCTTCAAGATGGAGGCATGGAGGGATGGCCGAGCGGTTTAAGGCAACGGTCTTGAAAACCGTCGTGGGTGTGAGCTCACCGCGAGTTCGAATCTCGCTCCCTCCGCCACATCAGCGCCCCGCATCGCGGGGCGCCTTCATGCAGGTACGGCGGGAGCGGGATTCGAAATCACTGAACCGCTGGCAGGTAGACCCCGCCGAAGGCAGTCCGGGGGACTGCCGCAGGCGATCGGCGTCGTGCCAGCGATTCGTGCGACCGGAGGGGACGCCGCGCAGTGGTGGCCCTGGAGGGAATCTCGCTCCCTCCGCCACATCAGCGCCCCGCACCGCGGGGCGCCTTCATGCAGGTACGGCGGGAGCGGGATTCGAAATCACGGAATCGCCGGCAGGAAAGCCCCGGTTATTTCTTCTTGTGGGCATGCACCTTCGCGAACATGGCGTCGGTCATGGGGGACACCTTCTTCTTGCCGTGGCAGGTGGCGCAGTGGGCCTTGTCCGGCATGATCAGGCCCGCCTTCTTCGCAGCGGCGGGATCCTTCATGACCTTGACGGCCTTGTACTCACTTCCGGGGCCGTGGCAGCTTTCGCAGTCCAGCACGGGCTTGGTCTTGGCGTGCGCCGTGGCGTTCCAGGACTCGAACTGAACCTTGTGGCACATCTTGCAGGCCGCAGCGCCGACCTTGGTCGGGGCCGCGGTGAGCGCTACGGCGCTCGCGATGAGACCTACCACCACGGAACGGATCAACACCATGGGTTCCTCCTTGTCAGAGGCCTCCAGGCTACGCTTATGCGCCGCTTCCATCATCCAACCGACGGGTCGGGAATGATGGCGGGGGAGTGCCCACAGGCAATCTCCACTGCGAGGCCGCCCCGGCAGCAGCGCGGGGGCCACACCCATCCTGAAGACCGGCGCCCAAGTGCTCGGAAGGCCCGGGGCCACCGCGCTGAGCTTCTCCTGAATCGAAAGGGCCCGCTTTCCAGCGGGCCCTTCCGGATTTCCGATGATCTGGCTATCCGACGATCTTCTTCATCCAGCCGTGGGAATCGGGCGCGAGGCCATGCTGGAGGTTGAGGAGCGCCTCGCGCAGCTTGGCGGCCACGGGGCCGGTCTCGCCGTTGTTCACGAGCCACTCGCCCTTCCGGGACTTCACGCGCCCCACGGGCGTGATGACGGCGGCGGTGCCGCAGGCGAAGGCTTCGGTCATGCGGCCTTCGGCGGCGGCGGCCTTCCACTCCGCCACGCTGATCTTCCGCTCCTCGGCGCGGAAGCCCTGCTCGCGGGCCAGCTGCAGCAGGCTGTCGCGGGTGATGCCGGGCAGCAGGGTGCCAGTGAGCTCGGGGGTCACGACCACCGTCTCGCCCTTCTCCTGGTAGACGAAGAAGATGTTCATGCCGCCCATCTCCTCGATGTACTCGCGGTGGATGGCGTCGAGCCACACCACCTGGTCGCAGCCCTCGCCCTTGGCCTGGCGCTGGGCCACGAGGCTGGCGGCGTAGTTGCCGGCGCACTTCGCGAAGCCCGTGCCGCCGGGCGCGGCCCGGACGTAGTCATCGGAGATCCAGACGGTCACGGGCTTCACGCCGCCGGAGAAATAGGCGCCGCTGGGGCTGGCCATGAGGATGAAGAGGTACTCGCTGCTGGCGTGGACGCCCAGCGCGGGCTCGGTGCCGATCATGAGGGGGCGCATGTAGAGGCTCTCGCCCAGGTTGCCGGGCACCCAGGCCTGGTCCTGCGTGATCAGGGCCTTGGTGGCCTCGAGGAAGCGGGCCTCGGGCAGCTCGGGCATGGCGAGGCGGGCCGCCGACTTGTTGAGGCGCTGGGCATTGGCCTCGGGGCGGAAGGAGGCGATGCTGCCGTCCTTCTGCTTGTAGGCCTTGAACCCCTCGAAGATGGCCTGGCCATAGTGCAGCACGGAGGAGGCCGGGGACATCTCGATGGGACCGTAGGCCTTCAGCACGCCCTTGCCCCAGCCCTGCCCTTCCTTGTAGGGGATCACCACCATGTGGTCGGTGAACACCTGCCCGAATCGGGGATTGGTCATGCGCTTCGCGCGCTCCTCGGGGCTGGCGGCATGGTCCGAGGGGCGGATCTCAAGGGTGGGGGTGGACATCGCGGAATTCACAAGCGCTCCTTGAAAATGGAAGGTCAGGCCCGGTGGACCAGGTGCCCGAGCCGTGCGATGGCCTCCCGGGTGGTCGCTGGGTCGTGGGTGGAGAAGTTCAGGCGGAGGCAGTTGGTACCGCGGCCGTCGGCGAAAAAGAGGGGGCCCGGCGCGAAGCCGATGCCGTTCTGCAGGGCGTCGCGGTGCAGATCCAGGGCGGAGAAGCCTTCAGGCATCACCACCCACAGGTGCATGCCGCCCTTGGGCTCGGAGACCTGGGTGCCCGGGGGGAAGTGCTCGGCCAGGGCCTCCACCATGGCGTCGCGGCGCTCTTTGAGGGCGCGGCGGAGGCGGGCCAGGTGGCGCCGGAAGCCGCCGGTATCGAGGAAGCGGGCCACCACGGCCTGCATGAGGGGCGGCTGGCCGATGGTCTGCACTTCCTGGATGAGCGCCATGCGCCGCAGCAGGTCATCCTTCGCGATGAGGTAGCCCAGGCGCAGCCCCGCGGCCAGGGACTTGGAGAAGCTGCCCAGGTGGATCACGTTGTCGGCCCCCTCCAGGCGCCGGAAAGGTGGCAGGGAGCTGCCGGAGAAGCGCAGGTCGCCATAGGCGGAATCGGTCACGACGATCACACCATGGCTCCGGGCGATGGCCAGCACCCGCTCCCGGCGGGACTTGGACTGGGTCATGCCCGTGGGATTGTGGAAGCTGGGCACCGTGAAGAGCAGCTTGGCTTCGCTGCGCTGGAGGGCCGAGGCCAGGCGCTCCGGATCCAGCCCCTGGCGGTCCACGGGGACGGGCACGGCCTCCCGGCCCAGAGCGCGGATGAGGGCCAGGATGCCCACGTAGCAGGGGCTCTCCACCAGCACGCGATCGCCAGGCACGGTGAAGGATTCCAGGGCCAGCGCCAGGCCGGACTGGGCGCCGGGCAGGGACCGGATGCCCCAGCCTTCGTCGATGGGTTCACCTTCGGAGGCCAGCCAGCGGCTGACCGCCTCCAGGTAGGGTGGGTGGCCCGCCGGGGCGGAGTAAACCCACACTTCGGAGCCCAGCTCCTTGAGCACCTGGGTGGTGATGCGGCGCAGCTGCTCGCCCGGCAACAGGTCGGAGGGGATGAAGCCCGCGGAGAAGCTCACCAGGTGGCGGTCCTGGACCCGCTCCAGGGTTTCGCCCAGCCAGGAGCCCAGCTCGCCGTCATGGACCAGCAGGGGCGAACCCTCGAAGGGGAACTCGCCGCTGGCCCGCAGGCCCGGAGCTTCCGGCAGACGCGGCGCCACGAAGCTGCCCCGGCCCTGCACGGTTTGGATCCACCCCGTCCGCTTGAGGCCAGCCAGGGCCTTCAGCACGGTCAGACGATGGACACCCCAGCGCTGGGCCAGTTCGGGCACCGCCGGCAACCGGGAGCCCGGCCGCCACTCGCCTTCCTGGATAAGCCCCCGCAGCCGCCGCTGCAGCTGCAGATACAGGGGGCTGGACGCGCCCGGGTCGAGGGTGGGATCGAGAACCATCCCCATCAGGATCGGTCATTCCACCTTGAAAAACGACGAAATTCACAGTCCGGAACAGACCATTGCAAGGGGTGATGGAAAACCGCCCCGTATCCCAGACCGCCCTAGACCGGATTGCCGCTCAACCTTGGCCTCTTCCGGACGTCCATAATGGTGAACCGGAGGTTCCATGCGCCGCCTTGCCCTGTCCGCCGCCCTGCTCCCCGTCCTTCTCCTCGTCGCCTGTACCGGCTACAGCGTGAACTACGACTACGACGTGACGGCCCAGTTCAACCGCTACAAGACCTTCGACTACTACACCTCCAAGAAGGGCACCGCCGGCACCACCAACCTCATGGACAAGCGGGTCCGCGCGGCCGTGGAGAAGGAACTGCAGGCCAAGGGCTTCGTCATGGAGACCAAGGCGGACCCCGACTTCCTCGTGACCTACTATCCCGTCGTCCATGAGCGGAGATACCGCACCACCACCCATATGGGCTGGGGTTGGGGCTACCGGCCCTTCTACGGAGGTGTCGGCACCAGCATGAGCCAGGTGCACAGCTACCAGGAAGGCACCATCGTCATCGAGATCGTGGACTTCAAGACCAATCAGATGATCTGGCAGGGCGCCGCCGCCGGCGCGCTCACGGGCCTGAACAACCCCGAGGACGCCGACGAGGTGGTGCCCAGGGCCGTCCGCGACATCCTGGCCAAGTTCCCGCCGAAGTAACAAGTCGGGAGTATTCTGAAGGTTCCTTACAAGGAGCCGGACATGGCCAAGGTCACACTCAAAGGCAACCCCCTCAACACCGCCGGCGATCTGCCGAAAGTGGGCTCCGCGGCACCGGCCTTCACCCTGGTGCGCACCGACCTCTCCGAAGTTTCCGCCAAGGATCTCGCCGGCCAGCGGGTGGTGCTGAACATCTTCCCCAGCCTGGACACGCCTACCTGCGCGGCCAGTGTGCGCAAGTTCAACGCCCGCGCCAACGAGAAGCCCAACACGACGATCCTGTGTGTGAGCGCGGACCTGCCTTTCGCCCAGAAGCGCTTCTGCGGCGCCGAGGGACTGGACAACGTGGTCCCCGCCTCGGTCTTCCGCACCCCCGATTTCGGCAAGGCCTACGGGGTGACTCTGGTGGACGGTCCCATGAAGGGCCTGCTGGCCCGCGCCGTGGTGGTGGTGGACGGGGCCGGCAAGGTGGTTCACACCGAGCTGGTGCCTGAGATCGCGCAGGAGCCTGACTACAACGCGGCGCTGGCGGTGCTGTAGGCAGTCCTCCGTCCTCCGTGAGCGGCCCTTCGGGGCCGCTTTTTCATCCGATGCGGTCCATCTTGCGGAGCCCGGGCACCTTCCAGGCGGTGGTGGCCACCACCAGCAGGGTCATGCAGCCGCCGAAGACCACCGAGGGCAGCAGGCCCAGGAGCCGCGCCGCCAGCCCGCTCTCGAAGGCGCCGATCCCGTTGCTGGAGCCGATGAACCAGCGGTAGTTCCCGTCCCTCAGGGCCGCGTAGAGGTCATGCGGAATGAGCGCCTCATCCACGGCGCGTCACTCGTACCGCAATGCGTCGATCACATCCAGCCTGGCGGCCTTCAACGCCGGCAGGAAGCCCGCTGCCACGCCCACCAGCCCGGAGAAGCCCAGGCCCAGGGCCACGGCCCAGGATTCGGTCACGGCGGGGATCTGGAACTTCTGGAGGATGAACACGGCGGAGTAGGCGAACCCGATGCCGATGAGGCCGCCAAACACGGAGAGCACGATCGCCTCGATGAGGAACTGCCAGAGGATGCTGTGCTGGGTGGCCCCCAGGGCCCGGCGGATGCCGATCTCCCGGGTGCGCTCCGTGACGCTCACCAGCATGATGTTGGAGATGCCGATGCCGCCCACCACCAGGGAGATGCTGGCGGCCACGGCGAGCAGGGCCGTGAGGATACCTGCCTGCTGGGTCTGCATCTGCACGATGTCGTCCTGCTTGCGGATCTGGAAGGGGTTGTCGTCCTTGGGCGGCACCTTCATGCGCTGGCGCAGGAGCGCCGTGATCTCGGCCTCCGCCAGCTCGGCCTTGCCCTCCTGGGCGCTGACCATGATGCGCTGGATCTTGTCGCGGCCCATGATCTTGCGCATGACGGTGGTGTAGGGCGCCACGATGAGATCGTCCTGGTCGCCCCACATGCCGGCGCCCTTCTTCTCGAGGACGCCCACCACCTGGAAGGGCAGCGCGCCCACCCGCACCGTCTGCCCCACGGGGTCCTCCCCGTTGGGGAAGAGGTTGTCCTTCACGGTCTGGCCGATGACGCAGACCTTGGCCATGCCGCGCACTTCGGTGTCGGTGAAGAAGCGCCCGTTCTCGACCTCCCAGCCGCGGATCTGGAGGAATTCCGGGCCCGTGCCCTGGACCTGGGTCACGTAGTTGCTGTTCTGGTAGATGATGGGCCGCGTGGTCTGGACCTGGGCCGAGGCGGCCACCACGCTGCTCTGGGAAAGCTCCTGCTGGATCAGGGGCGGATCGCTTTCCAGCAGGATGTCCGCGCTGCCCATGGCGGAAGGCCCGAAGCGGTTGCCGCCGCTGCCCGGGAAGATGGTCAGCATGTTCGAGCCCATGTTCTGGATGAGGGCGATGGAGGCGCGCTTGGAGCCCTCGCCGATGCCGATCATGGCGATGACGGCCCCCACGCCCACGATGATGCCGAGCATGGTGAGAAACGCGCGCATCTTGTTGCGCGTGATGGCAAAGAGGGCAAGTTTCAGGAACTCCAACAGAGCCACAATCCACCCCTTACCGGGCCCACGAGGTTACAACGGCGTCTCGCGTATCGCCGCTAGGCGATACCGAGAAGAGGGCGAGTTTGATGAATTCCAGGAATCGCATGGACCCCCCGGCTAGCGCCGTCCCCCGGTCGCGCCCAGAGGTGCCGCGCCATTGGCCTGTTTGGTGTTCTCCACGCCGGTCAGGATCTGCATGCCCTCCTGGAGCCCCTCGCCCGCGACCTCGGTGAACTGTCCATCGGTGATGCCGGCTTTCACTACGATGGCCTTGGGCTTGCCGTTCTCCAGCACCCAGATGCGGTCCTCCCGCCGGGCCACCGTTCCGCCCTTGCTGCCGGTACCACTCTGAGCCCCTGGCCGTGGGCCGCCCCCCATGGTCATGGGCTGACCGAGGCGGGGGCCGTCGGTCTTCTTTCCCTCCTTGATGAAGGCGGCAGGATTGAAGCGCAGGGCCGAATTGGGCACGCGGAGTACGTCCTTGTGCTGGTTGGTGATGATGGTGACATTGGCGGTCATGCCGGAGCGCAAGGCGAGGGTGCCCGTGAACTTCGGGCCCCCGAGCTGGCTGGCGCCGCCGGGGATCCGGGCCAGCAGCTTCGGATCGCCGACGGGAGCCGAAGCCGCCGCAGCCTTGCCCTGGGGCTGGCCGGCCCGACGCTCCTTGAACCGCTTCAGGAACTGCTCCTTGGTGACGCCCTGGGCCTCCATGCGGTCCTTCAGGCGCTCCCAGGCCTTCTCGGAATCCGGGGCGGCCTGGCGCTCGGGGCCGCTCTGCCCCGCCTCGGCCGACCGCGGCGAGCCGGCCGCCCCCTTGCCAGCCTCATCAGGGCCGGGCAGCGGCTCGTTGGGCACGATCATCTCCACCACGTAGTTCACGACATTCTGGATCGTGATCGGCTCTTGGCGGACCAGGCTCACGGTAGCGGCGAACTGCTTGTCCGGCAGGCTGTCCACGGTGAAGAGGGCGCGCTGGCCCACCTGCACCTCGTCGATATCCGATTCGCCGATGGAGACCTGGACCTTCATCTTCGAAAGGTCCTGGGCGATCTGGAACAGGTTCGGGGTGCTGAAGCTCGCCGCCACGGTCTGCCCCACATCGGCCAGACGGGAGATCACCACCCCGTCCACGGGAGCAGTGATCCGGCAGTACGCAAGGTTCGCCTTGGCCCTTTCCAGCGAGGCCCGGGAGGACTCTAGGGTTCCCCGGGCGGTCTTCAGGGCCGTCTCCTTGGTGTCCAGGTCCTGGTCCGACAGCAGCTTGTCCGCGGCCAGACGCTTGCTGCGGTCGTAATCCCCCTTGGCGAAATCGTAGGCGGCCTGGGACCGCATCAGGCTGGCCTGGGCATCCTGGAGCTGGGTCTCCCACACCGTGGAATCGATCTCGGCGATGAGCTGGCCCTTCTTCACGATGCTGTTGTAGTCCACGTAGAGGGCCGAAATCACGCCCGACACCTGGGTGCCCACGGCCACCTGCACCACAGGGCTCACGGCTCCGGTGGCATTGATGCGCTGGGTGATGTTGCCCTTGTCCAGCTTGGCCTGGCGCCACTTCACCTCGTCCTTGGGCCTCGTGAGGAGGTAGGCGGTTCCGCCCGCCACCACCGCGACGCCGATGCCAAGGCCGATCCAGGTGTTCCGCTTCATGACGCCGTGCTCCGCTTCTCAAAGGGGCCGGACAGGGCCCGGCCTAGTACCTTCGCATAACGATGTATGGACCACCATACAAGGTTCCCGGTTGAGGCGGAAAAACCGGGATCTAGGGCCTGTCTTCAAAATGGGGTGTGGCCGCGCAAGGGGCGCCGCCCAAGCGAGACAGGTATCATTTTGTCTCGTGTATCACCAAAGGTGATACCGAGAAGGAAAGCGACGATGGCAATAGCGGCACTATTGACGAGGAGCTTGACGCGGTATCGCGCCAGGCGCCGCCCCTCGCCCTCCGGGATGGGACCAGCCGCGCGCCCAGGTGCGTTGGTGGCCTTGAACGATGTCCCGCATCGCCCTGCGGCCACCGCCTTCCTGGATCACGCGGCTGGACCCATCGCGGCTCGCATCCACTTTGAAAACAGACCCTAGAAGGAACCCGGCATGGAACGCGTGGACTGCATCGTCATCGGCGCCGGGGTGGTGGGCTTGGCGCTGGCGCGGCGCCTGGCTCTGGCGGGCCGCGAGGTGGTGGTCCTCGAGGCCGAGGACCGCATCGGCACGGGGATCAGCTCCCGCAACAGCGAGGTCATCCACGCGGGCCTCTACTATCCGGCGGAATCGCTCAAGGCGCGGCTCTGCGTGGCGGGCAACCGCGCCCTCTACCGGTACTGCGCCGCGCACGGCGTGAACCATCACCGCTGCGGCAAGCTCGTCGTGGCCGCGGAGGCTTCCCAGCTGGAGGTCCTGCGGCAGCTGCGCTTCCGGGCCGAAGCCAACGGCGTGGCTGATCTCCAGTGGTTGGAGGCCGACGAGGCCCAGCGCCTGGAACCGCAGCTCCGCTGCGCCGCGGCCCTGCTCTCCCCCAGCACAGGCATCGTGGACAGCCACGGCCTCATGCGGGCCCTGCGCCTGGACGCCGAGGGCGCCGGCGCGACGGTGGTGCTGAAAAGCCCCGTCATCGGCGGAATGGCCACCGCTGAGGGCCTGCGCGTGGATGTGGGCGGCGCGGAGCCCATGAGCCTCACGGCAAAGCTGGTCTTCAACTGCGCCGGACTGGGCGCCCTGGCCCTGGCCCGGACCTTCACCGGGATCCGCCTGGAGGCCCTCCCGCCCCTGCCCCGGCTGCTCGCCAAGGGGAACTACTTCGGCTTGGCGGGCGCCGCGCCCTTTTCGCGGCTGGTGTACCCCATCCCGGACCAGAGCCACCTGGGTGTGCATCTCACCCTCGACCTGGCGGGCCAGGCCCGCTTCGGTCCCGATGTGGAGTGGATCGACCGTGAGAACTACGACGTGGATCCCCGCCGCGCCGACGGTTTCTACGCCGAGGTCCGGAAGTACTGGCCCGGCCTGCCGGACGGGGCCCTCCAGCCCGCCTACGCCGGCATCCGCCCCAAGCTGCACGGCCCGGGCGAAGCCGCGCCCGACTTCCTCATCCAGCGGGAGGACGCCCATGGCGTCCCCGGCCTGGTGAACCTCCTCGGCATCGAATCCCCGGGTCTCACGGCCTGCCTGGCCCTAGCGGAGGCAGCGGCGGGCTAGGCCGGCTTAGGAGTGGTCAAAGCCCCGGGGCCGACTATGCTGAGGTCAACCCATGGCCGATCCCATCCCGGACCCATCGCTGCCCCCTTCCAGTCCCGGCGGAAGCGGGGACTACTGGACGGCCGCCGGCCCGGGATCAGGCGAAGAAGCGACCCGCCTCGGTCCGGCCGGCGGGTCCTCCTCCGGGGCCGCCTCCCCACTCCCACGGCTGAGCCCCGGGGAACTCATGGCCCGCTTCCCCCTGCCCAGCCAGGACCGCTACGAGGCCCTGGAGATCGTCGCCGAGGGCGGCATGGGCGTGGTCTACCGGGCCTTCGACCGCCAGCTGCAGCGCACGGTCGCCATCAAGCTCCTCAAGCGTCTAGATCCGGAAGGCACCGAGCGCTTCCTCCAGGAGGCCAGGGTCCAGGCCCAGCTGGAACATCCGAACATCTGCCACATCTTCGAGGCTGGCGAGGCCCACGGCCACCCCTACCTCGTCATGCAGTTCGTGGACGGCCCGACCCTCGGCGAAGCCTCCGGGAATCTCAGCCTCCGCGAGAAGGTGGAGGTGATCCTCCAGACTGCGGAGGCCCTGCACGCCTGTCACCGCGCCGGCATCGTCCACCGCGACGTCAAGCCTGGCAACGTGATGCTGCAGAAGACCGACAAGGGCCTTCACGCCTATCTCATGGACTTCGGCGTGGCGCGGGATCTGGATGCCATCTCCCACACCCACACGCACGCCATCATGGGCACGCCCATGTACCTGAGCCCCGAGCAGGCCCAGGGCCGCGCGGACAAGGTGGACCGCCGCTCGGATGTCTACGCCCTGGGCACCCTCCTCTACGAATGCGTGGCGGGCGCGCCCCCCTTCCGGGGTATGACGCCGCTGGCCCTGCTGAGGAGCATCGCGGAGGACGAGCCGGTCCCACCCTCCCGCCTCGCCCCCGGGCTCCCGCGGGACCTCCAGACCATCATCCTCAAGGCCCTGGAGAAGGATCCTGAGCGCCGCTACGACTCCGCCCGGGCCTTCGGCGAGGACCTGCGTCGCTTCCTCGACGGCGACCCGATCCATGCCCGGCGGCCATCCCTCATCTACCGTGCGGATCGCCTGTTGCGCAGGAACCGCCCGGTGGCGGCCCTCCTCACCTGCTTCCTCCTGGCGGCGGTCTACGGCCTCTTCTCCGCCTTGAGGGCCCGCTCCCAGGCGCGCTTCGCCCAGCAGCTGGCCCAGGAGGTTGAGCGGCTCAACAGCCGCATCTTCCAGGTGCGCAGCCTGCCCCGTCATCCCGCCGGACCCGAGCTCCACGAGGTGCGGACCGCCCTCGCGCGGCTCCAGGCTGAGACCGAGGGCCAGGGCCGGTGGGCCCAGGGGCCAGCCCGTCTGGCCTTGGGCCGGGGTTACCTCGCCCTGGGCGATCTGGAGCAGGCCCGCACCCAGCTGGAGGCGGCCCGGAAGGCCGCGCCCCGGGATCCCGACGCCGCCCAGGCCCTCGGCACCACCCTGGCGCGCCTCTACGTGGCAGAGCTCGAAGGCCTCCACGGCCAGGCGCTGGAGGAACGCCGCAGGGATCTGGAACCCACCCTCCGCGGTCCCGCCCTGGCCCTCCTGCGCGAGGCGCAGGGCCGCAGCCTGGAGGGCTCCGCCTACGCCGAGGGCCTGCTCGCCCTGGTCGAAGGCCGCTTCGACGAGGCGCTGCAGAAGGCGAAGGAGGCCCAGGCCCGCCAGCCGTGGTTCCCGGAACCGTGGCTGCTGGAGGCCGAAGTCCGCCGGGAGATCGTCCTCGGCCTGCTCACGGCGGGCCGGCGGGACGAAGCCCTGGCCCAGATGGAAGACGAGGGTGCTGCCCTGACGGCCGCCCAGGACCGCGCGCGAAGCGCGCCCGAACCCCTGGTGGGAGAGGCCCAGCGTCGCTTCGCGCTGCTCGGCCTGAGCGTGGAGCAGGGGCAGGCCACCCCGGCGGATCGCGACTGGGCGCTCGGTCCCGTCCGCGAGGCCCTGGCCGTGGACCCCGACAGCTGGCGGGCCCACAGCTACAGCACGGCCATCCATCGGCGCTGGGTCTCGTACCTCCTGGCCCGGGGCGAGGATCCCAGCCCTGAGCTCGACGCTGCCGCCGCTGACGCCGAGAAGGCCCTGGCGCTCCGGCCCGCCGAGGCGACCCTCTGGGTGAACTGGGCCACGGTCCTGCGCAACCGCGCCGAGCGGGAGATGGCCCAGGGCCGCGATCCGGAGCCCTTCCTGTCACGGGCGGAGGCCGGACTCCAGAAAGCGCTCCGCCAGCCGCGCCTGCGCGACTACCTCCTGGATGCGCTCGGCAACATCCATGCCCTGCGGGCCGAACGCCAGCTCCAGACCGGGCAGGACCCGGCCGCCGAGGTCAAGGCCGCCGCCGACCACCTTGAGGCGGCCTCCGCCCTGCGCCCCTGGGTCGGCCACGACTACAGCGAGGGGGCCGCCTACCAGACCCTGGCCCAGTACCAGGCCTGGACCGGCGCCGACGCCCGCCCCGCCCTCGAAGAGGCCCTGCGCAGCCACCGGAAGGGCCTGGCCCTCCAGCCCTCCTCGCGGCTCTCGCGCCTGGGCCTGGCCGCGGCCCTCCTGGACCGGGCCGCCTCGGACCTGGACCAGGGCCGCGCTCCCGCGGCCGACTTGGCCGAAGCCCGCAAGGAAATCAACGCCGTCCTCGCCAAGGGGCCCGGCCAGGCCGACGCCCTGGCGACCAGCGCCCGCGAGCGGATGCTTTCGGCCCGCGCCGCCCAGGACCCCCTCCCCGCCCGCGCGGCCCTCGCCCTCCAGAAGCGCGCCGTTGCCGCCGCCCCCGGTAACTCCGGCCACCAGATCGCCTGGGGGGCCCTGGCCCTCGAGGCCGCCCGCGAGCTGGGACTGCCCCTGGATCCCGGCGCGGCCGCCGCCCTCCGGGCCGCCGCCAGGACTCGCCCCTGGGATGGCTGGGCCCAGCTGCTGGAGGCGGAGCGCCTGAAGCAGGACGGCCATCCGGATGAGGCCCGGGTGCTCGTGGGGAAGGCTCTCGATCTCAACCCGACCCTGAAACTGGAGGCCCATCGAAGGAGGTTGATCTGAATCGAATAGATATTTCTTAAAATTAGAAGAAAATTTTAGTGCATATACATCACATTCGAATCATTATGGAACCCGAGGTGTTCCATGTCCCTCCTTCCCTTCACCCAGAAAGCCAACGACGCGCTGGTGGCGGCGCGGCAGCGGGCGGTGCAGGATCAGCACCCGGAGCTGGTGCCCCAGCACCTCTTCGGGGCCCTGCTGGCGGCGGAGGCAGGGCTGCACCCCCTGCTGGAACGGGCCGGGCAGACGCCGGAATCCGTCCAGGGCCTGCTTGAGGCCGCCGAGGGTCTGATCGCGAAGCTGCCCCGGGCCGTGGGTGGCGCGGAGCCCCAGGTGGGCGCGGCCTTCCGCCATTTCCTGGAAGTCGCCAGCGACACGGGCCGCGGCCTGGGCGACCGCTTCCTGGCCACGGACGCCCTGCTGCTGGCCCTGGCCAACGCCCACACGGACGCCAAGAAGGCGCTGGAACGCTTCGGCCTGGACCGGAAGAGGCTGGAGGCCGCCATCCGCGACACCCGCAAGGGCTCGAAGGTGGAGGACGAGAAGGCCGAGGAGAAGTTCGCCAGCCTGGAGAAGTACGCCAAGGACTACACGGCCCTGGCCGCCGCCGGGAAGCTGGACCCCGTCATCGGCCGTGACGAGGAGATCCGCCGCGTGCTGCAGGTGCTCTCGCGGCGCACCAAGAACAACCCCGTGCTCATCGGCGAGCCCGGCGTGGGCAAGACCGCCATCGTGGAGGGCCTGGCCCAGCGCATCCACAAGCGCGACGTGCCGGAAAGCCTCAAGGGTCTGCGCGTCATGGGCCTGGACATGGGCTCGCTGGTGGCCGGCACCCAGTACCGGGGCCAGTTCGAGGAGCGGCTGAAGGGCATCATCGAAGAGGTGGAGAAGGCCGAGGGCCAGATCGTCCTCTTCATCGACGAGCTCCACCTGCTCGTGGGAGCCGGCGCGGTATCCGGCGGCATGGACGCCGCCAACCTGCTGAAGCCGGCCCTGGCCCGGGGCGAGCTGCGCTGCATCGGCGCCACCACCCTGGACGAGTACCGCAAGCACATTGAAAAGGACGCTGCCCTGGAGCGCCGGTTCCAGCCGGTCTTTGTGGAGGAGCCCGGCGTGGAGGACGCCATCTCCATCCTGCGGGGCCTGAAGGAGCGCTACGAGCTGCACCACGGCGTGCGCATCCAGGACGCGGCCCTGGTGGCGGCGGCCCAGCTGAGCCACCGCTACATCGCGGACCGCTTCCTGCCGGACAAGGCCGTGGACCTCATGGACGAGGCCGCCAGCGCCGTACGCATGCAGCTCGACAGCCGGCCCACGGAGATCGACGTCCGCGAGCGCCGGGAGCTGCAGCTGCAGTTGGAGAGGCACTCTCTGACGAAGGAGAAGGATGCGGCCAGCCGCGCACGGCTGGCCGATATTGAAAAAGAGCTGGCGGAGCTGAACGAGGAGCTGTCCAAGCTCCGGGCGCAGTGGGAGAATGAGAAGAAGGTCATCGAGGGTACCCGGGGGCTCCAGAAGAAGCTGGATGACCTGCGCATCGAGCTGGACCAGGCCAAGACGAAGGGCGAGTACGAGCGGGCCTCGCGCCTGGAGTACGGCGAGATCCCCGCCCTGGAGAAGCAGCTCGCCGCCACACCGCCCAAGGAGAGCGCCATGCTCCGTCTCGAAGTGGGTGAGCCTGATGTCGCCGCCATCGTGAGCCGCTGGACCGGCATCCCCGTGAGCCGCATCCTCGAAGGTGAGGTGGAGAAGCTCCTCAAGATGGAAGCCCGCCTCGGCGAGCGCGTGGTGGGCCAGGACCCGGCCCTGACGGCCATCTCCGACGCCCTGCGGCGCAACCGCGCCGGGCTGGGCGATCCCAAGCGGCCCATCGGCAGCTTTCTCTTCCTGGGCCCCACGGGCGTGGGCAAGACGGAAGTGGCCCGGGCCCTGGCAGAGTTCCTCTTCGACGACGAGAATGCCCTGGTGCGCATCGACATGAGCGAGTTCACCCACGAGGCGGACGCCACGCGCCTCATCGGCGCCGCGCCCGGCTACGTGGGCTACGAGGAGGGCGGCCGCCTCACGGAGGCCATCCGCCGCCGCCCCTACGCCGTGATCCTCCTTGACGAGATGGAGAAGGCCCACCCGCGCACCTTCGACCTCTTCCTCCAGGTGCTGGAGGACGGCCGCCTCACGGACGGCCAGGGCCGCACGGTGAACTTCCGCAACACCGTGGTGCTCATGACCACCAACCTGGGCAGCCAAGCCATCTTCGATGCGGGTGGCGAGCCCTCGAAGGCCGAGGCTGCCGTCCAGGCGGCCCTGCACGGCCACTTCCGGCCGGAATTCCTGAACCGGCTGGACGAGGTGGTGATCTTCCGTTCCCTCAGCCGGGAGGACATGAAGGCGGTCGCCCGCATCCAGCTCAAGCGCGTGGAGGCCCTGCTGCGGGAGCAGCGCCTGGATCTGGAGGTGCCGGAAGAGGCCCTGGATTGGCTGGCGGCGGAGGGCTTCGATCCCCACTATGGCGCCCGGCCGCTCAAGCGCCTCATCCAGCAGGCCGTGGTCAATCCCCTCTCCCGCCTCATCCTCCAGGGCCAGCTCCAGCCCGGCGGCCGGGCCCTGCTCTCGATCCGCGACGGTCAGCTCCTGGTCGAGGGCGAGGCCGTCCAGTAGGCGCCCTCGCCCGGCAGCCGTTCACCCGGCGCTCCATTTGGGTTCACGGGCCAGGCGGGTAAAAACGGCCGCATCCATGCGAAACTTGCCCTCCACCTGGCCCCCTCCGATGAGGTCCAGGTAGACGGAGCCGGTGTGCCTCTCACTCCCCCCATCCCCATCCTCATCGTGGACGACGAGGCGGACCTCCGGAGCCTGCTGGTGGAGGCCCTGGCGGACCAGGGCTACGCCGCGGCGGGCGCCGAGGATGGCGCCCGGGCTCTCGACCAGGTCCGGCAGAAGCACTTCCCGGTCATCTTCACCGACCTGAACATGCCCGGCGGCCTGTCTGGCCTGGAACTCCTGCGGGCCATCCACGAGGAGGACCCGCGCAGCCTGGGCATCCTGATGACCGGCTACGCCACCACGGAGGCGGCCATCCAGGCCCTCAAGCGCGGCGCCTACGACTTCATCCAGAAGCCCTTCAAGCTGGTGGAGATCGAGGCCAGCCTGGGGCGGGCGCTGGAGCACTACCGGCTGCTGCGGGAGAATGAGGAGTACCAGCAGAACCTGGAGTGCATGGTCGAGACCCGCACCGAGGAGATCCTGGGCCTGAAGAACGACATCGAGCGGCTCTTCGAGGGCTTCGTGAACGCCTCCGTGACCGCGATCGAGGCCCGCGATCCCAGCACCTCCGGCCACTCCAGCCGGGTGGCGGACCTCACGGTCGGCTTGGCCGAAGCGGTCAACCGGACGCCCCACGGCCCGTATGGCACCCTGAACTTCACCCCCGTCCAGATCCGCGAGATCCGCTACGCCAGCCTGCTCCACGACTTCGGCAAGGTGGGTGTCCGCGAGCAGGTGCTGGTGAAGGCCAAGAAGCTCCACGACGAGCGCCTGGAGAGCATCTACCAGCGCCTCCATCAGCGCACCCTCGAGACCATGCGGGATCGCATGCTGGAAGCCTGGAGCAAGGGGCAGCCCTTTGATCGTGACCACGTCGGGAACCTGCTGCGGCGCCAGGAAGAGGAGACCCGGCACATCATGGACCTGGTCCGGCGGAGCAACGAACCCACGGTACTGCCCCAGGAGGTGGCCCGGGAGCTCGACACGCTGGAAGACCTCACCTACCAGCACTGGAGCGGAGACCATCGCATCCTCTTCGAACCCAGCGACCTCGATCTGCTTCGGATCGCCAAGGGCAGCCTGTCCACCGAGGAACGGGAGGAGATCGAGAGCCACGTCACCCACACCTACCGGTTCCTGACCCAGATCCCCTGGACGACCGAGTTGGCCGGCGTGCCCGATATCGCCTATGCCCACCACGAGCGGCTGAACGGACGCGGCTACCCGCGGCGGCTGAAGGAGCCGGACATCCCGGTCCAGAGCCGGCTCATGGCCGTGACCGACGTGTACGATGCGCTCACCGCCGCCGACCGCCCCTACAAGGCCGCCGTGAGCGTGGAACGGAGCCTGGAGATCCTCGATCAGGAGGCCAAGGTGAACCTCTTGGACAAGGAGGCCCTGCGCATCTTCATCGAGGCCCGGATCTACGAGCGCACTCTGGGCCAGGGGAAGACGGCGGTCTCATGACTGGTCCCCATCAGCTTCTCTGGACCGGCCTCCGCGGCCTGGACGCCCCGGAAGTGGCGCTTCCCTTCACACCGGGCGGCCTCATCCTCTTCGCCCGGAACCTGGATCCGGATCCGGAGGGCGGCCCCATCCGTTGCCGCGCCCTCATCGACGGCCTCCAGGCCCGCTTTGGCGCAGAGCTGCCCTTGGCCGTGGCCCTGGACCAGGAGGGTGGCCCCGTGAGCCGCCTGCGCCCCTGGGTGGGGGCCACGCCACCGCTGCGGCACATGTGGACTCGCGGAGGTGCGAACGCCTGCGCGGCCTGGGGCCGCCTCTGGGGAGAAGGCCTTCGCCTGCTGGGCTTCAACGTGGACTTCGCACCCGTGGTGGATCTCTGGGATGGGCACTCGGAGGCGGGGATCGGGGACCGGGCCGCCAGCGCCGATCCCGCCGAGGCCGCCGCCGCCGCCGGTGCCTTCCTCCATGGCCTGGAATCCACAGGTGTCCGCGGCTGCCTGAAGCACTTCCCCGGCCTGGGCGGCACCACCCTGGACAGCCACCTGGGCCTGCCCGGACTCACGGATGCCACCCGGGTGGACCGCAATGCCGCGGCCTTCATCCCCCTGGCCCACCCCGACCGGCTGGTGATGGTGGCCCACCTGCGCACACCCGCCTCGGCCCCCCTGCCCGCCAGCCTGCACCGGGGCTCCGTGGCCGGGAACCCCTGGGGCATCCAGGGCCGCTTCCTGCCGGACGACCTGGAGATGGGCGGCTGCGCAGACTGGAGCTGGGACGACCGGGTGCGCCTCTCCCTGGAAGCCGGCCACCAGTGGCTGCTGGTCTGTCAGACGCCCGAGGGGTGGTCCGCCTGCGCCGATGCCGCGGCCCGCCTGCCCGAATCCCTGTGGCAGGCCCCTCTCCAGGCGACCCGGGGCATGCGCCGGAACCTGGCGCCCACCGTCCCCTTCGATACCCAGGCCTGGCGGGCCTGGCTGGAGCGGCTCCGCACCGCCGCCGAGGCGGCCTGATGAGCGCCCGCGTCCTCATCGTCGACGACAACGCCATGATCCGCAACGAGATCAAGGCGGTCCTCATGCGGGATGGCGGGTTCACGCACTTCCTGGAAGCCGCGGATGGCCTCACCGCCTTCAAGATCATCATGGAGACCCCCCCGGACCTGGTGCTCTGCGACCTGGTGATGCCGGGCTTCGACGGGCTGAAGTTCCTGGGTCTCAAGGCCAGCCGCAAAGAGCTGGAGCAGATCCCGGTGATCATGCTCACCGCCGAGGACGACCTGGACCGCAAGGCCGAGATCCTGGAGCGGGGCGCCACCGACTACGTCACCAAGCCCTTCCACGAGAAGGAGCTCCTCGCCAGGGTGCGCATCCACACCAAGCTCAAGCGGCTCCAGGACGAGCTGCGGGAGATGAACACCCAGCTCGAGGCGCTGTCCGTCACCGACGCGCTCACGGGACTGGCGAACCGGCGCCTCCTCACTTCCCGGCTGGACGAGGAGGTGCGGCGGGCCCGGCGCACCAAGGGCCCCCTCGCCGTGGTGATGATCGACATCGACCACTTCAAGGAAGTGAACGACACCTACGGCCACCCCATGGGCGATGTGGTGCTGCGCCACATCGGCGCCATGCTCAACGCCAGCCTCCGGGCCACGGATCTCGCAGCGCGATACGGTGGCGAGGAATTCACCCTGGTGCTGCCCTACACCGATGGCGCCGCCGCCCTCCAGGTCGCGGAAACCCTGCGGCAGAAGTTCGCCGCCATGGACCACCTCCTGGGTAATGCCACCATCCGGAAGACCGTCAGCATGGGGGTTTCAGCCCGCGGCGGCCAGGCCGGGATGCCCGACGCCGAGGAACTCCTGAAGCGGGCTGACGAGGCCCTCTACCGCGCCAAGCAGGGTGGGCGGAACCGGGTGGAGTTGGCGGAATAGCTATCGGCTGTCAGCTGTCAGCTGTCGGCCAATACAAAAAGGACGCGGCCCAGAGGGCCGCATCCTTTTCCACTGATAGCTGAGAGCTAATAGCCGACAGGTGAGAGCCTACTTGGCCGCCGCGCGCAGCGCCTCCACCTTGTCCGTCTTCTCCCAGCTGAACTCCGCCCGGCCGAAGTGGCCATAGGCGGCGGTGGCGCGGTAGATGGGCCGGCGCAGGTCCAGGGCCTCGATCATGGCCTTGGGGGTGCAGCTGAAGACCTCGCGCACGGCGCGGACGATGGCTTCATCGGACACCTTGCCCGTGCCGAAGGTATCCACGGCGATGGAGACGGGCTCCGCCACGCCGATGGCGTAGGCCAGCTGGATCTCGCAGCGGTCCGCCAAGCCGGCGGCCACGATGTTCTTGGCGATGTAGCGGCCCATGTAGGCGGCGCTGCGGTCCACCTTGCTGGGATCCTTCCCGGAGAAGGCGCCGCCGCCGTGGTGGCCACTGCCGCCGTAGGTGTCCACGATGATCTTGCGCCCGGTGAGCCCGGTGTCACCCATGGGCCCGCCCACCACGAAACGCCCGGTGGGGTTCACGTGGAAGATGGTCTGGGGGTCCAGCAGCTCCGGCGGCAGCGAGGCCTTGATCACATCCTGGATCACCGCATCGCGGATGCTGTTCTGCGTGACGTGCTCGTCGTGCTGGGTGGAGATGACGACGGTGTGGATGCGTTGGACCTTGTCCCCGTCGAATTCCACGGTGACCTGGGACTTGCCGTCCGGCCGCAGCCAGGGCAGCTGGCCGTTCTTGCGGACCTCAGCCAGCTTGCGGGTGAGCATGTGGGAGAAATGCACAGGCGCGGGCATCAGCTCCGGGGTCTCCCGGCAGGCGTAGCCGAACATCAGGCCCTGGTCCCCGGCGCCGCCGGTGTCCACGCCCATGGCGATGTCGGGGCTCTGCTGGTCGATGGTCACCATCACGGCGCAGGTGGCGTAGTCGAACCCCTTGATGTGGTGGTCGTAGCCGATGTCCTTCACTACGTCGCGCACCAGGGCGGCCACGGGGATGTAGGTCTCGGTGGTGATCTCGCCCGCCACCAGGACGAGGCCCGTGGTGAGGAGGGTTTCGCAGGCCACGCGGCTGCGCGGATCATCCTTGAGGGCCGCGTCCAGCACGGCATCGGAGATCTGGTCCGCCATTTTGTCGGGATGGCCTTCGGTAACGCTTTCGGATGTGAACAGGTGACGCCCCTGGGCGGCCATTCGGGACTCCTAGGAATCCCCCCGGAATCTGTTCCGGAGGAAACGTGAAGTATATCGTGGGGCAGCTGGCCCTACACCTTTTGGATGACGCGGGAAACCTTGCCATGCCCTAGCCTGGAGGACTAAGGTGGGGTGTTCCCACTTTCGAAGCGCCTATCCCAAGCCCCCTCAGTGGAGGAACCCATGAATCCTTTCCGCCGTCCGACGCTGGCCCTCGTTCTGATGGCCGCATCCGTCCTGATGGTTTCCACCGCATGCAAACGCGAAGACCCACAGATCCGGGAGCTGACCCAGAAGGCCGCCGAGGCCGACAAGGCCAACCAGCAGCTGAACCAGGCCGGCGCGGAGCAGCAGAAGAAGCTGGCCCAGGCTGGCGTCAACGACATCAAGCCCAATGCCGAGACGCTCCAGCTCACGGACGACCAGAAGAAGGCCCTGGAAGAGCGCATCAAGAACGAGAAGAACAGCTCCTACCAGGCCCTGCTCCAGGAAGTGCTGGACAAGGACAAGGACATCAAGGATCTCAACTCGAAGCTCGCCAAGCTCAAGGCCGATCTGCCCAAGCCGGACGTGGCCAAGCCCAACGACAGCCACTACGGCATGGCCCTGCGCTTCCTCAAGAAGAAGGGTGTGCCCGAGGGCGAGGCCAAGAAGCTGGTGAGCCGCGTGGCCATCATGGAAAAGCTCGCGCCCGGTTTCGAGGTCTACCACTTCTATGCCAACGGCACCTACGGCACCTGGGTCGCCCAGGGCCATGCCAAGATCACGCCCAATGACCTCATGCGCCAGGAGCGCGAGAAGGTCGAAGGCGAGCGGGATGAGGCCGTGGCCCAGAACGAGAAGCTGCAGGAGGAAGTCACCGATCTCGAAAGCCAGAAGCAGAAGATCACGGAAGAGATCGCCGGCCTCCAGACCGAGCGCGCCAACCTCATCGAGGAGCGCACCAAGCTCCAGGCCGACAACACCGCCCAGCTGGCCAAGCTCAACTCGCTGCACTACGTCGTCGGCACCCGCGATGCCCTGAAGGCTGATGGCGTCATCGAGATCCCCGTCTTCGCCAAGGACCGGGCCGGCAAGAACTGGCGCGACGAAGTCTTCACCCAGAGCCTGGACCTGCGCACCGCCAAGACCATCACCATCAAGGCGGCGGACCTGGGCCTGAAGAAGATCGGCAAGGTGAACGTGGTGCCTGGTTCGTATCTGAAGGACGAGCACTACAAGCTCACCATCGGCGCCGACAAGCAGACCGCCACCGTGGAGCTCATCACCGTGAGCCGCTTTAAGAACGACAAGGTCGTCTTCGCCGTCACGGATTGACCTAGAATCGACCTACCCGAAGTAAGGTCGGGGCCCCTCCGGGGGCCTCGCCTTTTATGTGGCAATTCCCATTCGGGCCGCCTATCGTCATCAAACCAATCCTCGAAACCTTCCCAACCCCACCCATGAGGTGATGCGATGCATCCACGCTTGAACCAAGCGATCCTCGGCGCTTCCCTGCTGGCGCTCCTCGCCTGCAGCGGCGGTGGCGACTCCAAGGCCCCCACCATCGTGACGGGCACCGCCAGCATGCCGAGCACCACCACGCCGGTGTTCGACCCGGCCAATGCGAACGTGCCCCTGCCGAACGTCCTGGCCACGGCCACGGCGGCCGACCCACTCGTGGGCCGGGCCGCGAACAAGCCCATGACGCCCCCCGAGGCCCTGGCCTATGTGAACCTCAAGGAGGTGGGGGGCACCAATGCCGTGGCCGGCCTGAACGCCCCGGTCTACCTCCAGTTCAATGCCGCCGTGGACGCCACCACCGTCACCCCGGCCAACGTCAAGGTCTTCCAGCTGACGCCTGATACGGCCGGCACTGAGAACAACCCCCTCGGTTTCGCCGATATCTCCGGGATGTTCACCTACCAGTACACCGCTGGCGGAACGGACCTGTTCCTCTTCCCCAACTTCCCGCTGCTGCCGGGCACCCGGTACCTCTACGTGGTCACCAACCGCGTGAAGGACACCGCCGGCCTGCCGATTTCCGCCTCGCCATACTTCGAGGCCCTCAAGTCCACCACGCCTCTCACCGGTTCCTTCGCGCCCCTGGAGCCCATCCGGGCCAGCAAGCTGCTGAACCCGGCCCAGCCTCAGAGCCCGACCAACCCCATCGTCTTCTCTGGCTACGCCAAGGTGATGGATGACCTCATCACAGCCACCGCCACCACCACTGTCACCCAGCGCGCCGACATCTCGGTGCTGGGCCGCTTCATCACCACAGGCGCCGGCTTCATCGTGCCGAACCCCGCCTCCCCCACCCGCATTCCCGTGGAGTCCGCCCTACGTTCCTTCTCCGCCGGCGCCACCCTGGGTGGCCTGCCCGGCAAGACCTGGGCGAACACGGTCACCATCGCTGCCACCTTCGACCGGGGCGGCACGAACCCCAGCCCCGACGCCTACTGGAGTGCCGTGAGGGGCACCGCCACCACCGCCCCCGCCACCGTGGGCACCGTGGTGCTCGGCACCATCAACAGCGCGAACCTCTCCGTGGATCCCGTCGTGGTGGCTGCCAACGCCGCCGTCGCCGGGGGCGACCTCACCGGCGTGGCCGGGGCCTACAACCCCGCCGCCGGCGTGGTGCAGCCCTACCGCACCGCCGGGATCCTCACCAGCTACTACCACGTGCCGCGCAGCATCCCCTTCGTCTACATCGCTCCCGCCACCGGCTCCAACTGGCCCCTGGTGATCTACCAGCACGGCATCACCAGCCAGAAGGAGTCGATCATCGCCCTGGCGCAGACCCTCACCACCGTCGGCCGGGCCGTGGTGGCCATCGACTTGCCCCTGCACGGGGCCCTGGCCATCCCCACCCACACCACCGGGGCCCAGTGGGGCCAGGACTTCATGGCCGTCGGCGCGCCCCTGGCCACCCGCTCCAACATCCAGCAGGCCGCCTTCAACCTGAACCGCCTGGAGCTGACCGTGGCCGTCGGCGGCTTCGCCGCCCTGCCCGCCCCGCCCTCCAACACCGGCATGCGCTTCGTGGGCCACAGCCTCGGCTCCATCGTGGGCGCCTACTACCTGGCCGGGAACACCACTCTGGCCGCGACCGGCGCGCCTTACACCCAGACCACCCTCGACACCAACATGAAGGGCTACCTGAGCGTGCCCGGGGGCCGCACGGCCTACCTCATCCAGAACAGCCCCGCCTTCGGCCCCTCCGTGGATGCCGGTCTGGCGGCGGTGGGCATCGTCAAGAACTCGCCCACCTACCACCAGTTCTTCCAGGTGACCCAGAGCGTGGTGGACCCCGTGGATCCCGCCACCATGACCACCCCCCTGGGCGCGGGCCTGCCCAGCCGCCTCTCCAACCGCGTGGTCATCCAGGAATCTGTGGGTGACACTGTCATCAGCAACCCCTACACCCGGTATCTCGGAAACGCCCTCGGCGGCCGCGAAGTCCTCGGCAGCGCCGGCGCCGCCGTGGCCCCCGGCTTCAAGCAGCTGGCCTACACCGCAGGCGGCACCCCGGCCCACGCCGCCGGCGTGCCTGCCTTGTTCATGTTCACCCTCACCGGTGGCGCCCCGGCACCCAAGGTCGCCAACGCCGCCATCGCCGCCACGGACATCACGCCCACCCAGGGCTACTTCCAGTTCGATCAGGCCGGCATCAACCACAGCTCGCTGCTGGATCCCACCGCCAGCCTGGCCAACACGGGCATGCTCCAGAAGCAGATGCGCTACTTCCTGGGCATCACCGGAGTCGCCCTCGTGGTGGATCCCACCCAGGGCGGCGCCGCCCTGCCTCTGGCCCCCCTATCCTTCCCGGGCGTGCAGGTGCCCGCGCAGTTCACCATCCTCGGCCACTGATCCACTGGCCGCATCCAGAAGAGGCGGGGCTTCGGTCCCGCCTCTTCGTGTCTACCCTTCCAGCTCCGGGAAGGCCTCGACCAGCCGTCGGCGTGCCTCCAGCAGCTCGGGCACGGCGGGATCCCGGCGACGGCGGAAGCCGCGGATGGCCTGGAGATCCTCGGCCGCGCGTTCGAGGGCCGGGAGCCCCAGGAGGACCATCAGCAGGGCCACGGGCGGAATCAGAGCTGCCCCCCAGCCCCGCCACCACCCGGCGAGGGCCGCCAGGACCGCGGCCCAGAGCGGGTGCAGCAGCAGGCCGCCAAGCAGCTTGAAGGTGGCGGCCTGGTCGCCCTCGTCCGTGAACCGCGCCACCGCCCAGTCCACCAGGCGGTACGAGGGCCAGAACAGCAGGGCCAGGGGCAGCAGCAGGGCCGCCAACCCCAGCCGCAGGGCCGCGCCCGGCAGCCAGTGGCGGATCTCCGCCCCCGGATAGGGGTGGCCCACCTGATCGGGCCGGAGGCCCTTGGCCCGCAGCCAGGCCTGGGCCCCGTGGACCCGGGTTTCCAGGGCTGCCAGCTCCTCCCCAGGCAGCGCGGCGAGGTGCGGCACCAGGGCCCGCACGCGGCGGCGCAGGGCCTCCAGGTCCACGCGGCTGCCCGGAGCCTCCGCCAGAAGCCAGGCCACCTCCTGGGCCAGGGCCAGCAC
This sequence comes from Geothrix sp., assembly GCA_036504935.1. GTDB lineage: Bacteria > Acidobacteriota > Holophagae > Holophagales > Holophagaceae > Geothrix. Next base: position 11,051 of record DASXUH010000022.1, on the reverse strand, counting down.
CCGCACCTCGGGATCGTGCAGGGTGAGGGATTGCAGGGCCGCCCGGATGCGCGCCGTCAGCTCGGCCACGGCCTCGGGCGCCGCGCCCCGGGGGGCGAGGTCCTCCCACAGCACCGGCTCGCCCAGCCGGAGGAGGACGCTGTGGCGGAAGGTGGCCCGATCCCCGTAGACCAGACCCACCGGCACCAGCGAGGCCGGGACGGGACTGGACAGGATCATGCGGGCGGCGCCGGTCTTGAGCGGGGCCAGATCCGCCTCCGAGTGGCTCACCCCTTCGGGGAACATGGCCACGGAGCCGCCCTGCTCCAGCACCTCATGGACCTTCAGGAAGCACTGCCGGCTGGACTCCGGCGTGGCCCCGCCATCCTTGGGCCGGGTCACGGGGATGGCCCGGAAGGCCGCGAGGAGGGGACGGAGGGGCACCACTTTCCAGAGCGTGGCCTTGGCCAGCCAGCCCGCGCGCCGGTCCAGCAGAGCGGCGGCCGCGAGGGGATCCAGCAGGCCATTCGGGTGGTTCAGCAGGATCAGACAGGGCCCCGGCGGCAGAGCCGGCCCTTCGCATCGCAGGGCCCGGAACCAGATCCGGCCCAGCCACCGGGCGACCCGGCTGGCGGCCATATCAGGCTTGCACCGGCCGGTGCCGGGCCCACCAGAGGGCCAGACCGCTGAGCAGGATGGCCGGCAGCACCAGGAGCAGGGCCCGGCCCAGGGCATCCCCACCCGGCAGGCCGGCCGCGTGGAAGGCGTCCGCCCGGCGGCCCACCAGCTCAGGGCTGATGGCATCCCCCAGCAGGTGGATGAACAGCACGTTCACCGCCACGCCTGTGGCACGGATGCTGGCGGGCAGACTGCTGACCGTGAGGGCGTTGACTGGGCTGGTGTTCACGAAGAGCAGGAACATGCCCAGGAAGAACAAGGCGTAGGCCGCTCCAAGGCTGCCGGTCATCAGGGCCCAGGCCACCACGGGCACCGCGGCCACCAGGGTGAGGCCGGAGATTCCGGCCCCAGCATCGGGCCAGCGCTTCTGCCAACGGTCCGTGAGCCACCCGCCCAGGAAGGTGCCCAGGATGCCCGTGACCACCGCGAGCGCCCCGAACACAAGGCCCGCCTTGGCTGTGGAGACGGCGAACCGGCGCTGGAGCAGGGTCGGTCCCCAGGTGCTGAGGCCCCCCATGGCGAAGGTGTAGGCCACGTAGCTGGCGGTGCAGGCCAGCCAGATGCGATTCCGGAAGACGCGCTTCAGGCGGCGCAGGTAGGGCTCGCCCGCCCCGGTGTCCTCTGCCGCGTCCATGGCCCCCCGCACGGGGTCCACCTGGAAGGCCATCCAGAGGGCGAGCGCCAGGCCGGGCAGGCCCGCCACCAGGAAGGAGGATCGCCAGCCCCAGGCACCCGCCACCAGGCCGCCCAGGCCGTAGCCGAAGGCACTGCCCACGGGAATGGCCAGGTAGAACCACGTGAAGGCCTTGGCCCGGTCGGATTCATGAAAACCATCCGCCAGCATGGCGGGGCCGAGGCTGGCATAGGCGGCCTCGCCCACGCCCACCAGGGAGCGCATCACGAGCAGGCCCGGGTAGGTGTGGACGAAGGCGGCGCCCAGGGTGGCCAGGCTCCAGAGGGCGACGCCCGCAGCCACGAGGCGGGGGCGGTGGAAGCGGTCGGCCAGGTACCCGAAGAGGGGCGCGGCGCACATGTACACCGCGATGAAGACCAGGGTCAGGCGCCCCAGCTGGGCGTCGGACAGGTGCAGTTCCCGGCCCAGCGGCTCGAGGATCGCCGCCACGACGTACCGATCCAGGTAGTTCACCAGGTTGATCCCGGTGAGCAGCAGGAGCAGCCGTCGGGCGGCGGTCATGCGCGGATCAGGCCGTCAGGCCCGACCTACTTCTTGGGAGTGGCCGGCTTGGGGGCAGCAGGCTTCGGCGCGGCGGGCTTGGCCGCGGGGGCGGCAGCGCCTTCGCTGGCGTCCAGGCGCTTGGCCACCTCGGTGGTGAAGCCCTTCATCCATTCCTGGTCGGCCCAGGAGAGGATCTGCACGGACTGGTCGGAGAAGACCATCTGCAGCTTCTGCTCCTTGGCCAGCTGCTCGACGATGGGGCCGGCCAGCTTGGTGATGGCCTCGCCGACCTTCTTCTCCACACGCTGGTACTCGGCCTGGCTGTCCTCCTGCATCTTCTTGGCCTCGAACTCCAGGTCCCGGTACTTCTTGGCCAGGGCCTCCTTCTTGTCGGGATCGATGCTGGGGGAGCTCAGCTGCTGCTGCAGGGTCTGGAGTTCCTGGCCCTTGGCCTGGAGCTTCTCCTGGAGGTTCTTGCCGGTGATCTCCAGCTCGGAGAAGATGGCGCCGGCCTTCTTGGAGCTTCGGACCAGCTGGTTGATGCTGAAGAAGGCGAAACGGGGGGCGTCCTGGGCCGCGGCGGGCACAGACAGGGCGGCGGACAGGCAGAGGGCGGCCACAGAAGGGGCAAGCAGGCGCATGGGAAGTCTCCAAGGGGAAAGGGCCATTGTAGCGTGGAGGGCGGGGCCTCCACCCATCAGAAAGTCGTGCCGATGGAGAACTGGAAGTCGTTCCGCCCATCGGTATCGAAGGGATAGGGATTCAGTTTCCGCGACCAGATCAGGCGCAGCGGAGCGGGGCTGATGGGCAGGAAGAACCGGAACTCCACACCCGTCGACCGCACCAGGGTGGGATTGGTGTAGGAGACCACCGTGGAACCACCGTACGGCGTGTAGACCACGGGATCCTTGCTGAAGATCTTGGTGCCGCTGCCCCAGGCGTTGCCCGCGTCGTAGAAGAACACCAGCCGGAACTGGTCGGCGATCTTGAACTGGTACTCCAGGTTGGCGATGAACTGCTTGTTGCCGCCCACCACGACCGGCTGGCTGTTGTTGTCCAGCAGGACGCTGCCCACCTGGCCGTAGCGGTAGCCGCGGATGCTGTTCTCGCCGCCGGGCCGGTAGAGGTCGTAGAGCGGAAGCTCCTCGCGGCCCAGGTTCTGGAGGTAGCCGTAGCTGACGTTCATGGCGAAGATGTGCCGGTCCGCCACGTTGGCGAACTTGGCGAAGTCCCAGGTGGCGCGCAGGAAGGGCTTGTCCCCGCCGAACTGCCAGCCGCCGTACTCCAGGCCGAAGGCGAGGCGCGTGCCCTGGGTGGGCTTGAACTGGTGATTCACCGTGCTGAAGGAGAGGCTCTGGCTGACGGTGGAGGTGAGCTGGTTGCTCAGGTCGCGGAAGTAGTAGTTGCGGCCACCCTCGATGCGGATGAGGCGGAAGCTGTAGCCCGTGGAGTAGGTCGTGAAGAAGGCCCAGGGCTGGTTGGGGAACCAGTTGCTCAGGCGCGCGCCCACGGACAGCCCGAGGCTGCGGGTGAACTGCTTGTAGGCATTGGCGATGCCCACGCGCGAGGCGTCGTAGTCCGCCGACCCGTTCGATACGGAGGTGGAGAACGAGTACGGCAGGTCGAAGATGTAGGGTTCGGTGAATCCCACGGAGACGTTCTTGGAGAACTTGCCGCCGTTGTAGCTCATGGACAGGGTCTCGCCGCCGCCGCCCAGGTTGCGGGTGGAGAAGCTCACGCCCAGGGAGAAGCCGAACAGGGAGCCGTAGCCGCCCTGGAAGAGCAGTTCGTTGACGCCCGCCTCCTCGCCGCGGATCACCACGTCCACCTGGGGCTTGTCCGGCACCAGATCCACCTTGGGTTCGGAGTTCTTCACATCGAAGAAGCTCAGCTGGCTGATGCCCAGCAGCGAATCCTTGAAGAAGTCGGTGCGGAAGAGGTCGCCCTCCTTCAGCATCATGCTGCGGCGCAGCACCTTGTCCTTGGTGGTGAGGTTGCCCTCGAACTCGATGCGGCGGAGGGTGTAGGGTTCACCCTCTTCGAGCTTCAGGGTGGTGTCCACCTTCTTGACGCCGTCCTCTTCGCGGATGTCGAACTTCTTCTCCGCCCGGAACATGATGTAGGCCTGGTTGCTGTAGGCCTCCTTGATCTTGTCCACGGTCTGGTTCACCGCGTCCAGGTCGAAGGGCACCGGCTTGGCGCCTGCCTTCGGGGTCTCGATGGTGGGCCTGATGTTGAAGAACTTCTTCAGGAAGGAGTGGTTGTCCCGCTTCACTTCCGCGTACTTCATCGGATAGTAGGTCTCGCGGAAGAGCTTGCCGCCCTCGGCCTTGAAGGTGCCTTCGAAGTACTGCTGGCCCTCGAGGACGGGGATGGTGAGGGTGGCGCGGAGGTCGTACTTGGGGGACTTCGCCTCCTTGATGCGCTTCTCGTTCTTCACCTTCTGCCTGGCTGTGGTCCGGTCCTCCACCTCGATGACCGGCTTGCCCACGAAGACGTCCTTGTAGCCCCGCTGCCAGTAGGCCTTCTTCAGGTTCTCCAGATCCTCTTCCAGGTTCTTGTCCACCAGCAGGTCGTGGGTGGTGAGCCAGCTGAACATCCAGTGGTTGCGCGTCTTCTTCATGACGTGGCGCAGCTGGGAGCTGGAGAACACCTTGTTGCCCCGGAACTCGACCTTGTAGATCTTCGCCTTGCCGCCTTCCTTGACCTCGAAGACCAGCCGGGCCACGCCGGCGCCCATGGGCTCAAGCGTGATGTCCACCACCGGGTTGCGGAAGCCCTTCTCGCCGGCCTGATCCACGATCAGGTTCTTGATCTTCCGGGCCGCCTCGGGGTCGTAGACCGTGTCCGGGTTGATGGTGAGCTTCTTCTCCTTCACCTTGTCCTTGATGTTGGTGATGCCCACCTCGGTGCCGCCGCGGTAGTCGATCTCCTTGATGAGGGGCCGCTCCTTGATGCGGATGACCAGCTTCTTGCCTTCGGGAGTGTCCTCCAGCTCCAGCTTGACGTCATCGAAGGAGCCGCTGGCCCAGAGCCTGCCCATCACGCTGCTGAAATCGACATTCCGGAGGTCGTCACCCACCTTCACGCCGGACTTGAAGATCACCGTCTCGGCCGTCTGCTTCTGGGCGCCCACCACCTCGATCTTGACGATGGGTTCGATGTCCTGGGCCGCCAGGGGAAGCGTAAAGCCCGCCGCCAGGACTACGAGGGTCAAGGGCAGCACGCCCTTCCACCACCGGGGCTGGGCCCGGTTGCATTCTGAGTTCCGCTGCGTCATTCAGGCGCTCCGACCAGATGGGTTTCCTGGCCAGCGGCCACGTCTCCGGAATCAGACAGGGTGGGGACGAGCTTCCCGTCCACCAGATCGAACTTCACGAGGCCCGAGGGCACCGTGTCCTGGCCCACCATCAGCTCGGCGAGGGGATCCTCCACCTGCTTCTGGATGGCCCGCCGCAACGGGCGTGCGCCGTAAGCGCGGTCCCGCAGCGTGGTCTTCACCAGCCAGTCGCAGGCGGCGTCCGTGAGGGACACGCACAGCTTGTGCTTCTGGAGCGTGACATTGAGATCCTCCACCAGCAGGCGGACGATCTTGCGGAGCTCATCGTCGCCCAGCCGGTTGAACACCACGATCTCGTCGATGCGGTTGAGGAACTCGGGCGGGAAGGTCCGCTTGAGCACCTTCATGGCGTCGCCGGACTTGGCATCGGGACGGGCGTCCTGCTCGACGAAGCCGAGGTTCTTCTCTGCCAGCAGCTCCCGGCTTCCCACATTGGACGTCATGATGATGATGGTGTTCTTGAAGTCCACCAGGTTCCCGAAAGCGTCTGAAGCCTGACCGTCGTCAAAGATGGACAGCAGGATGTTGATCAGGTCGGGGTGGGCCTTCTCGATCTCGTCGAAGAGCAGGACGCAGTACGGATTCCGCCGGATGCGGTCCGTGAGCATGCCGCCTTCTTCGTAGCCCACGTACCCCGGAGGGGCTCCGAGCAGCTTGGAGACCTCGTGCTTCTCCATGTACTCCGACATGTCGAAGCGGATCATCTTCTTGACGTCGCCGAAGAGGAAGGCGGCCAGGGTCTTGGCCAGCTCCGTCTTGCCCACGCCCGTGGGGCCCAGGAAGAGGAAGGAGCCCATGGGCCGGTTGGGGTTCTTCAGGCCCGTGCGGGCCCGGCGCACGGCGCGCACCACGGCGCTCACCGCCTCGGGCTGGCCGATGACGCGCTCGTTGATCCGGGGCTCCATGTTCACCAGAGTGGCCTTCTCGTCGCCCTTGAGGGCCGTCACGGGAATGCCGGTCCAGCTGGCCACCACGTCCTCGATGTCCCGCTCGGTCACCTCGGGGAAGCGGGCGTAGTCCTCGTCGGTCAGCTCACCGCGATCCTTCTGCAGTTCCTCCCGCAGCTGCAGCTCCCGCTGGCGGAGCAGAACGGCCTTCTCGAAATCCCGGCTGAGGACGGCCTCGTTCATCTCGTTGATGACCCGGTGCAGCTCCTCCTCGTGGGATTGGCCCTCGGTCCCCGCGCCGCCGGGGCCCACCCGCAGCTTCACCCGGGCCCCGGCCTCGTCCAGGAGGTCGATGGCCTTGTCGGGCAGGAAGCGGTCCGTGATATAGCGGTTGGACAGGTAGACCGAGGCCTCCATGGTCTTGGCGGCGTAGCGCACCCGGTGGAACAGCTCGTAGCGGCTGCGGATGCCCTCGATGATGCGCAGGCTCTCGGCCTCGTCCGGGGGGTTTACCGTCACCGGCTGGAAGCGCCGCACCAGGCTGCGGTCCTTGTCGATGTACTTGGCGTATTCCTTGTGCGTGGTGGCGCCGATGCACTGGATCTCGCCCCGGCTGAGGGCCGGCTTGAGGATGTTGGCCGCGTCCAGGCTGCCCTCGGCGGCACCCGTGCCGATGAGGCTGTGGATCTCGTCGATGAAGAGCACCACGCTGGGATCCTTGCTGGCCTCGGCGATGATGGACTTCAGTCGCTCCTCGAACTGGCCGCGGTACTTGGTGCCCGCCACCACGAGGCTGAGGTCCAGCGCGTAGATGCGCTTGTCCACTAGGCTGGGCGGCACCACGCCCTCGTAGATCTTCTGGGCCAGGCCTTCCACGATGGCCGTCTTGCCCACCCCCGCCTCACCCAGCAGGATCGGGTTGTTTTTCCGGCGCCGGCTGAGGATCTGGATGATGCGCTCGACCTCCTGCTCGCGGCCGATGAGGTTGTCGAAGATGCCGCGCTCGGCCATCTCCGACAGGTTGCGGGCGAACTCGGAGAGGAGAGGATGCTCCTTCTTCTTCTTCGCGATCTTCTCTTCCTTGCTGCTCTCCAGCAGGATCTCCTTGGCGGCGATCAGGTCCGCCCCGGCTTCCGTCAGCAGCCGCCCGGCCAGGCAGCCCTCCTCCTTGAGCATGCCCAGCAGGAGGTGCTCGGCCCCCACGTGCTTGTGGTTGAGCTTGGCGCTCTCGGCCGTGGCGTGCTGGAGGATGCGCTTGACCTCCTCCTCCATGGGGATGTCGATGCTGGTGCTGCTGGGGCTGATCTTCTTGTCCTTGGGCGTCAGAGCCGCCACCAGGCGCTCCCGCAGGGCGCTCACCTGCACGCCCATGCGTTCGAGCAGCTGGGTGCTGGTCTTTTCCGACTCGCGGAGAAGCCCCAGCAGGAGGTGGCCGCTCTGGATGCTTTCCGCACCGAACTGGCTCGCCTCGTAGCGGGCGAAGAACATCACACGTCGCGCTTTTTCGGTGAACTTTTCGAACACGGGACACCCTTCCGGGTCAGGTATGGCCTCGGAGCCAGGATGGTTCCGGGGCGGCCTACAAGGGTAGCGCCTTCCACCCCCCTTGTCCCGGTCCGGCTGGGACAGAACCGGGCCTGCGCCGGGGGCAGGGTCCGCCTCCACCCGGGACAGAACCCCGCAGGAACGGTAGACTGGAGGGCTGGGAGGGTGACATGAGCCTGGTTAGGACCAATCTGGCGATCCTGGGGCTCCAGTGGGGAGACGAGGGCAAGGGCAAGGTCGTGGATCTCCTCAGCCCGCATTTCAATCAGGTGGTGCGGTTCCAGGGCGGCAACAACGCTGGCCACACCGTTGTGGTCGACGGCCAGAGCATCGCCCTGCACCAGGTGCCCAGCGGCGCCCTGCACCCCGGCTGCTTCCTGGTGGTGGGCAACGGCGTCGTCCTCAACCTCGAGGTCTTCCAGCAGGAGCTGGATCGCCTGAAAACCCGCGGCTTTGACCTGACCGGCCGGCTGATGCTGTCCGACCGGGCCCACATCATCCTGCCCCACCACATCGCCCTGGACCTCTGGCGCGAAGGCGGCGCCAACAAGATCGGCACCACGGGCCGCGGCATCGGCCCCGCCTACGAGATGAAGGCCGGCCGCATGGGCGTGCGCCTGGGCGACCTGCTCCATCCCGACACCCTGGCTGAGCGCATCGGCCACGGCTACGAGGAGGTCCGCCTGCGCCTGGGCGCTGGGGCTGCCGACCTGCCCACCCTGGACGCCATCGTCGAAGGCCTGCTCCGCACGGCCAAACCCCTCCTGCCCTTCATCGGCGACACCCAGGCCCACCTCATGACCGCCTGGGAGCGCGGCGACCGCATCCTCTTCGAAGGCGCCCAGGCCGCCCTGCTCGACATCGACCACGGCACCTACCCCTTCGTCACCTCCAGCAACTGCAGCCTGGGCGGCCTCTTCACCGGCAGCGGCCTGTCCCCCAAGGCCCTCGACAAGATCCTCGGCATCGCCAAGGCCTACACCACCCGCGTCGGCTCCGGCCCCTTCCCCGCCGAGATGCACGATGCCATCGGCGAGCGCCTCCGCGGCGTGGGCAAGGAGTTCGGCACCACCACGGGCCGGCCCCGCCGCTGCGGCTGGTTCGACGCCCCCATCACCGCCCACGCCTGCCGCACCAACGGTGTGGATGGCCTGGCCATCATGAAGCTCGACGTGCTGGATGGCCTGGATGAGGTGGGCCTCATCGTGGGCTACCGCACCGGCGAAGGCACCCTCACCACCAAGCTCCCCAGCTGCGCCGCCGACTGGGAGGAGCTGAAGCCCGAGGTGAGGATGTTCAAGGGCTGGGCCAGCACCCGGGGCGTCACCAAGCACGGCGAGCTTCCCGCCGAGGCCCACGCCTACCTCGAAGCCCTGGTCGAAAGCGTCGAAGTGCCCATCGCCTACCTCAGCACCGGCCCCGATCGCCAGGAGGGTTGCGTCTATCCCGGGACCTTCCTGGAACCGCTCCTGGCTTGACCCGAGGCCGTTTCACGGGCACACTGGTCGTCCTGCCCATTCAGGCATCGCACGCTCGCGTGCACCGCGCGCTCGAGGGCACGCGGGCCTGGAACCACCGGCAAGGGCCCATAGCTCAGTCGGTAGAGCAGCGGCCTTTTAAGCCGTTGGTCGCGCGTTCGAGTCGCGCTGGGCCCACCAAGTTCCACCCCACGGGGCTATCGTCTAGGGGTCAGGACACCGCCCTTTCACGGCGGTAACACGGGTTCAAATCCCGTTAGCCCTACCAGCAAAAGAGCCTAGAGAAATCTAGGCTCTAGTTGTTTTTTATCGACCATGCCCACCCCCGAAAGGGGCTCATCCGGCATACATCCGGCACAGGGTTTCCGGTCAGTCTCCCAGGAATAGACTTCGGCCCGTACCTCCATAGGGGGTTAACCCGACCACGCAAGCGGCGCTCAACGGTTCAGCCGCCGTTCCACATGGCAGGGTTACCCAACCTACCCGATGAGTTCCGGTCAAACGTTTAATACCCTGGGGTGATGTCGCCGAGGGGGCCGTGGGGTCTGCGGTGATTGTAGTCATGTCGCCAGGCTTCGGCGATCCGTCTTGCTTCCTGGATGCTGCGGAACCAGTGCTCATTCAGGCACTCATCCCGGAATCGCCCGTTGAAGCTCTCGCAGGTGCCGTTCTGCATGGGCTTCCCCGGCTGAATGAAGTGGTGCCGAATCCTGCGCTGGTAGCACCACTGGTCGAACACCCGACTGATGAACTCCGGGCCGTTGTCGGTGACGATGACCTCCGGCCGGCCTCGTTCGTGGATGACCCGATCCAGCACCCGCCCCACCCGAAGACCCGGCAGGCTGGTATCCACCTCGATGGCCAGGCACTCGCGGGTGAAGGTGTCGACCACGTTCAGGGTCCGCAGCGCCCGGCCATCGGCTAGGGCGTCCGAGGTGAAGTCCATGGCCCACGGCTCACCAGGCCGGGTGGGGGCCTGGAGGTCCTTCCTGGGGCACCCCTTTAGCCGCTTTCGGATGCGCTTTCGCACAGAGAGCCCTTCCTCCTTGTAGAGCCGGTAGATCCGCTTCACATTCACGGGGAAGCCCTCCCTCCGCAGGAGCACATGGAGACGCTGGTAGCCGAACCGCTTCCGCTCTGCCGCCAGTTCCAGCAGTCGCCGGCGCAGCTCGGCCCAGTCCTTCCGCCGGGACTGATACCGATAACTGCATCGCTGCATTCCAATCACCCGGCAGGCCCGCCGTTCGCTCATCTGAAACTGGGTCCGAAGGCCACTCACAGCCTTCCGTCGATCCAGGGGCCTCAGAATTTTTTTGTGAGCAGGAACCTCAGGCCCTGGTTGTCGAGCGCAAGCTCCCCCACAAGCTGCTTCAGCTTACGGTTCTCCTCCTCCAGCCCCTTCAGCCGCTTTGCGTCGGCCACGTCCATCCCACCGAACTTGGCCTTCCACCGGTAGAAGGTCTGCTCGCTGACTCCGAGCTTTCGGTAGATCTGGGCTGCGGTCCTACCGGCCTCGTGCTCTTTCAAGGCCAAGATGATCTGCTCCTCGGTAAATCTGCTCTTTCTCAAGGGGCCCTCCAAAGGGGGAGGACTCACATTATCCTTGGTCTAGTTTTCTGGGAGGACGTCATTCTCGCCAACCTTCACCCAAAGGTGTAAAACAATTTCATTCCTTCCAGGCTGGTGGACGATGGAACAAGAATCTCCCTCGCGCCCTAACACCCTGCCATGCCACGTTCACAGAATTCCGGTTCCGGGATTACGAGCAAGTCAGCCTGCGTTTGTCGCTGATCCTCTCCAGCTCGCCATCCGACGTGGCCATCACCTTCCTGTGCTGATGGTGGACCTTGATCACTTCAAACGTATCAACGGCACCACCACACCTGCGACGGGGGACCGGGTGATACACCTAACTTCTGACGTGCTCCGCCACCAACATCGTGTCTCAGATATGTGCGGCTTGACGT
>DASXUH010000021.1:0-19527 GCA_036504935.1 Geothrix sp. | reverse complement strand
TCCTGGCTTTCCCGCACCAGGGAGCGCAGCACAGGACCCGCGGGCGTCTCCTCCACCACGGCGGCGGAGCAGTCGTCGCAAGAGGATTCCAGGCCGAGGACCAGCATCCGTCAAGTGTATCCTGGGCCCAATGAGCCTCGTTCCCACCCGTATCCAGCTGAACCGCCCGCTGCCACCCCTCACCTATCTGGCGCCGGAGGGCCTGCCGGTGGGCGTGCGGGTGCGGGTGCGGGTGCGAAACAGCCTGGCGGTGGGTCTGGCCATGGGGCCTGACCCCGCGCCGCCAGCGGCGAAGCTGCGTCCCGTGGATGCGGTCATCGATCCCTTCCCTCTGTTGCCGCCGAAGCTGCGGGAGCTGGTGGCCTTCGCGGCGCGTTACTACGGCTGCCTGGAGGCCCATCTGCTGCCCCTGAGCCTGCCCCAGGCCATGCTGCCCCACTGGGAGGCGGACGAGGATGGACAGCGCTTGTCGTTCCACCGCGAGCGCGGAGCCTGGGATGTATTGACGGAGGTGGGCGAGGCCTGGCACCGCGACCCGTCCATCCTCCCCACGCTGCTTCATCGGCCGCTCCTTCGCGGCGCCGGCTTCACGGAAGTCCGCCTCACCGGCGCGCCTCACCCGCCCCGGGTGACGCCGTCCCAGGCCAAGGTGCTGCTCGCGTTGGAGGGTGCGGGTGGGGCGCTGATGGAACCGGAGCTGCTGGGAGCCGCAGGTGTGGGCGCCTCGGTACTGGCCACCCTGGAAAAGCGGGGGCTCATCGAACGGATGAAGCGGGTGGACCTGCTGGGCCAGCGGCGGGAGGCCGGCCTGGACCGCACGGTCGTGATGAATGAAGAGCAGCGGGTCGCCCTGGAGGCCGTGGCCCTCGGGACCTTCGGTGTCCACCTGCTCCAGGGCGTGACGGGATCGGGCAAGACCGAGGTGTATCTCGCCCTGGCAGAGCAGGTGCTGGCTGAGGGCCAGCGGGTGCTGTGGCTGGTGCCGGAGATCGGGCTCACGGCCCGGTTGCTTGACCGTCTGGAGGCCCGATTCCCCGGCCGCATCGCCGTGGGTCACGCGGGGCTCAACGCCGGCGAGAAACACGGCGATGTGGTGCGCCTGCTCTTCAACGGGGCCGACCTATTCGTGGGCGTCCGGAATGCGGTCATGGCGCCCCTGCGCGACATCGGCCTCATCGTGGTCGATGAGGAGCATGAGGGCTCCTACAAGTCGGAGGAGCATCCCCGCATCCATGCCCGGGATCTGGCCATCAAGCGGGCCCAGCTCGAGGGCTGCCCCATCGTGCTGGGCAGTGCCACGCCGAGCCTCGAAAGCTGGCAGGCGGCCCAGGGCGGACGCTACCGGTTGCTCCAGCTGAAACAGCGGCCCGCAGGCATCACGCTGCCCACGGTGGAGATCGTCGATCTGCGGGACGCCTACCGGCAGGTGCGGCGGAAGGTGATCCTCGCGCCCACCCTGATGCAGGCCCTCACCGACACCGTGGCGAAGGGCGAGCAGGCCCTCCTGCTGCTGAACCGCCGGGGTTACGAGAACTTCTGGATGTGCCGCGCCTGCGGAAAGACGCTGGGCTGCCCCCACTGCGCCATCTCGCTGACCTACCACCGGGGCGACTTCCGTCTGCGCTGCCACCTCTGCGGCCACGAGACGGTGCCGCCGGAGGCCTGTCCCGACTGCGGCGCCGACCACCTGCGGGGCGTGGGCGAAGGCACCGAGCAAGTGGAGGAGCACCTGAACCAGCTTTTCCCATCGGCCCGCATCCTGCGCCTGGACCGGGACACCACGCGCCGCCGCGGTTCCTTCGAGGCCGGCCTGCTGGCCGCCGAGGCCGGAGAGGTGGACATCCTCGTGGGCACCCAGATGCTGGCCAAGGGCCATACCTTCCCGAAGCTCACCCTGGTGGGCGTGCTCAACGCGGACCAGGGCCTGAAGGTGGCCGACTTCCGGGCCTCGGAGCGCACCTTCCAGCTGCTCACCCAGGTGGCGGGCCGGGCTGGTCGCGCCGAGCTGCCGGGCCGCGTGATCCTCCAGACCTACTCACCCGAGCACCCGGCCATCACTTTCGCGCTGGCCCAGGATTTCGAAGGCTTCGCGGCCTCGGAGCTGCCCTTCCGCGAGGGCCTGGGCTATCCGCCCTTCACGGCCCTCTCCCTCTACCGCGCCGAGGCCGACACCTTGCAAGAGGCCCGGGAAGCCTTGGATGGGTTCCGGCAGCGGCTCTCCGTTCCGGGCCTGCGCGTGCTCGGCCCCCTGGAGGCGCCCGTGCCCCGCGTGCGCGACCGCTGGCGCATGCACCTGCTGCTCAAGGGTTCCCGCGGGGCCCTCGGCGAAGTCCTCGCCCGCCACCCCCTGCCTCCCGCCGGTCCCATCAGCCTGGACCGGGACCCCATCCAGTTCGGGTGACGCAAAAAACAGTCGTGCCAATTCGCATTCAAAGGAATAGAACCCACCCTCAACCGCCGACGGAGATGTCCTCCACAATGGACTTCTCCGCTCCGGACAACCCTCCCGCAAGGCACAAAGCCTCAGGGAGGGTCGACTGGATGGCTTCTATCTATTTGAATGGAAGTTGGCGGCAGGTTATATTCGCCGGGGTCATTAGCGGATGATGCGCCATGACCGCGGGCGGAACCCTCGACTGCCCGGGTTGCCAAGGGCTCCGCCACCCTGAGCACCGGAATTCGAAATCAGACCACCAGCGCCCGAACTGCTCTTGCCTTGACCTGTCTGGATCGCCGCACTGGTGCCAAGGGCTGTGATCTCACCGGGGATGTTGGTGAACGACATCACGATGCCGCTACAGCCGACTTGGCTGGGGTTGAATACGTTGGGATCGGAGATTGCGGTTCCATTGTTGAAGATGGGGTTGATGATGTCACAGAGACGGTACGTCCGGCTATCGCCGCCCCCTGAACAGGCAAAACCAGTATCTTTACCTGTAAAGCTACTGAAGAACCCCACTCCCGACAGGACGAGGGGCGTGGTAACCGTCTTCGGGTAGAAGAACATGCTCCCCCCGGGGTTCGGGTTCGAAGCCGCCTTCGCCACGGCACTCCCCAGCTTGAGATAGTAACCAAAGGAGTTCTTCAGGTAGTAGCTGGTGTTCACCGGATCGATCCGGGGGTCCAGGAAGCTGGCCACGTTCGTGAGATCAGTGAGATTGGCAAGCTTGAAGCCGGCCGTGTCTACATTGCTCGCAGAGGGGGTATTGCTGCTGAGGGCCGCGCTATCCTGGCGATCGAAAACCAGATTGAACGTATTGAATCCAGCGGCAAGTCCGGGCGCCGGGTTGATGAGGTTCAGATCCATGGGATCGTTGCGGTCACCGGAATTGAACGCCACCCCTACGGCCGCTGGTGCGATGAAGGGAGTGACCGTGCGGGACACAGGGTAGGACCCCGCCAAGCGGAAGGGCGCCGGCAGGGAACTCGTGACGGTGCCAGGATCGGCCTGGAATATGCGGCGGAATCCCCACAGTCCACCAGGAGCGCCAGAGGTGGTCCAAGCGTCCACATTGCTGTTGTCAAGGCGGATCCCTGTGGGGGTCTTGTACAGAGAACCGAGGGCCCACAAGGCGCTTCCACGGGTACCAATGGTCGGCTGGTCAATGAAGTAGATCCGCTGAACCTTCTGGTTGTTCGGGAAGAACCGTAGAGGTACAACTCCAGCGGAGATGGAGCCGATGTTCGGTTCACCGCCAACCACTGACAGATCAGCCCCCAAGAGGTTCCAAACACGGAGATAGCCGCCTCCGATAGCATCCGGGCCATTGGCGGCATCCACGGCGAGGATGGAGCGGCCGAGTTTGGTGCCAGTTCCGTAAGTGGCGATGAAGTTGCTGTCGACCTCGGCGGTGCTGAGGCCGCCGCCTAGGAAGACCAGGTCACGTAGAGACGAGAACCCGCCAGAGCCAGTCTCCACCTGTCCGATGGCTGGCACGGAAGTCGAGAATCCCATGCGCTGAATGGTGGGGTCCAGGGACGTGTCATCCGGTACGATCTGCCAAGCGAGCTTCGGCGAGACAAGGTCCTGGGAGGGGAAAAAAGGATTCTTCACGTCGACTGCGAAATAACTGCGGCCCCCCTTGCCTTCCCCTACGATCACCCGCGTGATGTCGTTGCCATCCACGAGGCCGTTCCCCACCGTCCGGCCTGAAGCCGGCACATCCTTGAAGTAGACAATGGGGCTTCCATCGAAGAGATAGCGGTGCGGGTTGGACCGGCTTCGCAAATAGGGAGCGGCCTTCAAATGCTGGTAGGGGATGATGGTCCACAACTCATCAACCACGCCTAACGGCACAAAGGATGTGGTGCCGTCCAGGAGTTTGATGTCCTTCGTTCCCGAAACCTCGCCAAAGGCATGCAGGTAGCCTTGGTTATCCGCGACGAAAATCTCGCGGAAGGCGAGGTCTTTGACCCCCTGGAGGAGCAGATTGGCCTTACCGGCCTTCAACAGGTCGGAAGTACCTGAGTCCACCAGCTCAGGAGGATAGGAGAGGATCGCCGGGGCGCTGTTGATGATGTCTCCCAGGGCATCGTTGCGCATGGTGGGAATGGTCGCATCTGTCTCAGCATCACGGCTCGCGCCGCGAAGGAACCGGATGTAGGCCTGCCGGGAGGCGGCGTCGACCGCCCCCACCATGGCCATCGTGATCGCAGCATTGTTCTCGTTCAGTTCCACAAGGTCTTTGGAGTTCAGCCCAAGGGTGGTGTAGACACGCCGCGAATTGCTTTTCCCGTACTGCCATGTCTTAGAACCCTTCAGCATGGCACCCGCGGACCATGTGGCATTGCCAGAGGCTCCGCCCGTGATGGTGGTGGTTGGCGCCCCTGTGTTATCCACGAAAGTGACACCGGTGCTCCCGACCTTGATGCCCGCCATCAGCAAGTCACCGGTCCACGCAGGGCCAAGCTTTGCGGTCTGGAAAAGGCCCAAATACACTTGGCGGCCAAGGGACAATCCCACCTGGGGGCTGGCTGGAGCCGAAATGGAGCCTGAAGCCTGCACCACCTCCGACAGGATGGCGGTCAGTGCGTTACTCAGCTTGGCTGGATCCGTGGCGTCGAAGTAG
Organism: Geothrix sp.; assembly: GCA_036504935.1. Classification (GTDB taxonomy): domain Bacteria; phylum Acidobacteriota; class Holophagae; order Holophagales; family Holophagaceae; genus Geothrix. The sequence goes on along the minus strand of DASXUH010000021.1, from coordinate 14,458 downwards.
AAGGGGTTGAAACCTGGATCATTGGCATCGGAGCTGAAGGGATCGTAGGGTTTGGTGTTGAGGGACCAGCTGGTGATGGCGGGATCACCATAGAGCGCCACCCGGAACAGATCCGCCTTGCCACTGGTGGGATCCGTTAAATTGCCCGCCAAGCTCATGCCCACGCTCATCGTCTTGATGCGTCGGGGGTTCGCCGGGGTCGCGCCGCGATTCGTGATGATGAAGGGGGCGAAGTCGGAGAGCACCCCCTTGATGGGCGTGGGATAGTGCGCGGCGATCGCGGAGAGCGTCCAGATGTTGAAATAACCCGTGGTGCTGCTGCTTACGGCCGGGGAAAGCTCGCTGGTGTGCTTGGCCATTTCGAGGTTGCCGTAGCCGGTGACATTGGCGTCGGATCCATAGGTGTAGAGATCTTTCGCGTGCCCGATGGCGTCGCCATTGGGCTTACTTTTATCATAATTATCATTGGCAAGTCCGTCCGTGAATACGACCACGAAGGTCTTTCTACAGGGCGGGACGATGGTGTCGGTCCCGAGCTCGCCTTGTCCACACTGGATGCCGGTGCTCTGCCCTCCGGGCCGGAACACGCTGGTGGTATCGGCATCTGCAATGATGAGTTGGGCGTAGGTATTGGCAAGGCCATACGTGAGTGGCGTGGAGGTTGAAGGGCTTGCTAGCGCCAGGTATCTGACGGAATCATCTGGGGTATTGATATCAGGGGCACAGCGAAAAAACCGAAGATTCCTATTGATCGCTATATAGTCGTTCCAGGGCCCTTGCAAATTGCTCAGGGTGGTCGTGTTCTGCTCGCTATCATCCAGATAACGGTAGCCCCACCACACCTTGTCCTGATTCTCGAACCAGGCTTTGATCACGATGGACTTGAGGGCCTGGAAACGCGTGAGGCTTGGGATGAGATTGGACCAGGCGGTCGAGGACACCAGGAAGCCGCTGGGCTCAGCATTGGACACGGTGGTGGCGACCGCAGGCACCACGAACCTGCCTGTATCCACCGATCCATCATTGGTGGCGTTTCTGGTATCTGTCCCAAAGAATAGCCACCAGAGGTAGTCCTTGTTGTAATGGAAGCGACCGATCTTGTACCTATTCAGATAAAGGTCGTTCAGCACATTGCTGGGGGTGTTGTGGAGCCAATCCGGATCCACGGAAGGGCCCCTGAGAGAGGGGTCATTGATCTTCGTAATGATATTGCTCGCGCTGGTGTTGCTCACCTGATCGAAAATCGCCCAGGGGATGGGCAGATCGAGAGTCCGGCTGACCGATTGTGTCACTCCGCCCACCAGGACGATCGCAGTCGCGGTGACGCGGAGATGGCTCGCCTGCAGAACATAGGAGCGGAGCTGGTCCTGGGTGTAGGTCAGGGCATGATTAATGGCGATCACCGTGCCATCCGGGCGGACCAAGTCTCCACCCGCCAAACCGAATTGCATGGGCTGGGATGTAGTATTGAGGTCTTTCGCGTATCCTGTCCCCTCCACCATGAAGACGCGTCCGTTGATATCCATGATCGGGACCACGCCTGGGAAGTCACCTGCCTGCTGTCCAGGGGTGAAGTTGGTGAATTGATTCAGGTGGCTGTTCTGGCCTGAACTGGTGTAGTACTTCGGGTGCCAATAGATCGCATGCATGGAACCCGAAAAATCGAAGAGCGTCAACATTTCAGGCCTGGCCCCTCCGGTGCGATAGACATCCAGAAGATCTGAGGAAGTGGCGGCCCCCTGCAAACGGGGATCCAACTGGGCCCGGAGGGTGATGGAAAGAGTGGCGCAGAGGAGGAGCCAAGTGAATTGTTTCAAGGTGCGCAGCATAAGTGGCCTCTTGGGTGAGATCTATATCTTGAGATAGGCTATTTTTTCTGGGCGATGCCCTGATGTCCGATGATTTCCCGGCGCTGTTGAAAGCTCACTCCAGCGGCGGGAATATTGGCAGTGCCCGTGCTCACGACCTGCCACATGAGTTCGCTCGAACTCTTGCCGCTGGTCAAGGGAACATCGATCATGCCCAAGTACCGCACGGTTAGGTCGAATTTCTGGATCGTGGCGTTACCGACGGTGGGAGTCTGCTTCACATCCGGCCCTGTGGTATCGAACACCATTTCGTTGGATGTCCCGGCGGTGACCTGGGATGTGATGGTGGCCGCCTGATCCCATGAGCGACTGGGGTCGATGGCCACCCCTGCGGGATAGGGATAAGTCACCCAGTTGGGATCGCGGAGGCCGGTCAAGGCCCCGGCCAGAAGGCCGTTACCTGACGGGGTGCCGAATTTCAGGTCGATATTGTCTGGATGAGCCCAGGTGATAAACCAATCGAGGCCAGCATCGGAGGCCTCGGCCGCTTTGGCGCCTGTGACCACCGTGCCGGAAGTAGCCAATTCCCTGAGGGATGAGCTCGAGAGGCCAAACGCAGCCAGGGTGAGGATCACGAGCAAAATCAAGGCCGCCACGATGGCGAGACCGCCCTGTTGGCCTTGCCGCCAACAAGAAGCCGGATGTGGAAGGTTTGGGGTGTGCATGCATACCTCAGGTGCCAAGGCCGAAAGTGAAGTTGCGGGGCCGAATGATCAGGGTTTGGCTTCGGTAGCGGTAGGTACGCAGATTGGGGTTGTTCAGATCCTGCCGTTCCAACGTCGTCCGCGTGGTGAGGTCCATCCGGAAGATCGCGGGGACGTTCCGGAACCAAATGGGATTGCTAGGGTTCGTGATGCTCTGGTTCGCGGGCTGCGTAGGGTAGAGAGTCTTAAGCTGGGTATTGAGGCCCGTCACGATGGCAGGCCAGTCAGCCGCGCCAGTGCGGCTCCAGGTAGTGCCACTGTCCACACTGAGGTCAACCCTGAGCCCGAAAGACGTTGCGCCTGCGGCGGTGGGATTACCGGCGATGTTTTCCGCTATCACGGTGCGGGTGAATCCCGCCGGAAGAGGCGACGCAGTGCTCGCAGGCCAAGTGACTCGAATCCCGCTGGGTGGATAGGTTGTCTGGTCTCTCACGAGGCACGGTACCTGCGCCGCCGCATTGCCTGGATCTAGGCTCAGAGGGAGGATGGTGTAACGGACCACCTGATTGGGCCGGACAAAGAAGACATCGGCGCCGGACTGGTGGGAGAGGGTGTTGAGCCCGGCGTTCACGCCTGTCATGAGGCCCGTGGCGGGGTCCTGGGAAACCGAAGGGTCCGTATTCAGCGTAACGATCTGGCCGCTCACGGAGGCGACCTGCACCACGACAAAAGCCGCATCCAGCATCATCAGGTAATCGCCGGCCCGAACTTGAGACAGATCCCCGGAGATGACATTCAAAGTGACAGTGCCGATATCAGTAGGAGTGGCCGCCAGCCTTGCCTGTATAGGCAAGGGTTGATCCCCCACGACCTGCACCTCGTCGAATGTAATGGTCTGGGTGGTCAATTGTCCGGTTGCCGGGTCTAACGACTTCACCGGCACCGTTTGGTTCGGGAATATCATCATCGCGTTCTGTCCCCCGGTGGTGTCAATTGAAACATTGGGAACAGGTCGGATAGGGAAAAAGTAACCCGCGGATTGGAGATCATCCACCAGCTGATTCAGCGCCCATCGTTTCGCGCGGTTGGCACTCATGGCCTCGCTGGCCCCATGGAAGCTGTTGAGAGCGGATCCGAATACCCTGAGCATGCCGGTCATGAGCACGCCCATGAAGACCAATGCGACAAGCAGTTCCACCAGGGAGAAACCCTTAGCAGAATAAGTCCGACGGAAATGGGTCATGGGGGCCTCAATAACGGATCATGCGGCTGATGCTTAGCCATTTCTGGATGGGGAGGGATCCGCCACCTGGTTTCTGCTGGTCTTCCGTCCAGGTGACGTTCACCACGACCTCCGAGGTGGCCGTATTGGAGGATGGGGCGGGCGCACCTCCCTTGGCGTTGGCCCGCCGAACCCAATTCACCCGGAAAAGTTGGGTGGTGGCGCTAGGTCGCCCCTCGAGATCAAAGGTGGTTTGCAAGGTTCCGGCGATGTCCTTGGCGCTGTAGGCAATGGCAGTGCCATCCGCCGCGTTTGCCACCAAGGCTGTAGCGGGAATGATCTGTCCATCGGACCGGAGCTGGGCGCTGATCCGGCCATCCATGGATAGTTGCTCCAGTACATTGTTCGCCAGGAAGGTGGCGGTCTCCAACCGGCGACTCGATGTCTGGCCGCGGAGGCTTAGGGCCATCAAGGCCGCAAGGCCGAGTAGGCCAACCCCCAGGATGAACGCCACCACCAGCAGTTCGACCAGGGAGAACCCTTCCCGGCGGCGCGAAGGGACGCGGAAAAGGCGCGTAATGATTCTCATAGACGCATCCATGAAGCGTTGACATCCGAAGCGTTGGCCTTGACGAAAGAGGCTAATCCTGCCTGTGGGCTGACCATCACGAGCCCCAGGTTGGCGCCCAGATAGACCTGACCCCGGCGCCCCGCCACAGCGATGAAGAACTCCTGGCTGATCGTGCCGTTGGCCGTGAAGAAGTAGGTGGTGTCAGCGACGCCGCCGCCCTTGAAGAACTGGGTGTTCCAGATGGTGGTGTTATTCATGGCATGGAGTGCGATGGCCGGCACATCCTTCGGAAGGGGATTGGCGCCGGCGGTGGTCAGATCCGCCGCTCCTAAGCTCACAGAGGCATAACGGTTCGACTGAGGACTCAGCACCCAGGATCCCTGGACGGGGCCGAACTGATCGAAGGTCCCATCCGGCTTGAGAAGCCGGAAGCCCCATTCGATGCGGGTGTCGGGAGCACCCCCGCCACCCTGGGTTCTCAGATAGACCTGCTGGCCGCTGTTAATGGCCAGGGATTGGGTTTGGCGCAAAATACCCGCCAGTTCCTGGCTGACGGCCTTGACTGCGGTGGGAGCTTTATTCTGGATGTAGTAGGCCCCGGACACGGCCAGGATTCCGATGATGAACATCACCACCAGGATCTCAAGCAGGCTGTAGCCCCTGGGAAGATTACGTCGTGTCATGAGGATGGCCCTCGGGAACTGGAAGCAGTAGCTATATTAAGTAGTAGCCCACTTTGCATTATTATTTTTTAAACTTAATCATAATAATTTTTATATTCTGCCATTCGAACCAGATCCCAAAAGACCGTCGAATTGATTAAAATTTAGTCACCTCTCTGGTCTCCGGGGAAGCGCGATTCCCCAGCTTGTTCCGGGGCCGGGCCAGGGGAAGGGCGCATCATCCACTGTGATCTCTCCATGAACCGCTCCGTAGGGCTCGCAAGGCCCCCCTTTTCGAATGGGGATCTATGAGGTGGTACGCTGGGGTGTGCCGGATTTCCCACCCATCGCCCGCCTTCGCCCCAAAAGGGCCCTCGGCCAGAACTTCCTGGTGAACGAAGGTGCCATCCGCACCATTGTCGATGCGGCCCTGGCCTCCCCGTCAGCGCGGCTGCTGGAGATCGGCCCTGGGCCAGGCGTGCTGACGGAGCGCCTGCTGGCGGCCGGCCGGCCGCTCTGGGCGGTGGACCTGGATCCCGAGGCTTGTGCGTTGATGCGGGAACGCTTCGCCGCCGTGGCTCATTTCCATCTGCTGGAAGGCGACGCGGTGCGCATCCCCTTTCCGGAGGGGGAGCCCTGGTCCGTGGTGGGCAACCTGCCCTACAACGCCGCCACGCCCATCCTGGCGAGGCTGCTCACCGAAGGCATTCCCTGGGATCGCATGGTGTTGATGTTCCAGCTGGAAGTGGCCCAGAAGCTCATGGGCCAGCCCGGCACCAAGGCCTACGGGCCGCTATCGGTGCTGGCCCAGCTCTGCGCCCGCCTGACCCGCCTGGTGAAGCTGGGGCCTGGCTCCTTCCGGCCCGCGCCCAAGGTGGAATCCGCCGTAGTCCAGTTCGAGCCCCGGGTGGATGCGCCCAGCCTGGCTGAACGCAGGGCCCTGCTCACGGTGCTGCATCGCTCCTTCGCCCACCGTCGCAAGACTCTGGCGAACAACTGGCAAGGCGTCCTGTCAGCCGAGGCCCTGGCTGATGTGGGACTGGCTTCGGCGCTGCGCGCTGAAGTGATTGCGCCTGCGGCGTGGCTGTCGGCAACTCGTATCCTATTGAACCAGCACCCGGAGGTGTTCCCATCGTGATGCCTGTGGCACCCGAATTCGAAACCTGGGCGGAAGCCCCCGCCGCCGATGAACTGCGGCTGATCCCCATCGGCGGACTCGGTGAGTTCGGCATGAACGCGCTGGTGGTGCACAGCGCCCGCAGCCTCTTCCTGGTGGACTGCGGCCAGCTCTTCCCTTCGGACGACCAGCCGGGCATCGATTCCATCGTGCCGGACTTCGCCTACCTGGAGCCCTTCGCGGATCGGCTCCAGGCCGTCCTGCTCACCCACGGCCACGAGGATCACATTGGCGCGCTGCCCTACTTCCTGCGCCGCTGGCCGGTGCCTGTGTATGGCACGGCGTTCACCCTGGGCCTGCTGGAAGGCAAGCTGCGCGAGCACGGCCTGGATCTGGGTCTGCTCCATCCCGTGCGCGACTACGGCCGCGTGAAGGTGGGAGACGGGGAGATCGAAGCCGAGTGGATTCCCGTGACCCATAGCATCCCGGACGCCTGCGCCCTGGTCCTGCACACGCCGCAGGGCGTGCTGGTGCACTCCGGCGACTTCAAGATCGATCCCGAGCCCCTGGACGGCCGGCTCACAGGCATGGACAGGCTGAAGACTCTGGGCGACGCCGGGGTGCGTTTGCTCATGGCGGATTCGACCAACGTGGGACGTCCGGGCCGTTCGCCCTCGGAATCCCTGTGCCGCGAGGGCCTGGAGGCAGCCTTCGAGCAGACGAAGGGGCGGCTCTTCGTCACCACCTTCAGTTCCAACATCCACAGGCTCCAGACGCTGGTGGACCTGGCCTACGAGTTCCGCCGCCGCGTGGTGTTGCTGGGGCGCAGTCTGGACCGCAACCTGGGCCTGGCCCGATCCCTCAAGCGGCTGGACCTGCCGGACGACATCCTGATCGACGTCAAGGATGCCCAGCTCTTCGATCCCGATGAGCTGCTCGTGTTGTGCACCGGCAGCCAGGGCGAGCCCATGAGCGGCCTGGCGCGGCTGCTTCGCCGTGAGGTGAAAGGCCTGCGCATCGAGCCCGGCGACCGGCTGGTGGTGAGCGCACGCTCCATCCCCGGCAACGAAGTGGCCATCTCGCGGATGCTCGATCAGGCCGAGCGCCTGGGCGCGGAGACTTCGCTGGAGGGGCTGGGTCCCGTGCACGCGTCGGGCCATGGCTGCCGCGACGAGCTGGCGGATCTCATCCGCGCCGTGCGGCCGGCCCAGATGGTGCCCGTGCATGGCACCTACCGGAACCTGCGGGCCCACGGCAAGCTCGCGGCTTCGCTGGGCTGGACGCCGGAACGCATCTCGCTGCTTGATGGCGGCCTTTGTCTGAGGCTTTATGCGGACGGCCGGATGGACATGCCCGGAGCGGTGCCTGTGGGCAAGTGCTTCGTGAGCGAGGGCGTGGACCACATGGTGGATGCCCGCGTGGTGAAGGACCGGCTCATCCTCCAGGAGGACGGTGTGGTGTTCGCCACGCTGCTGGTGGATCCGGAGACCGGCGACCTGGCGGCGGAGCCCACCATCCTCAGCCGCGGTTTCGTAATGCTGTCCGACGATGAGGCCTATGCGGAGCTGCTGGCGGGCGTGGCGCGCAAGGCCTACGAAGAGGCGCCACCCGTCGTCCGCAAGGATGGGGAGGCTCTGCGCGACACCCTGCGCCTGGCCCTGCGCCGGATCATCCGCAAGACCACCCAGACCCGGCCTCTGGTGATCCCGGTGGTCCTGGAGGCGCCCCAGTCCTAGCGGTTATCGGCGACCGCGACGGATGGCCGCCCCGGGACGAAGGCCGGGTTCGGCCCGATTGCCGAAGCCTTGCCGGATGGCCTCCAGCATGCGCCGCTGCATCTCCTCGACATGGGTGATGAGGCGCACCTGCTGGGCGGGACTCAGCCGGGCGCGGATGTCTTCTTCGAACTTGAATTTGAGCTCCGCCTGCTGGCGCCGCAGCTCCACGAACTGCTCCAGCAGGGGCCGGACCTTGGCATTCTTTTCCTCCTCGGAGGCAGGGCCCATCAGGATGTCGTTGAAGGTGCGCCGGATCTGCTGGATCTGCCGGGTCTTCTCGAACTGTTCCCGGTCATAGCGCGACCAGCGCTCCACCACCGTGCGGGCCTGGTCTTCGGGCAGACCCACCGTCTGCTGGAGCTGCTCCAGGCGGAAGCGGACCAGGGGGCGTTCATCCTCCACCTGGGCGCGCATGGGCAGGCCGGCGAGCAGCAGGAGGGTCATCAACAGGGTGGGGCGGAGCATGGGGATCACCTCGTCGGAGACGGCGCCGAATCCAGACGCTTCAAGAGTGCCTTCATTTCCTCGGGGCTGAGGGCCTGGATCTGCGCCGCCTCCTCCTCGTGGTTATGGAAAGGCGTGTCGGTGGTGGATACCTCGAGGATGTCGGGCTGCCGGGGTAGCGTGGCTTCGACGTAGGGTGTCCGGTTCGCCCGGCCGGCCAGGAAGGCCCCGGTGCCTACCGCCATGAGCACGACTGCGGCGGCAGTCCAGCCGAGAGGCCCCAGGCGGTGGCGCAGGGCGGGGCGGGCTGGCAGCTTCCGGAGGATGCGGCCAGGAAGGTGGTCGAAATAGCCGGCCGGAGCCAGGGCCTCGGGGCTGTCCTCCTGGGCCAGGACGAAGACCCGGGCCTCGGCGCAGGCGTTGCAGACCTTCAGGTGTGCCTCGGTGGCAGGGCCGGGAGCCATGGGATCGGCCTCGATGGCGGACAGGGCCGCGATGCAGGCTTGGGGAAGAAGCAGGGGCCTGGAGTTCATGCTCGGCCTCCTTTGACATGGCGGGTGAGGTTCTGGATGGCGTGGAAGATGTGGGCCTTCACGCTGCCCACGGAGGTGCCCATCTGCTGGGCGATCTGCTCGTATTTCCAGTCGTGCTGCAGCTTCAGGGTGAGGGCTTCCTTCTGGCGGCGGGGCAGCTTCGGGAGGGCCTCATACAGCAGGCGCCGGGCCTCCTGGTCCAGCAGGGCGGACACTTGGGTCTCCTCCACTCGCAGGGCCGCGTGTTCCAGGGTGCCCTCCGGGCCCTCGAGGCTTTCGTGCTCCTTGGCCATTCGTTCCCGGAAGTTCAAGGCCTGGCGGGTGGCGATGGTGATGAGCCAGGTGCGGAAGGAGGATTCGAAGCGGAAGCCGGGCAGGGCCCGGAAAACGCGAATGAAGGTCTCCTGGACGACGTCATCGGCGTCCTGGTGGTTCCGGACGATGGAGAAGGCCTTGCCGTAGACATCCCGGGAGAACAGGCGCACCAGGCAGGCGAAGGCGGCTTGGTCGCCGCCCTGGGCAGCCTCGACCCAGGCGAGCACCTCGGGCGTGTGGTACGGCGAAGCCGGATCGGGGAGGCGATCGGCGGTGCGGGGGGCCGACTGGGATATCAGGGGCTCGTTCAAGGTGGCTTCCGCCATCATGTTAGGCTCCGGCGCCAGGGACAGTGGAGGAGAAACGCCGTCCCTGGATGGACCCGGGAAGCCCTTCTGGGGTTGAATGGAAATGGTGCAAACCTTCAATCTTCAGTCTCCAGGAGTATCCATGCGCGACCGCATCACCCCGCTGCTCACGGAAGCGCAGATCCAGACCCGGGTCCAGGAGCTGGGAGCCCAGCTGTCCAAGGACTACGCGGGCCAGGATCTGGTGGTGATCGGGCTGCTGAACGGGGTGTTCCCCTTCTTCGCGGATCTCGTGCGGGCCATGGACCTGGACATCGATGTGAGCTTCATGCAGGTCTCCAGCTACGGCGCGGGCACCGAAAGCACGGGCGAAGTGCACATTCTCAAAGACCTGGACCGCTCCATCCAGGGACGCCACGCCCTGGTGGTCGAAGACATCGTGGACACCGGGCTCACCCTGTTCAAGGTCCGCAACCTGCTCCACGACCGGGAACCCCTGAGCCTGAAGATCTGCACCCTGCTCTCCAAGCCCAGCCGCCGCAAGGTCGAGGTGCCCGTGGACTACATCGGCTTCACCATCGAGGATCACTTCGTCGTGGGCTACGGCCTGGACTTCGATGGCAAGCTCCGCAACCTGCCCTACGTGGGTGTCTATCATCCGTAGTTATGAATGTTGCCCTCCAACCTCTTGCCAAGCGTGGCCCCTGGAGGTCCCCGATGTCCTCACCTTTCTCTGCGTCTTCTGTGTGATCTCTGTGTCCTCTGTGTTCCGCTTTGTTCTTTTCTCACTCGTTCTCGCGGCCTCCCTCGCGTGTGGGTACCACCGCCTGGATCGGCAGCCGCGGTCGGCGGCGTGGGCAAAGCAAGGCGAGACGATCCGGCTGGCGCGGTTCCGCAATCTGAGCCCGCGGTTGGGGCTGGAGGATCGCTTCACCAAAGCCCTGGAGAACCGCATTGTCGCGGCCAGTCCCTGGCGCTTGGTGGGGGCCGGCGAGCCCTCCCGTTGGGTCCTCCAGGGCACGTTGGAGAGCTACACGTCGCGCCCCATCGGTCTCACCCTCGGCAACGACAGGACCAAAGCCAGCGCCGGGTCCGCCTCTCGCGTGGAGGTGGCCGTGGTGGCCAGCGTGGAGCTGCTGGACGGGCAGACGGGCGCCGTGGTGCTGTCCCGCCGGGGTCTGACCTTCACCAACCAGTACCGGGTGGATCAGAATTTCGCCAGCTTCGACAGCCGGGAGCTCCAGGTGCTGGAGAACCTCGCGGATGATTTCGCCGAAAGCTTCCTCACCCAGCTGCTGGAAGGCACGGAGTGATGGCGACCCCCCAGGCCTGGTTGGGCCACACCTTCGCGCTAATCCACGGCGAAGACGGCGATGGCCGCCGGATGGCCGTGGCGGAGTGGACCAGGCGGCATGTGGATCCGGAGTGGGCGGATTTCACCCTGACGGTCTGCAGCGAGGGTTGCCCCTGGCCCGAGGTGATGGCGGCTCTCCAAGAGGCGGCGCCCCTGGGTGCCGAAGCTCGCACGGTGATCGTGCCCGCCGCCGACAATCTGTTCCCCCGCGCCAAGGAACTGCCGGGCGCCGTCAAGGCGCTGCTGGAGAAACCGCCCCAGGGTGTGAACCTGCTGCTGGTGGCCTGGAGCACGCTGCCAGCCGCACCCGGAAAGGCCCTGGGCGCCAAACCCTGGACGGACTGGACCAAGGCGGGGCGCATCCTCAAGGTGGGGGCCCTGGAGATCGCGGAGGTTCCCGGTTTCATCGAGACCGAGGCCAAGCGCCTGGGCCTGTCGCTTCAGGGGGCCGCGGCCACCCTGCTGGCCCAGCGCCAAGGCGGGAATCCCGGCCTCATCAAACGGGCCCTCGAGGTGCTGGACCTGCTGGCAGAGGATCGCCGCGTCACGGAGGCCATGGTGGACCAGGTGACCTTCCGGCTGGCGGAACAGAAGGCCTTCGCCTGGTCGGGGGCCTGGCAGAGGGGGGACGCAGCCGGCGCCCTCAAGGCCTTGCGCATGGCCCTGGAGGATGGCGATGAGCCCCTGATGATGCTGGGCCAGGCCCGGCGCGAGGTGGACCGCCTGCTGCGGTACGTCGAAGCCCAGACCGCGGGGTTGAAGGGGGCCGAGCTGACGTCCGCCCTGGGCCTTTCCCCCAAGCAGGCCTTCCTGCTGGATGGTTATCGCGGCGCCTTCGAGAAGCTGAAGCCGAAGGGTGTGAAGAGCCTCCTGGGCCGCCTGAACCAGTGTGAGCGGGATCTGAAGGGCATGGCCATCTCCCGCAGCGAAGCCCCCTTGCTGGACCTGACACTCACCCTTTGCCGGGCCTGGGGGCGTTAGCCTCTTTGATCATCTGAGCAGCCTTCAGAACATCGCCCAGGCAGCAGGCACCCGAGGGGTTCATCTGGCCGCACCGGCAGCGGCCTTCCTTGACGGCGGTCCGGATAGCCTCCACCGAATCCAGGCGGCCAGTGGTTTCCCACTCGGCCCGCAGGCTTTCCAGGCTGTGGCCGAAGCAGTAGCACAAGGGGCGCGGCGCCTCGGTCTCCTTGATCCCCAGGCGCACCGTGAGCTGGTTCTTGCGGAAGGTCTGGCCTGTTTCCGGGTTGAAGTAGACCACCTCGCAGCCAGGGGCCGGGCAGAAATGCCAGGTGCCCTGGCTCATCCCGCCCACTGCCCCGGGGTCCAATAGGGCCCTCATGGTCGCGGACGGTACGGGTTTTCCCGCTCCGCCACAGGCAGGGCAGAGGTCGCTGGGTGCCGGGCCGTCGGATTCCCCGCAGCAGGAGCAAGGCCGTGGTTTACCAGGGTTGGTCATGGCCCCAGCCCTAGAACACCAGCACCTGGTTCGCCCATAGCGTCCAGTCGGTCAGCTCCTCGAGGGTACTGCGGCGGCAATCGTCGGCCAGTTCGGCTTGGCTGAGGCCCCGGGCGTCCAGGCAAGTGCCGCATACGCCCACTAAGCCATGGCGGGTGGTGACGCCTTTCAGCATGCGCTCCAGGTTGTAGTAGCCGTCGGGGGTCTTCTGGCCTTTCTTGGCGCAGGCCGCAGCGTCACCCATGAGGAAGACGCGCACTTCGACACCCTCCCGCTTGGCGGTGGCCCCCGCCAGGCGTAATCCGTTGTAGCTGCGCTCGGTACCATAGGGCGGATCGTTGAGGATGAACAAGTGCTTGCTCATGGGGCCTCCGGGGGAGCCAGTCCATCATAGCTCCGGCAGAATTCCAGCCCGCTGGCAGGGGAACCGGGCATTGATCACTTGAGCGTGAGCTTCGGCGGGCGGATGATGGGGGTCTGGATTCCGGAGGGCCCATGTCTGAGTGCGTCATTCCCACCCTGACCTCCAACGAGGTGGTGGCGTCCAAGTCCGTGCTGCCCGCGGGATGGAAGGCGGACCTGTCGAACTTGAAGGGTCTGGATCTCACCTTGCCCATGCTGGAGCTGCTGCGCCGGTCCACCAGCCGCCTGCCCCAGGATGTGATCGACGCCCTGGTGAAGGGCCGCGACGCCGAGGAGGAAGGCAGCCGGGCTTTCAATACGCTCAATGACATGGTGCGCAACATCATCCTCGCGGATGGGCATGTGACGCCGCTTTGCCAGGACACGGGCACCATCATCGTCTGGGTGCGGCACCCCTTCGGGCTGAGCCAGCGCGCCGCCAAGCAGCAGATCCGGGCGGCCGTGGCCGAGGCCACCAAGCGGTCCTGGCTGCGCCCGAACTGCGTGGAAGCCCTCAGCGGCAAGAACACAGGCACGAACATGGATCCCTTCCATGAGGGCCACCCGGCGGTCCACTTCGAGGAGTGGGACAAGCCGGAGGTCGAGATCGCCGTCATGCAGAAGGGCGGGGGCTGCGAAAATGTGGGTGCCCAGTACCGCCTGCCGGATGCCGCCATCGGTGCCGGCCGCGACATCAAGGGCGTGCGGAAGTGCATCATCGACGCCGTGGTGAAGGCCCAGGGCCAGGGCTGCAGCCCCGGCATCCTCGGCGTGGCCATCGGCGGTGACCGTGTCTCCAGCTACGAGAAGAGCAAGGAAGTGATTCTCCGCAAGCTCGGCACTCCGAATCCTGACCCGAAGATGGATGCCTTCGAAAAGGAGATCACCAACGATCTCAACACCCTGGGCATCGGCCCCATGGGCTACGGCGGCAATACCACCGTGCTGGGCGTTCTGGTCGAGGAGATGTACCGGCATCCCGCCAGCTTCTACGTGAGCATCAGCTACATGTGCTGGAGCAGCCGCCGGGGTTCGATCACGCTCAAGACCAACGGCGAAGCGTCCTTCGACTGATACGAGGCTCCCATGATCCGTCTCACCACTCCCATCACCGAAGACCAGATCCGCCAGCTCAAGGTGGGTGACGAAGTGCTGCTCAACGGCCGCGTCATCCTCAGCCGCGACATGGGCCACAAGTACATGAAGGAGCAGAAGCCCGAGTGGCTGAAGCCCATCCTCGAGAACATGGTCATCTACCACTGCGGCCCTGTGGTGAAGAAGAACGAGGATGGCACCTGGTCCTTCGTCGCCGCGGGACCCACCACTTCCATCCGTGAGGAGCCCTACCAGGCTGACGTCATCGAGACCTACAAGGTGCGCGGCGTCATCGGCAAGGGCGGCATGGGCAAGAAGACCAGCGAGGGGCTCCAGAAGACCGGGGCCGTCTACCTCCACGCCACCGGCGGCGCCGGCAGCCTGCTGGCCGAGCGCTGCAAGCGCGTGGTGGACGTGAAGATGCTGGAGGAGTTCGGCAGCCCCGAGGCCTTCTGGATCATCGAGGTGGAGGACTTCCCCCTGGTGGTCACCATGGACAGCCACGGCGGCAGCCTCCACGAGATCGTCGCCCAGCAGAGCCAGGCGCGCGCCAAGGCCCTGACGGCCTGAATCCGGATACCCGGGCCGTTTCTCCCGCGGCTAGGCTGGAGGGATGGCCCAGACCTACCGACAGCTCCGCCTCGACCTGGGCGCGGCCCTCGCCGCGTTTCTCGATCCATCCGAGG
>DASXUH010000020.1:0-14278 GCA_036504935.1 Geothrix sp. | reverse complement strand
CCCCCAGACCCGGATCCTTCTCCACCAGGGCCGTGCTCAGGCCCAGCTGGGCGGCGCGGATGGCGGCGATGTAGCCGCCGGGGCCGGAGCCGATGACGAGGAGATCGAAGGAAGCCATGCTGCGCTCCAAAGAACGGGAGTTCATGATCCCACAGGCCCCGGGGACTGGGCGGCCCTAGGCGTACACCAGCGCAGACCGGACTTCCAGCCGGGCGGCTTTCCACTCCGCCCAGGCCATCCGAAGCTCCGCGCGATGCAGGGCCAGGGCGGCCTTCCGCTCGGCCTTGGCTTCCCGCCAGACCTCGGCCTTGGCTAGGCCCTTGGCCCGCCACTCGGCCTGCTTCGCCTGCCAGGCCTCGTGCCGCTCGTGGAGGGTGGCCAGGGCGGTGTCCAGCTTCTGGTGGGCGGCGGCCAGGCGGTCGCGCATGGGGTGGGCGCTGCCGGGGCTGGCCAGGGCCAGGCGCTCGCGGAGCCGCTTCTCCTCCATGTGGAGGCGGGCCCGGGTCATGGCCGCGGAGGGCACGCGCCGGAACTGGCCCACGAGGCCGAACCAGCGGAGGACGTTCAGCACCCACTTGGTGGTGTCCCACTGGTACCAGAGGGCGCCGTTGCGGTAGTCCCACTGCCAGAGGTGGTGGAAGTTGTGGTAGCCCTCGCCGTAGGTGAGGGGCGCCAGGATCCAGTTGTCGCGGGCCGTGTTGGCGTCGGTGTAGGGCCGGCTGCCGAACATGTGGGCGGCGCTGTTGATGAAGAAGGTGGTGTGGTGGGTCATCACGATGCGCAGCACCACGCCGAAGACCAGGTGGCCCAGGACGTTGCCCGTGGCCAGGCCGATCCAGAGGGGAATGGTGGTCACCACGGCGCCGATGAGGAAGTGGTGCCGGTGCTGCCAGCGCACGAGCGGATCCTTCTCCAGGTCGGCCACGCCGGCCAGGGGCAGGCCCTTGGCTTCCATGACCCAGGTCCAGTGGGCGTACCAGAAGCCCTTGCCGATCTGGTAGGGGTCCTTCTCCGTGTCCACATGCTGGTGGTGCACCCGGTGGTCGCTGGCCCACTTGAGGGCCGAGTTCTCGAAGGCGGCGGCGCCAAAGCAGAGGAAGAGGAAGCGCACGGGCCAGGAGGCCTTGTAGGCCCGGTGGCTGAAGAGCCGGTGGTAGCCGCCGCTGATGGCGGTGCCCACGGCGGAGATCATGGCCAGGAACACCAGCCCCTCGCTCCACCGCAGGCCTGAGGTGGCCAGGCGCCAGGGCACCAGCGCCAGTGCCAGCGCCAGGGTCCCCGTCAGGAAGAGCGTGTTGAGAAGATTCCAGCGCTTGCCATGGACCATGCCATTGACTCCAAAACAGAGATTAATTCTACCGGACGCATGCCACCGGCGTCCCATGCCAAACTTGCCCTTTCCCCTGGCGTGAGGTTTCCGTGACCGTCAAGCGACCCTGGTACCGCTCCAGTACCTTCTGGATCTTCGTGGGGTTGATCCTGGGTGTGGTGCTGGGCGGTTTCCTCCCCCAGGACCAGTACCCCTGGGCCTACGACACGTTCCGGTTCCTTTCCAAGGCCTTCATCAGCCTCATCAAGGGCCTCATCGTCCCCCTGCTGCTGTCCACCATCATCGTGGGCATCGCCCAGACCGGGGATATCCGGGCCGTGGGCCGCATGGGCGCCAAAGCCTTGATCTACTTCGAAGTCGTCACCACCCTGGCCCTCTTCATCGGCCTGGCCGTGGCCAACTGGATCAAGCCCGGCGCGAACCTGCCCATGGACCTGGGCGCCCATACGGCCGTGGCCGCAGCCAAGGCCAAGACGGGCTGGGAGATCGCCCTCCACATGTTCCCGTCGAACCTCATCCAGCACGCGGCGGAGGCGGACATCCTGCCCGTGGTGATCTTCGCGACGATCTTCGGCATCGCCCTCACCAAGGTCGGGGAGCGCGGCAAGCCCGTGCTGGCCTTTTTCGATGGCGTGGCCCAGACCATGTTCAAGTACACCGACTTCGTCATGACCCTCACGCCCCTGGGCGTCTTCGGCGCCATGGCCTACAACGTGAGCCACATGGCGGCAGGCCATGCGGTGAACGGCTCGATCATCAAGGGCTGGCCCGCGGTGTTCCACCTGCTCAAGCAGTACAGCCTGCTGGTGGGAAGCCTCTACCTGGCCCTCACCCTGCTGTTCATCCTCGTCTTCGTGCCCGTGGCCTGGATGGCGGGCATCCGGGTGCTGGACTTCGTGAAGGCCATCAAGGACCCGGCCCTCACCGCCTTCAGCACCGCCAGCAGCGAGGCCGCGTTGCCCAAGCTGCTGGAGGAGGTGGTCCGCTTCGGCGTGCCCCGCCAGGTGGCCAGCTTCGTCATCCCCACGGGCTACAGCTTCAACCTGGACGGCTCCACGCTCTACCTGGTGCTGGCCAGCCTCACCATCGCCCAGGCCGCCGGCATCCACATGAGCCTGGGCCAGCAGCTGCTGATGGTCTTCACGTTCATGCTCACCAGCAAGGGCGTGGCGGGCGTGCCCCGGGCCACCCTCGTCATCATCGCCGCCACCTGCGGCAGCTTCGGCCTGCCCGGCGAGGCGGGCGTCGCCATGCTGCTGGCGGTGGACGAGATCATGGACATGGCCCGCACCACCGTGAACGTCATCGGCAACGGGCTGGCCAGCGTGGTGGTGGCCCGGTGGGAAGGGGTCTTCGGGACGGATCCCGAGCCGCTGCCTGATCAGGAGACCTGAGCTACTTCCACTTGGGGTAGGGGTAGACCGGCTTCTGGGCGGCGAAAGCGGCGGGGTACACCGTGTGGTAGGCACCGCCCTGGATCTGCTGGACGAGGATCTGGTGCCGGTTCTGGTTGGTGAAGCCGTCGAAGTCCTCGAACTTCACGTCCCCCAGGATCCCCTGCCAGCTGCCCGCCTTCAGGCCCGCCCGGGTCTTCTCCCGATCGCCCCCGGTCTTGATGGAGGTCTCGGCGAGGATGCGGAAGGCCTCGTAGCTGCAGGCCCCGTGGTGGGAGGACTCGGTGCCGTACCGGGCCTTGTAGCGCTGGGCGAAGGACTTGGCGCCGGGCCACTTCACGTCTTCGGCCCACTGGGTGCTGGTGATGACGTGTTCTGAGATCTCTTTTTCATGGGCGAACTGGGCCAGGTTGAAGCCCCCACCGGCCCCCAGGAAGGCCCGGGGCTGGAGCCCCACTTCCCGGGCCTGCCGCATGAGCAGCACCGCGTCGGCGATGTAGGACACCATGTAGATCAGATCCGGATTCTTGGCCTTGAACTTGGAGAGGGTCGAGCGGTAATCCGGAGCGCCCTTGGCGTAGGGCTCGTCAGCCAGCACCGTGATGCCGTGCTTCATGGCGTAGGCGGTGGCCGACCGGGCGGCCGAGTTGCCGAAATCGGTGTTCTCGTAGATCAGGGCCAGGGTCTTCACCTGGCCCTGGGCCAGGATCATGTTGAAGAGCGTGGAGGCATAGAAGCTCGCGGGTGAATTGATCCGGTAGACCCACGGGAAGCCCTGCATCGTGATCTCGTCCTTGGAGGAGATGGGCACCATGAGGGGCAGCTTGTACTTGCCGGCCAGGCGCGCCACGGCGCTGGTGCTGGCCGACGTGTAGGAGCCGAGCACTCCGGCCACCTTCGGATCCTGCGCCAGCTTCTCGAAGGCGCTCATGGCGATCTGCGGCTTGCCGGTGTCGTCCTCCCAGACCGTCTCGACCTGGATCCCCTTCTGCTTGAGGTCATCCATGGCCATGCGGATGCCGTTCGCCATCTCCTCGCCGATGGGCGCCTCGGGGCCCGTACGGGGCAGGATGACACCCACCTTCACAGGACCGGCCGCCCAGGCCGGGAGGGCCAGGCAGAAGATGACCATCAGGCGAACAGCGGAGCGGAACACACGTCACCTCACAGGAAGAGAAGCCCCAGGCTCCAGACAGGGTCCGGGCCGGCGGGAAGGGAAAAGATTGGGAAAGGTGGGTCATTCTGCCCCCGGGTAGGGCGCTTGTCCAGCGGTGGATCCTTGTCTTGAAAGCGATCCGCCGCTATCGTGATGGATTCCCAATGCGGCGCTGCATCAGGATCCGACGGGGGCTCCATGAAGATCATCGTGACCGATGAGGTGACTGGCGAGGGTCTAGCCCTGCTCCAGCGCGACCCACGCATCACCCTCGACGTCCGCCTCGGGCTATCGAAGGAGGCCCTGCATGCCTGCATCGGCGAGTACGACGCCATCATCACCCGCAGCGGCACCACCGTGGACAAGGCCCTGCTGGACGCGGCCACCAGCCTGAAGATCGTGGCCCGGGCCGGGGTGGGCATCGACAACGTGGATGTGGACTACGCCAGCTCCAAGGGCGTCATCGTGGTGAACGCCCCCCTCGGCAACACGAACAGCGCCGCGGAGCACACCCTGGCCCTCCTGCTCTCCGCCTGCCGCCACGTGCCCGCCGCCTGCACCAGCCTCAAGGCCGGCGAGTGGAAGCGGGCCAAGTTCACGGGCGTGGAGCTGAAGGGCAAGACCGCGGGCGTGATCGGGCTGGGGAAGGTGGGCGGCCGGGTGGCCACGCGCCTCAAGGCCTTCGAGTGCGACGTGCTGGGCTGCGACCCCTACATCAGCGCCAAGCGTGCCCAGGACCTGGGCGTGCGTCTGGTGGACCTGGACGAACTGTGCCGCTCCTGCGACATCCTCACGGTGCACACGCCGCTGAACGACGAGACCCGCGGCATGATCGGCCCCGACCAGCTGGCCCTCATGAAGGACGGCGTCATCCTCCTCAATGTGGCCCGGGGCGGCATCCTGGATGAACCGGCCCTGCTGGCGGCCCTCCAGTCGGGCAAGGTGAGCCTGGCGGCGGTGGACGTCTGGTCCGAGGAGCCCCCCCAATCGGAGGTGCTCAAGCAGCTCATCGCCCAGGAGCGCCTGGTGGTGACGCCCCACCTGGGCGCCAACACCCAGGAGGCCCAGGTCAACGTGGCCATCGACGTGTCCCGGGAGATCCTCAGCTACCTGGACGGCGCCCCCCTGGAGAACGCCGTGAACCTGCCGCACTTCGATCCAGCGGTCATGGACCAGATGCGCCCCTACTTCAAGCTCATGGCCGTCCTCAGCGAATTCGGCCTCCAGCTCCTGAAGGGCAGCCTGGACCGCGTCACCTTCGGCTTCGCCGGAGCCATCGCCCACCACGACTGCTCGCCCCTCACCGTGAGCGGCCTGGCCGCCATGCTGGGCCGAGCCACGGACCAGCCCGTGAACATGGTCAACGCCAACCTGGTGGCCGAACGCATCGGCCTGGTGGTGGAGGAGCGCAAGTCCACGGACGGCGGCCCCTTCTCCAACCAGGTGACCCTCACGCTGGAGGGCAGCGGCAAGACCCGCGTGCTGTCCGGCACTCTCTTCGAAGGCACCCCCCGCATCGTCCGGCTCCGGGACTACGCCATGGACTTCATGCCCGAGGAGCACATGCTCCTGCTGAGCTACATGGACCGCCCCGGCATGATCGGGAAGATCGGCACCGTGCTCGGCCAGCACGACATCAACATCGCCTGCATGAACCTGGGCCGCCGGGAACGGAAGGGGGAGGCCATGGTGGTCCTCTCCGTGGACACTCCGGTTCCACCCCACGTGATCGCCGAGCTCCAGCGGGCCACGGAAGCCGCCTTCGTCCGGGCCCTCCACCTGCCTTCGGCCTGATCCCGGGGGAGCCCCCACCGTGGGCAAGGCGAAGCCCTGCCGCGCGGTCTGGCATCATGGACGCTTGGAGGCCTCTTTGAAACTCATCGCCTGGGACTTCGACGGCACGCTGGTGGACAGCCGCCCCCTCATCGAGGCCGGCATGGCCCACGCCCTGGATGCCCTGGGCCAGCCCCGGTCCGTCATGGCCGAATGGCTCAAATATGTGGGCCTGCCCGTGGAAGCCGGCATCCGGAACACCTTCGGCCCCCTGGGCCTGGACCACGACACGGTCCTGAAGGCCTACCGCAGCTTCGGCCACGCGGAACACGAGCACCTGATGCGGCCCTTCGAGGGCATCCCCGAGCTGCTGGGGGAACTCCGGGGCCGGGGCCAGCGCATGGGTGTGGCCACCTCCAAGCGGACCGTCCCCCTCCTGCGCCAGATGGCCCGGTTCGGCTGGGAGGCCTTCTTCGACCCCATCATCACCCCCGACGACGTCACCCACGGCAAGCCGCACCCCGAGACGCTGGAGCTGATGCAGGCCCGCACCGGCCTGGGCCCTGAGGAGATCCTCATGGTGGGCGATACCCCCTTCGACCTGGACATGGCCCGGGCCGCCGGCGTGCCCAGCCTGGCCGTGGGCCACGGCTTCTATCCCCAGGAGGCCCTGGCCGCCTGCGGTCCCCGGGCCTATGCGCCGGACACGGCGGCGCTGAGGGACATCCTGCTCGCTTATCTATGATCCGGGGGGGACCGCCTGCTCGCTTTGCTCGCGATGTCCCCCCCGGACCCCCCGCCTCGATCTCAGGCGAAGCCTGAGATCGAGGCTACCTTCAACCCAGGAGCCGACATGGCCGAACTCACGCACCTCGACCCCGAAGGCCGCCCGAAGATGGTGGATGTCTCCGCCAAGGCCGTGACCCGCCGTCTGGCCGTGGCCGCGGGCTACCTGGAACTGGACGCCCCCGCCGCCGAGGCCCTGGCCAGGGGCGGCGGCCCCAAGGGCGATCCCTGGTCCGTGGCCCGGCTCGGGGCGGTGGGGGGGGTCAAGCGGACCTCGGATCTGATTCCCCTGGCCCACCCCCTGGCCATCGAGGCCGTGGATGTGGTCCACCACTGGGACCCCGCTGCCCGGCGGGCCTGGCTGCGGGTGCAGGTGAGCTGCGAGGGGCGCACGGGCATCGAGATGGAGGCGCTGGCTGGCGTGACCGTGGGGCTGCTGGTGCTCTACGACATGCTCAAGGCCGTGAGCCACGGCATGGCCATCGGCCCGGCCCGGCTCCTCCGCAAGGAGGGCGGCCGGCGGGGCACCGTGACCCTGCCCTGGGCCGGATGCCCCTGGGAGCCCTGAGGGCAGGCGCCCTAGTTGGAAAACATTTGCATATGCAAGGTTCCAGGACCCCGGTAGGATGGGGATTGGACTTTTCCTCATTTCATCGCAAACCGGGGTCACGACCCCCTCAAGGAGGCCTAGCGAAGCAGGCTTTTCCGTTCCAGCCGGGAGTTACCCCATGCGTTTTGCCGTCTTGACCCTCGTTCTCGCGTCCCTCAGTGTCGGCCTCCAGGCCGCTCCGAAACGGACCTCCAAGAAGATCGCCTCCAGGCCCGCCGATGATGGTGCCGTCCACATCGTGCGCAAGGGTGAGACCGCTGCCGCGGTGGCCCGGGCCCACGGAATGAGTCTGGCCGACCTGGCCGCCCTGAATCCGGGGCGGAAGCTGTCCAGGCTGGCCGTCGGCAGCCGCCTGAAGGTGCGCCCCTCCCGGGCCGCGGCGGTGGCCGCAGCTTCGGAAGCCGAGGACACGGCCCCTATCCAGGCCCTTCCCGCCACGCCCCGGCCCGCGCTGGCGGCCCTGCCCAGGCCCGCGGTCGTTCCCCCGGCCCCCATGCCCCACCTGGAGCGCCTGCTGCCCTACCAGGTCCGGGCCGTGGTTCCCGCCGCTGCGGGCAGCGCGGTGACCTCCGGCCATCTGGAAGCCCACCTGGCCCCAGACACCCCATCCCAGCTCCTGGCCCGGATGCAGTCGGTCATGCCGCCGGTCAGCGAGGCCGAGCTGAACGCCCTGCTCCCCACCTTCGCCCCCGCCGATCCGGATCGGCTCGACCTGCTCTGGCCCGTGGAGACCCGGACCATCAGCTCCGCCTGGGGCCCGCGGATGCGCACCAAGACCGTCCGTGTGAAGAACCAGCGCAAGAAGCGGATCCGCTACAAGGGCCGCCATCGCGGTATCGATCTCACCGCCCCCATCGGCGCCGCCGTGTTCGCGGCCCTGGACGGGCAGGTGGTGATGGCCGGGAAGCACAAGCAGTACGGCAATTTCGTGGTGGTGGACCACGGGAACGGGGTCGCCACCCTCTATGCCCACCACAAGCTGAATCTGGTCCACGAGGGCGACATCGTCCGCCGGGGCCAGAAGATCGCCGAAGTGGGCCGCACCGGCAACGCCACGGGCCCCCACCTCCACTTCGAGCTCAAGATCGATGGCGTGCAGCGGAACCCCCTGCCAGTCCTCAACGACGAGGAAGATGTCTCCGCCGAGCTCGCCGCCCAGAACGCCCTGCTGGGAGCCGGCGCCCGGCGCTGAGAGTACTGAACCTCCCCCCCACCCGCGGCACTGGAAGGAAGCGCCCCACTGTATCCCAGCGCGGGATCGGCCGCGGGCGCCATGCTAGACTTGATCCTTTCGCCGTTTTGAGGTGGTCATGCCGCTGTACCGAGCTTCCCTCCGGGCCCTGGGGGCCGTTGCGCTCCTCGCCGCGGCGCTGGCCTGTGGGGGCAAGAAGAGCGCGGCTGCTCCTGCCGCCACGGCCGTCACCCTTTCCGGAACCGTCACCTATACCCGCGTGCCCCTCGCCACCGATGCCAATGGCGTGCCCACCGGCTTGATGGACAGCTCCGTCGCGGCGAACCTCAAGACGCTGCCCGCCAAAGGCGTGATGGTCCGGGTCTACCAGCGCTACGACCAGCTCAACCCGGATGGAACCACCAAGTCCACCTCCTGGCTATTGATCACCAGGGATTCGACCTTCACAGATTCCAACGGCCTCTACAGCGTGACCGTCCCCAAGGACAAGCCACTGATGGTGGAGCTTCTGAGCACCTTCGATGGCGGCGAGAACCGTGCGGTGAACCTCATCGGCGATCCCGCGGGCATCAACAGCACCCTCCCCCAGGCGACCCGCTACCGCTACGCCATGCGCAAGGCCATCGACGGCACCGCCCCCGCCGGGAACCCGACCCCGTCCGCCCTTCCCACGGGAGATAGCGTCGTCAATTTCTCCGTCGGGCTCACGGATGCCTGGTGGCTGGTCAATCCGAGCTACCTCCTCAACTGGATAGCTCCCGACGCCGCCAACCCGATCAATGAGACCACCCTATCCGGCCGGACCACCGGCACGGGCAGCCGCATTCTCGCCATCGGCGACACCATCGCCAACTTCCGGAGCGTGTACGGCAGCGCCACCCCCGGAGCCGCCCTCGACCTCCACTACGCCCCAGGCATCTCGGAGCCCCGTGGGTCCTTCGTGGAGTACGACCGCATGGTCTACCCCCTGGCCTATGACGACTACCTGGGAAGCCTGCACTACTTCGGCTCCCTCCGGGGCGGCGCCACCAACGATGACGCCTGGGACGAGGGCGTGATCCTCCCCCTGATCGCCCGGAACGCCCTCTTCAGCGGCAATGCCGCACGGACCTACAGCATCACCCGCGCGCCCCTGCTTCCCGTGGCGGCGGCCCTCACGGACCTGCACCCGAACATGGCGCGGATCGAGGGCCTGGCCGAGGCCATGGCCGCGAACATCCTCAAGTCCCCCTATCTGGCGGACACCCAGGGCACCACCCTGGCCGCACCGGTGGTGGACATCCGGAACCTCAGCGGCCTGACTTCCGCCCAGCTCACGCCGTACTCCGCTCCCGCCCTCCGCGCGCTGGCCTGGGAGATCATCCTGAAGGCGAACAGCGTGGCGAGCCCTGGAACGCCTGCCACCTGGGCCACCCTCAACTCCGTGACGGCTTCCCGGTTCTTCCTGTCCCCTAGCCGGACCTCCACCGACGGCACCCGGGACGCGGAACCCCTCAACATCTACTCCCAGCTCCCCCGCCTCAAAGAAGGCAAGGCCGCCGCCGAGCCGGTCGACCTCGCCGCCATCTTCACGGATTCGGCCCTGACCACGCTCACGGCTCCTTACGGTGTGCCCTGGCCCCGGCCCACCAGCGGGACCTACGCCTCCTTCGTGGCGAACTGGGGCACAGATCCCAACGCCCTCACCACCCCGCTGGCCCCCTTCACCCTCAGCATGGCCAAGGCTGTCCAGGTGCGGGGCAGCTACCCGAATCTGTCCGAGGGCGAAGTGCTCTACAGCGGCTTCAGCCTGAATGCCGACAAGCGCTACGTGATCGGTGTGGCCATCTCCCCCGCGCTGGCGGCCGGAGCGGAGCTCGTTCTGGATCTGCCCATCATCGACCGGACCTTCACCTTCACGGGCTCCGGCGGGACCACCCCGGCCACGGTCCTCACGGTGAATACCACCGCCCCGGTCTACCACCCGGTCCGGGTGCGGCTGAAGAGCCCCGGCGCCCTCCAGCCGGATGTCGCCGTGACCGTGAGCTTCACGCCCAGCCTCTAGTCCCTGATCCAGGAGCTGCCATGACCGCCTCTGCAGCCCTCCAGGCCCTGCAGGCCCGGGCGCCCTTCGTTCCGGACCTCGCCATCGTCCTGGGCTCCGGCCTGGGCGCCCTGGCTGAGAGCCCCGAGGCGAAGGCGGGGGTGGCCATCCCCTTCACGGACCTGCCGGGCTTCCCCGCCCCCACCGTGGCGGGCCATGGGGGCAAGCTCGTCTTCTGCACCTTCGAAGGCCGGAAGGTGGTGCTCCAGGCGGGTCGCTTTCACTTCTACGAGGGCCACCCCATGCCCCTTGTGGTCACGCCCATGCGCCTCTACGGACGCCTCGGCGTGCAGGCCGTGCTGCTCACGAACGCCGCGGGCGCCCTCAACCCCGCCTTCGGCGTGGGTGAGCTCATGGCCCTCACGGACCACATCAACCTGTTCGGCACCAACCCTCTCATCGGCCCCAACGTCGAGCCCGGCCCGCGCTTCCCGGACATGACCGCCGTATACGATCCGGGCTTCCGGGCCCACCTCGCCGCCTGCGCCGACGGGCTCGGACAGACCCTCCGCCAGGGGGTCTACCTGGGGCTGACGGGGCCCAGCTACGAAACGCCCGCCGAGATCCGTGCCTTCCGTGTGATGGGCGCCGATGCCGTGGGCATGAGCACCGTACCCGAGGCCATCGTGGCCCGGCACGAAGGGATGCGCGTGGCGGGGATCTCCTGCCTCTGCAACATGGCTGCCGGCCTCCTGCCCCAGGCCCTCACCCACCAGGAAGTGCTCGAGGCCGGCGGCGCCGCCGCGGACCGCTTCGAAGCCCTGGTCCGCGCCTTCGTGCGGGGCCTGCCTCTGTAATTCCCACAAAGCGGGGAAACGAAGAAGCCCGGCTCTGCCGGGCTTCTTCGTGGGGGTCCCGGGGGTGTGCGCGCAGCGCGCCCTTAGATCCCCGCCACGCATGCGTGGCGGGGAGGACCCCCGGACTAATTCTGGTTCTTCTGGTGTTCCTCAATGAGCCGGTTGACCACATCGGGCTCGGCCAGGGTCGAGGTGTCCCCCATGCCGTCGTACTCGGAAGAAGCGATCTTCCGCAGGATGCGCCGCATGATCTTGCCGCTGCGGGTCTTGGGCAGGCCCGAGGAGATATGGATGACGTCCGGGGCCGCGAAGGCGCCGATGACCTGCCGTACTTGCTCCTTGAGGGCGCCGATGAGCTGCTGGCTCCCCTGCTCCGTGTAGCCATGGTTGAGCAGGACATAGCAGTAGATGCCCTGGCCCTTGATGGGGTGCGGGTAGCCCACCACGGCGGCCTCGGCCACGGCCTCGTGGGCCACCAGGGCGCTTTCCACCTCGGCGGTGCCCAGGCGGTGGCCGGATACGTTGATGACATCATCAATGCGGCCCGTGATCCAGTAGTAGCCGTCCTCGTCGCGCCGGGCGCCGTCCCCGGTGAAGTAGTAGCCCGGGTACTGGGTGAAGTAGGTCTCCCGGAACCGCTTGTGGTCGCCGTGCACCGTGCGGGCCTGGCCCGGCCATGGCGCGCCCAGGCAGAGGGCGCCGGACACATCGTTGCCCTCCAGGGGAACGCCGGTGGAGGGATCCACGATGACGGGCTTCACCCCGAAGAAGGGCAGGGTGGCGGAACCCGGCTTGGTGGGCGTGACGCCCGGCAGGGGCGTGATGAGGATGCCGCCTGTCTCGGTCTGCCACCAGGTGTCCACCACCGTGCAGCGGCCTTCGCCCACCACGTCGTGGTACCAGCGCCAGACCTCGGGGTTGATGGGCTCGCCCACGGTGCCGAGGATGCGTAGCGACTTGCGGCTGTACTTCTTGATCCAGCTGTCGCCGGCCTGGGCCAGGGCGCGCAGGGCCGTGGGGGCCGTGTAGAGGATGTTCACGCCCAGGTCATCCACGATCTGCCAATAACGGCCCGCATCCGGGTAGAGCGGCGTGGATTCGAAGATCACCGAGGTGGCGCCGTTGGCCAGGGGGCCGTAGACGATGTAGCTGTGGCCCGTGACCCAGCCGACGTCGGCGGCGCAGAAGTAGATGTCGTCCGGGTGATAGTCGAAGACCAGCTTGTGGGTGAAGGCCGCATAGGTGAGGTAGCCACCCGTGGTGTGCAGCAGCCCCTTTGGCTTCCCCGTGCTGCCGGAGGTGTAGAGGATGAAGAGCGGATCCTCGGCGCCCATCCATTCGTTGGTGCAGGTGGAGCGCTGCTTGGCGGTCTCCTCGTCCAGCCAGAGGTCCCGGCCGGGCTGCATGGGCACATCGCCGTCCGTGCGCCGGGCCACCAGCACCGTCTCCACCAGGGACATGCCCTCGATGGCGCGGTCCACGGTGCGCTTGAGGGGCACCCGCTTCCCGCCCCGCAGGCCCTCGTTGGCCGTGACCACCACCTTGCAGTGGGCATCCACGATGCGGTCCCGCAGTGATTCCGCCGAGAATCCGCCGAAGACGACGGAATGCACGGCGCCGATGCGGGCGCAGGCCAGCATGGTGTAGACCAGCTCCGGGATCATCGTCATGTAGAGGCAGACCCGGTCCCCTTTCTTCACGCCGTTGTGCAGGAGCACGTTGGCCACCCGCGCCACGTGGTGCTTGAGGTCGCGGTAGGTGATGTGGGTGTAGACGCCGGGCTCGTCCTGGGCCCATATGAGGGCGGTTTTGTCGCCCAGGTGCGGCAGGTGGCGGTCCACGCAGTTGAAGCACGCGTTGAGGCGCCCCCCCGAAAACCAGGAGAAGTCCACCTCCTTGTAGTCGGCGTCGAAGACGGACTGCCAAGGGTGGAACCAGGTGAGGGCCTTGGCCTGCTCCCCCCAGAACCACTCCGGGTTGTCCAGGGACAGGCGGTACAAGCGCTGGTACTCCTCCATGGTCTTGATATGGGCCCGCTCCCGGATGTGGGGCTTCACGGGGAAGAGGTCTTCGGACATGTCGGCTCCGTGCCAGATGGTGAAATGAGTTCGGAAAGCGGCGGAGGAGCGTGTGGATGGCGGTGGAGGCCTGGATCTCCACGCAGGTCCGTCAGGCTGGGAAAGACAGTTGGAAGGGTGGGGGTGGCGACCATTCTCCGGCCCGCCCCAACCCTTGTCCAGTACTCGTTACCCCAGGTAGAGGCTCCAGTCCCATGGCCGGAACCCAAGGGGTGGGGTCGGGCGGAATCCCCTCCGCCCGACCCCTTTAGCCTTCCGGCGGCAATACCTCCGGTAAGCCGGATCAGTGCTGATAGGTGGTGATGTCCCGATCCTTGGTTTCCTTCAGGAAGAGGGCTCCGATCACCACGGTGATGAGGGCCACGATGATGGGATACCAGAGCCCATAGTAGATGTTGCCCTTCAGGGCCACGATGGCCGTCGCGATGAGGGGCAGCATGCCGCCGAACCAGCCGTTGCCGATGTGGTAGGGCAGCGACATGGAGGTGTAGCGGATGTTGGTGGGGAAGAGTTCCACCAGGAAGGCCGCGATGGGCCCGTACACCATCGTCACGTAGATGAGCATGATGAACAGGATCAGCAGGGTCATGGGGTAGTTGACCTTGGACTTGTCGGCTTCCTTGGGATAGCCGAGGTCGGCCAGAGCCTTCTTGAGGGCGGCCTCCGAAGCTGTGCTCCAGCCCTCGACGCGGGTCGTGGTGAACTGGCCCGTCGTGGGATTCTTGCCCTCGATGGTGGCCACCACCATCTTGCCGGCCTCGGGCGCGACTTTGTTGAAGTTGAGGCCCTGCTTCCCGAAGAAGTCGTTCACGCGGTCCAGTTGGGAGAACTTGCTCCAGGGGCCGACGAAGAGGTTGAACGTCTCGTCCTTGGGATTCCCAGCCACCGTGATCACCGTGGTGTTCTGGAAAGTCTCCAGGGCGGGATTCACGTAATGTGTCAGCGCCTTGAACAGGGGGAAGAACGTGAGGGCGGCGATGAGGCAGCCCGCCAGGATGATCTTCAGGCGGCCGATCTTGTCCGACAGCCAGCCGAAGAAGATGAAGAAGGGCGTGCCCAGCAGCAGCGAGGCGCCGATC
>DASXUH010000019.1:0-45113 GCA_036504935.1 Geothrix sp. | reverse complement strand
GACGTTCTTCTGCAGCAGCATCCCCAGGGCGCCCAGGAGGGTGATGAGGGCAAAGGTGATGAACATGGCCGCTCCCTTACAACGCGATCGTGCGGCGCGGCACGGAGGGGGTGGGATCCTGGGAGATGCGCTCTTTGCCATCGGCATCGGTGTAGGTGTTCATCAGGTCCCACTTGCCGAACTGCATGGACAGCCGGTCATAGGCCGCCACTTCGTAGTCCTTGCGAAGCCAGATGGCATCCTTGGGGCAGGCCTCCTCGCACATGCCGCAGTAGATGCAGCGGAGCATGTCGATCTGGAACTTGGCCGGGCGCTTCTCCTCGAAGCCCTGAGTGATGTTCAGGTCGCTGAACTCCTCGGCCTCGATGCTGATGCAGCGGGCCGGGCAGGCCTCCTGGCACATGAAGCAGGCCACGCACTTGATGGCCCCGTCCTCAAAGCGCTTCAGCTCGTGGAGGCCGCGGTACCCCGCGGGCATCTCCTTCTTCATCTCCGGGTACTGGATCGTGTAGCGCTTCGCGGTAGGCGTGAAGAGCTGCTTGAGGAAGTGCTGGAACGTGATGCCCATGCCCTTCATCACCGGCCACACATAGGTGCGGTCCAGCCAGCTCAGCTCGACCTTCTTGACCAGGACACCCATTGCGAACTCCTCAGTGTCCCTGGCTCATTCGCCAGGCGTGGAAGACCAGGTTGGCCATGGAGAGCGGCAGCATCACCTTCCATCCGAGATGCATGAGCTGGTCGTAGCGGAAGCGCGGGAGCGTCCACCGGATCCAGACAAAGACCCAGGCGAAGAAGAGCATCTTCAACAGGAAGCTGGCCACGGAGAGCAGGACTGCAGGTTCCTTCACGAAGGGCACCTGCCAGCCGCCGAAGTAGAGCGTGGCCATGAGGGCCGAGGCCGTCATCAGGTGCGAGTACTCCGCCAGGGCCAGCAGGCTGAACTTCATGCTGCCGTATTCGGTGTTGAAGCCCGCCACGATCTCGCTCTCGCCCTCGGCGAAGTCGAAGGGCAGGCGGTTCGTCTCGGCGAACATGCAGGTGAAGAAGACGACGAAGCCCAAGGGCTGGCGGACGATGTTCCAGGCCCACGGAAGGTGGCCCTGGGCGCTGATGATCTCGGAGGGGTCATACCCGCCGGCGGTCATGAAGAGAGAGATCACGGCGAGGCTCATGCCAATCTCGTAGCTCACCATGGCCGCGGAAGCCCGCATGCCGCCGAGGATCGACCACTTGTTGTTGCTGGACCAGGCCGCCAGCAGCACGCCATAGACGGCCATGCCCCCGATGGCCAGGGGATAGAGCATGCCCATGCCGTTGCCGGGATCCAGCACGGCCAGGTGATAGGTGTGGCCGCCGCTCACGAAGCTGCGGCCGAAGGGGATCACGGCGAAGCCCATGAGGGCCGGCACGAAGGCGAGGAAGGGCGCCAGCCAGAAGAGCCGCTTGTTGGCATCGTGCGGGACCAGGTCCTCCTTGAAGAAGAACTTGATGCCATCCGCCAGGATCTGCCCCAGGCCCAGGATCGGCCACCGGCCGAAGAGGGCGGCCCGGTTGGGTCCGATGCGGTCCTGGATCATGGCTGATCCTCGTCGTTCCACCCAGGTCCAGACGGCGGCTAGCGACATGACGCCGCCGAACGCAATCAGGATCTTCACCGCCATCCAAGCGACGGCGGGGGAGGTGTGCAGCAGGCTCGCAAGCGTGTCCATGGGCGGCTTCCCGGCAGGGCCGCCCGCGGGGAGGCCCAACCCATCGAGCCTAGCAGAGCCCCGCCGTTCCCGACACGGAGGGAAAGAACCCCCTAGGTGCCGATGCGACCTGGGTCACACCCCCGGGCCAAAGCTGGCGCTTTGGCCCCATGTAAAAAGCAATGGTATTTCGCGCGGCCTGGCCGCGCTCTAGAGAAATCGTGGGCAGAGCCCGCGATTTCTCAGCCCTTGGCCTCGAGTTTCGCCCTCCCGACCACCGGGTGACGGAGCTGAGCCCGGGGGGCTCAGCGGAGTCGGGACCCGGTGCGGAGGGAATCACCTCACTGCTTGGCCTCAATCTTCGACCACGAATCCTTCAACCCCACTGTCCGGTTGAACACGGGGCTTCCCGGCTTGCTGTCGGGATCCACCGCGAAGTAGCCCGTGCGCTCAAACTGGAAACGCTCTCCGGCCTGGGCCGAGGCCAGATTGGGTTCCAGGCGGGCCTCGGTCAGGATCTCAAGGCTGCCAGGGTTCAGGAGGGTTTTCCAGTCCTGACCCTCGGCCACATCCATGGGGTCCTCCTGGCTGAAGAGGGGCTCGTAGAGGCGGACTTCGGCCTTGATGGCATGGACGGCGCTCACCCAGTGGAGGGTGCCCTTCACCTTGCGCCCGTCCGGCGCGTTGCCGCCCCGGCTGGCGGGATCCCACTCGCAGCGCAGTTCCACGACATTTCCGGCGGCATCCTTGACCACCTCCCTGCAGGTGACGAGGCAGGCCCCCCGGAGGCGCACCTCGGCGCCGGGCGCCAGGCGGAACCACTTCTTGGGGGCTTCTTCCCGGAAGTCGTCCTGATCGATGAAGAGCTCCCGGGTGAAGGGCAGCTTGCGCGTGCCCATGGAGGGATCGTCCGGGTGGTTGGCCACCTCCACCTCGAAGGCCTCGGCCTCCGCCATGTTGGTGATGACCACCTTGAGGGGGCGCAGCACGGCCATGCGGCGCGGGGCCCGCTTCTCCAGGTCCTCGCGGATGCAGAACTCCAGCAGGCCCACGTCGGCCACCATGTCGCGCTTGGCCACGCCCACCTTCTCCGCGAAGGCCCGCACAGCTTCGGGCGTGTAGCCCCGGCGCCGCAGGCCGCAGATGGTGGGCATGCGGGGGTCGTCCCAGCCGCGCACGACGCCATCCTGCACCAGCTGGAGCAGCCGCCGCTTGCTCATCACCGTGTAGGTGAGGTTGAGCCGGGCGAACTCGATCTGGCGCGGCAGGGGACGCTGGAAGAAGGTGCCGTCCACATCCTGCGCCAGGAACCAGTCGTAGAGGGGCCGGTGGTCCTCGAACTCCAGGGTGCAGATGGAGTGGGTGATGGTCTCGATGGCATCAGACACGCCATGGGCGTAGTCGTACATGGGATAGATGCACCAGGTGTCGCCCGTGCGGTGGTGGTGGGCCCGGCGGATGCGGTACATGAGCGGATCGCGCAGGTTCATGTTGCCGCTCTGCATATCGATCTTCGCGCGCAGCACCTTCGAGCCGTCCCGGAACGCCCCGGCCTTCATCTGCCGGAAGAGGTCCAGGTTCTCCTCGGGGCTGCGGTCCCGGTAGGGGCTTGCCTTGCCCGGCGTGTGGAAGTTGCCGCGGTACTCGCGGATCTCCGCCTCGGTGAGGTCGCAGACGTAGGCCTTGCCCTGCTGGATCAGGTATTCCGCGTAGTCGCAGAGAAAGGGGAAGTAGTCCGAGGCGTAGTGTTCGCCCTTCCATTGGAAGCCCAGCCACTGGACATCCTCGCGGATGGAATCCACGTATTCGACATCCTCTTTGACGGGATTCGTATCGTCGAAGCGCAGGTTGGTGGCGCCGCCATAGGCCTTCGCCAGTCCGAAGTTCAGGCAGATGCTCTTGGCGTGGCCGATGTGCAGATAGCCGTTGGGCTCCGGCGGGAACCGCGTGAGCACCCGCCCCCCGTGCTTACCCGAGGCGCGGTCCGCCTCCACGATCTCCTCGATGAAGTGGAGATTCCTGGGTTCAATAGGCTCGTTCGACATAATGACTTCCATGCAGCAAGGGAAATATGAAGATGAATCCCTTCCATCCCCTTCATCCCTGTTCTATTCCATTCTTTCCGAAACGGGGTTCAAACCGCCTGAATTCCAGTTTCGAGGTCCCGAAATTCAGGAGGAGGGCCACAGGGTTCCCAGTGGCCTTGAGGTAGTTCAGCACTTGGGCGTTATGTTCCGGAGCCAGGGCCTTGACGGCTTTGAGCTCTACGATGACCTTACCGGCAACGACCAAGTCTGCGTAGAACTGTCCGACCGCTTCGCCGCGGAAACGGACTTGAATCGGAACCTGCCGCTCTACCTCCAAGCTCTTGGCTTTCAAAGCAAGAAACAGTGCCCCTTCGTACACAGACTCAAGGAAACCGACACCCAATTCATTGGAAACCTCGAAGGCAGCCTCAAGGATCCGACCTGTCAATTCTTCAAACGGCAAGGGCATGGAAATTCACAGGGATGAAGGAGATGAAAGGGATGAAAGGCGTCTCGGATGCCCAACAAAGATACCCGGGAGAGGTGAGTTTCCGCCGATCTACCCCAGCCCCGCGGCCACCTGGGTGGCGCGCTCGATGCCGCGGGCCACGACGGAGCGGATGCGGCCGTCCTCCAGGGCCAGGAGGCCGGCGATGGTGCAGCCGGCGGGGGTGGTGACGTCGTCCTTGAGAGCGGCGGGGTGACGGCCGGTTTCCAGGACCATGGAGGCGGCGCCCAAGGTCATCTGGGCCGCCAGCTCCACGGCCACGGCCCGGGGCAGGCCGCACTGGACCCCGCCTTCGGCCAGGGCCTCGAGGATCACGAACATGAAGGCCGGGCCACTGGCGCTGAGGCCCGTGACCGCGTCCATGTGCCGTTCGTCCAGGTCCATGACGCGGCCCAAGGGCTCGAAAAGCGTCCGGGCCTGGCCCAGCTGGGCCTCGGTGACCCCCTGCCCCGCCGCCAGCACCGTCATCCCCTTGCGGATGGAACAGGGCGTGTTGGGCATGGCCCGCACCAGGGGCGTGCCCTCCGGCGTGTGGGCGGCCAGGAAGTCCAGGGTCGTGCCCGCGGCGATGGAGACCACCAGGGGCCGGTGCTCCAGCGCCCCCGATGCGGCCAGGCCCGCCAGCAGGCCCTTCAGCTCCTTGGGTTTCACGCAGAGCAGCACCACCTCCGCGCGCCGCACCACGGCGTTGGCATCGTTCGACAGAGCGATGCCCAGGGCCTCGGCCCGACCCTGAGCGGCCGCGGGATGCCGGGTGGCGGCCTGGATGCGGTCGGCGGGATAGCCCGAGGCCTCCACCAGGCCGGCGCTGATGGCCTGGCCCATGGTGCCGAAGCCGAGGATGGCGAGCTGGGGGTGGCGGCTCATGGGGGCTCCCTGAAACGAAAAAACCCGCCGAGGGGGGCGGGGGTGGATGGCGGGACCTGGATCCAGGTCAGTCCGTCGTGCGACTCCCCCCCGCACTCAAGGTGCTAGGGCGCGGGTGGACGACCAGAATGAGAATCATGGAACGATCATAGCGGGATTGATGACATCTGGGAGTAGGGGTGGTTCGGCCCCCAGAGTGGGACTCGGGATGGAACGCTGGACAAGTGCGCATCTACGTAAGGTCAGAATCGGGGATGAGCTCGGCCAGACCATAACGAACAGATACCAACATCAATCAATGCTGCTGATGGTGATATTCCAGGTCATCCCGCCTGATCCCAACACGCACCAGGCCAACTGGGCCTTTCCTCCACCAAGGTTGAGGATCCCCAAAGGGTGGATGACCTGCCGTTGCCCTATCGGCGTTTTCACGGGGCCAAGGCCTTGAGCACCCCAAACCATCTCCCCGACGCGATAAGGAGTGGCCGGCTCCAATAAGATGTCTGGAACACCGCAAAGCCATGCCATGGCGAGGCTGCCATCGGTGTGTGCATCCACCATAAGTGCACCCCCTGAATTGCTGCCGAATTGAATATTGCTCGTCCCAAGGACCTTTGGAATGAGCCATCCTGCGGCCGTATATCCGGCGGCCATGACCTTCACACTCCCATCCGCAGCGTGGTCGACCCATACCCCCTGCGGGTTCCCGGAAGGATCCAGCGCCAAATGATGGATGACGAATTGGAAAGCATTGTCCACTCCCTGCCCTGACAGGGCCGGGAGGGACACCGGGGCTGACCAGCCTCCACCGGCCCAACTCGACACATCGAAAGTTCCTGCGGGGCCGTACCGGCCGATGATCGGAGAGCCATCCTTCAGCCAGAGAACCTTCATGCCTGGGTTGGGATACCGGACCGTTCCTGGCGTGTTCAAGCCGGACACTCCAACCGTGACCGGAACTTCGGGCTGAAGGCCTTTGAGCCACCGCGAGGTGCGGATCGCAGCCTCCCCGATGCGGGTCTCCATCCACCAGACGATGACGTCACCAGTAGGGGAGACCGAGAGCCCGATGTCCTGGATGCGGCTGACTGAGGGAACCTCCTCAGCTAGTACCTCCACGGGGCTCCATGTCCCAGCCACCCAACGCGTGGCAAGAACCTGCGAGGGGTTCGACCAGGATCTCCACACCGCAACTGCATTCCCGCCGGCATCTATCGCAACCTTTGGCACGGGATCAGGACTGAAAAATTCTCCGGATTTCGGCAGTTCCATCGCCACACCAGCGGGCTCCCATGCACCAGCGACCCGGCGCCGGAGGGTGAACGCATGGCCCACACCTCCCGCAGGATCAGCCTCGTAGGTGCCAACAACCGCATCCCCTGACGGTCCCACTGCGAGGTCATAGCCAAGGCTGGTCGAACTCACCTGGACCGGGGAGGACCATGAGCCCTGGTATCCGACTGCCACCATCACCCGGTAGAGGGACTGGTTGCCCACGATCGAATTCTCGCGCCAGCTGCCAATCTGGTACCCACCAAATCCCGAGCGGAAGACTGGATAGAGGCTTTCGGAATAAGCGGCAGATCCGATGCCAATTCCCGGAACGTTTTGAACCGGTTGCATCCAGGCTGGCGGGGGGGGTTGGGATGATCCCGATCCACCACCGCACCCCAGTAGGCCCAGGAACACAAGCAGACCTCCTGTAAGAAAACGGTACAAACCTAATTGCCTGAAATACCTCATCTAAGAGTCCCCTGTACCAATCGAATGATTTGTATGTAATGAATAAACGAGTCTACATCGAATGGCCTTGGACGAAACAGGGGGCTCTCTCACGGTCCTGATTTCAGGATCACGGTTCAGCGGTTGGCCAGGTATTTAGCGGTACCCCTGATCCATGTCCATATTTTATCGGCTGGTATTTGTCAGCCTTTGGGGCCTCCGGCCGTCCCGGTCCAAGCCAGGTTCTCCATCCCCATGCCCGCCTTGAATGCCTACTGGTCCCGCCCCTGCCCCAGGGTCCACCAGGGGCAGGATTCAAGCGCCGACACCACAAAGCCCTGGCGCATCTCGGAGATGCGCCGGAACTGGGCCCCTTCGGGGCTGTGGAACCCCGTGGTGACCTCGCCGGGTCCCGATCGCACGCCGAAGTAGAATTCGGCCTGTTCCAGGCCGAGACGGACCGCGGTCTCCTGGATGGCCTCGCGGTGGTCCATGCCTTCGGGGATGCCCTGGATCACCTGCACGGTCTCCCCGGCGATGATGGTGGGCGCGTAGGCTGCGGCGCCCTGGTCCTCCAATACCGCGAGGGTGATGTGGGTGAATTCATCCAGATCCATCAGAGCCAGCGCTCCAGCCGCGCGGCGACTTCCCGGGGACCCACCAGCATGAGCGTGTCGAAGATGCCGGGGCTGACGGGCTTGCCGCAGAGGGCCACGCGCAGGGCCTGGGCGAGGTCCTTGGTCTTGAGGCCGTGCTTCTCCAGGATGGCGGTGAAGCCTGCCTCCAGGCCCTCGTGGCTGTAATCCGTCAACGCGGCGACTTCCGCCAGGGCAGGCTTCACGGCGGGCGTCAGGAACTTCTCCACGGCCTTCTCGTCGAATCCGGCGGGCCGCTCGAAGGCGAAGCGCAGAGCCTCGGCCATGTCCGTGAGCGACTTCCCCTTCTGCGTGCACTGGATGGCCTGCGCCCGCCAGGCTTCCGGTTTTTGTCCCCACATCTCAGGCACGAAGGGCCTGAGATGCGGCTCCAACTCCTGCCAGGTCGCCCGCTGGATGAGTTTCTGGTTCAGCCACTGGAGCTTGTCCATGTCGAAGCGGGCGGCGCTCTTCTGGCAATCGGCCAGGTCGAAGAGCTGGATCATCTGCTCGTCCGTGAGCAACTCCTCCTCGGCGGTCTCCACGGCCTTCCCGTCGATCTTGGGGGTCCAGGAGAGCCGGGCCAGGGCGAGGCGGACGGCGGAGGGCAGCAGGCCCATGGCCTGGTACTCGGTGATGCTGGTGGCGCCATGGCGCTTGCTGAGCTTGGCGCCATCGGCCCCGAGAATCATCGGCACGTGGGCGAAGGCGGGCAGGTCGTAGCCGAAGGCCTCGAACAGGGGGATCTGCTTGGGCGTGTTGTTCAGATGGTCATCGCCCCGGATCACGTGGGTCACGTCCATGTGGGTGTCGTCCACCACCACGCAGAAGTTGTAGGTGGGCACGCCGATTTCTCCGGGGCCCTCGCCGGTGCGGGCGATGATCCAGTCGTCGAGGCTGTCGGCGGGGAAGCGGGTCTCGCCCTTGATGAGGTCGGCCACCACGATGTCGCCCTCGGTGGGCATGCGGAACCGGATGGCGGCGGGCTGGCTGGCATCGTGATCCGCCTGCGCACAGCCCTTCCCGGCGTCCAGGCCGCGGTTGTACTGGAAGACCTTGCCCGCGGCCTCCACGGCCTTGCGGCGCTCATCCAGGGTCTCCCTCGAACAGCGGCAGCGGTAGGCCAGGCCTTTGTCCAGCAGCTCCTGGATCTTCGCCCGGTAGAGGTCCATGCGCTGCATCTGGCGGTAGGGACCGTGGGGGCCCTTCCACTGGTTGGGATGACCCACGACCGGACCCTCATCCCAGTCCAGGCCGCACCAGACCATGCCCTCTTCGATGATGCGGATGTTGTCGTCGGTGCTGCGGGAGAGATCCGTGTCCTCGACGCGCAGGATGAAGCGTCCGCCGTGCTTGCGGGCGAAGAGCCAGCAGAACAGCGCCGTGCGCACGCCGCCGATGTGGAGCATGCCGGTGGGAGAAGGGGCGAAGCGGGTAACGACCTGGCGGGACATGGTAGAGCCTCGAATCCAAAGCTCCAGTGTGCCCCAAGCGAGCAGAGTGCGCCCGCGCGTTAACGAAAAACGCCAAGCGTTTTCGTCCTACCTGATGTAGAGCTTCAGCTTGATCTCGACGGGATTCTCCCCGTTGAAGAGGCTGCGGTCCAGCACGACCGGGACCTCCACCACGCTGCGGTGGGGCATGTGGGTCTGGGCGGAGGTGCGGGCCACGGCCCCCGACTCCACGGGGATCTCGTCGATCTCCTCCAGCAATTCCCCGGCCGACAGTTCCACGACCTCCAGGGGCTTGGTGGATTCCATGGCCGGAGGCGGCGGCGGAGGCGGCGGTGGCCCGCCCCCCAGGATGGAAGGGGGTTCCTCGACCACGCCCCCGCCGTACTTCTCGGCGAGGCTCTTCAGCACCAGCCGGGCCACGCCCGTGAGGGTCTCCTTGACCCCTTCGCCCCGCATGGCGCAGGCCTCGAAGGTGGGCACATGGAAGATGTTGATCTCCCGGTCCAGGGTGTCCACGGGCAGGGCATTTGGGGTGTCCCGCTTGTTCCACTGGATCACGTGCGGGATCTTCGACAGGTCCGTGCCCTGTTCCTTGAGGTTGACGATGAGGTTCTGGAAGCTTTCCTTGTTGCTCTCCAGGGCCGGAGCCTGGGAATCCGCCACGAACACCACGGCATCGGCGCCGCGGAGCACCAGCTTGCGGGTGGCGTCGTAGAAGACCTGCCCGGGCACGGTGTAGAGCTGGACGCGGGTCTTCATCCCCCGGATGGTGCCGAGGTCGATGGGGAGGAAGTCGAAGAAGAGGGTGCGGTCGGTCTGCGTGGCCAGGGAGAGCATCTTGCCCCGCCCCTCTCCGGGAAGGGTGTCATAGACGTGCTGGAGGTTCGTCGTCTTTCCACAGAGACCCGGACCGTAATAGACGATCTTGGCCGTCAGCTCCTTGGTGGCCGCATTGAAAAGCACCATGCCTGCACCTTCACGATCTTCCGGGGAAGATTGGCGGGTCTACGGCAGGCCGTCAAGAAAGAACCGGGATCGGTGTTATGTCCCCCACCTCAGCGGGTGATGCGCTACACTTCCCGCGATCCCACCATCCTTGAGGGTATCCATGGCGAAGCTGCTGGTGCACGAAAGCGCGGGTGTCCGTGAGTTCGAAATCGTGGATAACGAAGTCCACATGGGGCGTGAGCTGGACAACACGCTGCGCCTCCCGGATCCCAGCATCAGCCGCCACCACTGCGTGCTCCGCAAGGTGGGCGGCGGGTACGAAATCCAGGACCTCCAGAGCAGCAACGGCGTGCTGGTGAACGGCAACCGGGTGCAGGCTTCCCCCCTGCGCAACGGCGACCGCATCACCCTGGGCCAGGTCCAGCTCACCTTCCAGGATCCCATGTCCGAAGTCGGCGCCACCGTGGCGGTGAACCGCGAGGACGCGGTCCAGCCCCCGCTTGGCACCGTGCGCATGTCCGCCTCTGAATTGGCGGCCATCCACACGGGAAAGCCCCCTGCCGACGCGGCCAAGGCCACCGCTCCGGACCAGGTTTCCACGGGACCCATCCCCGTCGCCCCCCATACCTCCACCCCACCGGTCCCCCCCGTGGCGCCGCCCACGGCACCGAAGCGCACCGCCCCCGCCCAACCCGCGGAGCAGTCCTTCCTCGGTTCCCTCCTGCCCTCCATCCCCGATGACGCCTTGTCCACGGGCGAACGGGGGGATCTGGTCACCCGCCTGCTGGCGGTCCTCATCGATGTGGTGCCCGCGATCATCATCTCGATCGCCTTCATGATCCTGTCCGTCGTGCCCTTCCTGGGCTGCATCCTGCTGCCGCTCAACATCGTCGCCCAGCTAGCCTACTACTGGTTCTTCGTGCCCTGGTGCGTGTCGAAGTACGGCGCCAGCATCGGCAAGAAGATCATGAAGCTGCGGGTGGTGCCCGAGGGCAATCCCCAGGGCCGCGTCGACCTGGGGCCCGCCATCCTGCGCCAGATCGGCAACTTCTTCGCGTTGAACCTCATCGTCTTGGCCGTCAAGGGCGACGAGCGCATCAGCCTCAGCGACATGCTGGCCAAGACCGAAGTGCTGAAAGTGGACCGCTGACGGTGATCCTCACCGGCAAACAGATCCTCGAAGCCAAGACCCAGGGGCGCATCCGCATCGACCCCTGGCGGGATGACCAGCTGAACCCCAACAGCTACAACCTGCGCCTGGGCGACGACTTGGCCGTGTATACCGAGCATGAGCTCGACATGGCCAAGCCCAACGGCATCGAGTTCCTGAAGATCCCCCCCGAGGGCCTGCTCCTGAAGCCGGGGACGCTGTACCTGGGACGCACCCTGGAATACACGGAGACCCACGGCATGGTGCCCATGCTGGAGGGCCGCAGCAGCGTGGGGCGCCTGGGCCTCTTCGTCCACGTCACCGCCGGCTTCGGCGACATCGGCTTCTGCGGGTTCTGGACCCTGGAGATCAGCTGCATCCAGCCCGTGCGCATCTACGCCGGCGTGGGCATCTGCCAGATCTTCTACCACACCATCAGTGGCGACTACGACAGCTACGAGTCGGGCAAGTACCAGCGGAATTCCGGCATCCAGCCGTCGATGCTGTGGAAGGACTTCGTGAAAGACTGATCAGCGCTGGATCCGGAGCACCCAGATCCAGTTGGCGAGCAGGAACAGGATCCCCAGGGCCAGGGCTGCGGCCCGTTCCCGGGAGGACAGGTCCAGCACCAGCCTCCGCCCCGTGGCCAGGCGCGCCGCCACCCAGGCCGCGGCCAGGGCCAGCCCCGCCGTCACCAGGGGATTCATCCGCAGCGCCTCCCGCCAGGCGCCCTGACTCAACCCCAGCACCACCCGGGTGCTGCCACAGGTGGGGCAAGGGTGGCCGGTGAGGCGGTGGAAGAGGCAGGTCTCGGTGGCCGGGGCGCCCTGCCGTTCCAGCAGGACGCCCCCCAGCACCAGCAGCATCCAGAAACCGACCAGGGCCGCGGCCCAGAGGGGCGGCCTGGGGATCCGGGAGGCTCGCTCCCAGCTCAGCTTCACGCGCTCAGTGGCCGCGCATGGCCCCAAGGGCCGCCATGCCGCCGAAGAACACCACCCAGAGGATGGAGAGGATGGCGAACACGCAGCCGATGATCCCCAGGATCTTGCCGGCCTTGGTGAGGCCCTCGCCACTGGGATCCATCTTGCCCTCGGCCATGGCCTTGAGGTCGCTGCTGCCCATGACCCAGGCCAGGATGGCGAAGATGACGCAGCAGAGCACGCCGAGGATGCCGAACACGAGGAGCATGGTGCCCCGGTGAGCCTTGACCGGTGCGGCGGACAGGGAATCGTTCATGGATGGCTCCTGGGAGCGGCTCAGCCGGGTTTCGACCCGGATAGGTGGGAGGATGCGCCCAGTGTAGAGGGGGCCTTAGAAGATGGATAGGGGCAGAATCACCTACTTCAGCCCTTGCACCGCGGTGGGTGAATCCATGGCCCAGAGCACCTCGAAGGGCCGCACTTCCTGCTCGATGCCTTTGAGGGCGAAGCCTTCCAGTTGCCGGAGCTGGTCCCGGCCCACCAGCTCGGCCGTGCGGGGGCCGATGACGATCTGGCCCGGCTTGGCCACGCCGCTCTCCAACCGGGAGGCCAGGTTCACGGTGCTGCCCATGACGGTGTAGTCCATGCGCTTCTCGCAGCCGATGTCGCCCACGAAGGCCTCGCCGCTGTTGATCCCGATCCGCATCCTCAACTCGGGGTAGCCCTCGGGCCGGGCGGCGTTCAAGGCACTCAGGGCCCCCTGCATGGCCGCGGCGGCTTCCACGGCATGCCGGGCATGGTCGGGATCGGAGTTCGGCGCGCCGAAGAAGGCCATGATGGCGTCACCGATGTACTTGTCGAGGGTCCCGCCGCGGCTGAAGATCTGGTCGGTCAGGGCCTCGAAGGTGCGGTTCAGGATGCCCGCCAGCACCAGGGGCTCCATGCCTTCGCTCATGCGGGTGAAGCCCGAGATGTCGGCGAAGAGCACGCTGATCTGGCAGCGCTGGGCCTGGAGGGCCGGGGCCTCCTTGTTCTGGCTGGATTTGAGGATCTGGTCCACCACCTGGGGGCTGTGGTACCGCTCCAGCCGCTGGCGGAACTTGGCCTCCCGCTCACGCTGGATGCCCACGGCGGCGAAGTTGGCCATGGCGCTGAGCAGGTGCTCGTCCTCGCGCTTGAAGCTGCCCTTGCTGAGGCTGGTCTCCAGGTAGATGACGCCCAGGGACTGGTTCTCCACGATGAGCGGGGCGCAGAGGGCCGAGGTGATCCCGTGGATCTTGATGCTCTCGCCGGCGCTGAACCGGGGATCCATGCGGGCGTCCGTGGTGAGGATGGCCACGCGGTCCTTCATGGCCGTGCGGGCGATGGTGCGGCTGATGGGGTTGGGGTTCAGGCCCGGCTGCTCCTCCCAGACCAGCTCGGGCACCAGTTCGCCCTCCGCGTCCGCCAGCAGGATGAACCCGCGCTGGCAGGGGATCTGGGAAGTCACCAGGCCCATGACCGATTCCAGCAGCTCCGCCAGGCCCGCGGCCCGCAGCAGGGTGCCGGCCATGGTGGCCAGGCGCTGGAACAGGGTCACGGCCTCGCCCGCGGGGTGCTGGCCGCTGGCCTGGGCCAGCATGGCCTCCAGGCTGGCATGGGGGACGAGGATGGAACCGGAGGCATCGAAGGCCCGGTCTTCCAGAGAGATCTTGGACGCGGTGGCCCGCGGCGCGAGGGTGACGTTCAACCCAGGGGCCGGCATGGCCGCGGCGCTCTCCGGGACCCAGACCACCATGGCCTCGCCAAGCACCACGGTGTCGCCGAGGTGCAGCGGCGCGGGCTCGGACAGGGTCAGGCCGTTGAGGGACGTCCCGTTGAGGGACTTCATGTCCATCACGTGGGGCTGGCCATCCTTCAGGAAGATGCGGGCGTGGACCCGGCTCACGGCGTTGGCCTGGATGCGGATGGTGGCCTGGTCGCCCCGGCCCAGGGTCACGCCTTCCTCCGTGAGGGTCACGGGATGGAGGGCACCATCGACCTGAAGGGTGAGTTTCATCTTGGGAACCGGGAGAAGGCCGAGTCTAGCACGGCCTGCTGACGTCATCGGCAGGCCGCGGTATTCTATGAGGTTCACCCTGGATGGGGTGCGGAGGTCCGTTGACTAAGAGGTCGTATCAAAACCCCGACGGGGCCGCGATGAAGCCAGGCGGGATGCACCGCAAGGAAGCGCACGCAGGGCGATGCGGGACATCGTTCAAGGGCGGTGACGCCGCGGGGCGCCCGCCTGGCTTCATCCCTCCGGGCGAGGGCACCGGGCGTCGCGATGCCGCGTCAAGCTCGTCGCGCGTAGTGCCCGCTACGCCTCTCCTCGCTTTCCTCGCCTCGCTCGCCCGGTGCCCTCGCGCGACCACGTGGGGGTTTTGATATGACCTCTAAAGTCGGTTTCATGTCCCTGGGCTGCCCCAAGAACCTGGTGGATTCGGAAGTCATGCTGGGCCACCTGCGGCTCAAGGGCTACCAGATCACCTCCGTGCTGGAGGAGGCCCAGGTGCTGGTGGTGAACACCTGCGGCTTCATCGATGCCGCCAAGCAGGAGAGCGTCGAGGCCATCCTGCAGGCGGCCTCCATGAAGACCGAGGGTGCCTGCGAGAAGCTCATCGTGGCGGGCTGCCTCGTGGAACGCTACCGGGACGAGCTCATGGCCGAGATGCCGGAAATCGACGCCTGCCTGGGCACCCGGGACATCGAGCAGATCGCGGAAGTGATCGGCGCGGGCGCGTCCTTCGAGCTGAATCCGAACCCCGACTACCTCTACACCGAAGCCAGCCCCCGGATGCTCACCACCCCCAAGGCCAGCGCCTACCTGAAGATCAGCGAAGGCTGCGACCACGCCTGCGCCTTCTGTGTGATCCCCCAGCTGCGGGGCGCCCAGCGCAGCCGCAGCGTCGAGAGCGTCGTGGCCGAGGCCAAGAACCTCGTGGCCCAGGGCGTGCTGGAGATCAGCCTCGTGGGCCAGGACACTACGGACTACGGCCGCGATTTCGGTGATCCCGATGCGCTGGAGAAGCTGGTTCGCGCCCTCGGATCCGTGGAAGGCCTCCGCTGGTTCCGCATCCACTACGCCTACCCCAACCGCCTGACCGACGGCCTGCTCCACGCCATGGCCGAGACGCCCAACTGCGCCCGCTACCTGGACATGCCCCTCCAGCACGCCGATGCCGCCATCCTCAAGGCCATGGCCCGGGGCGGCAGCCGGCCCCAGTTCCTGAAGCTCATCGAGAAGGTGCGCCGCATCGTGCCGGGCATCGCCATCCGCTCGAACTTCATCGTGGGCTTTCCCGGCGAGGACGAGGCCGCCTTCGAGGAACTGAAGGCCTTCGTGCAGGAGGCCCGCTTCGACCACGTGGGCGTCTTCACCTACAGCCCCGAGGAGGGCACCACTGCTTATGATCTGGGCGATCCCATCCCCAAGCGCACCAAGGAAGCCCGCAAGCGCCGCCTTCTTGAATTGCAGCAGAAGATCGCCCGGGAGAAGAACCAGGAGAAGGTGGGCCAGGTCATCGACGTGCTGGTGGAGGGCGCCCACGAGGAGACCGACCTCATCGTGAAGGGCCGCCACCAGGGCCAGGCTCCGGAAATCGACGGCAACGTGCTGCTGGTGGATGGCGC
The DNA here is from genome assembly GCA_036504935.1 of Geothrix sp. Classification (GTDB taxonomy): domain Bacteria; phylum Acidobacteriota; class Holophagae; order Holophagales; family Holophagaceae; genus Geothrix. The sequence goes on along the minus strand of DASXUH010000019.1, from coordinate 29,540 downwards.
GCCCCAGGTGAACACCATCCAGCGGGTGCGCATCGTGAAAGCCCACGCCTACGACCTCATCGGCGAGGTCGAGGAGGGTGGGCTGGAGGCCAGCACCGCCGCCTACGAGCAGTCGTTCCTCGCCCGGAATCCTCGGGGCGGGGAAGCTAAGTCCGCGGCCAGGCAGGCCCCCGCCAAGCGCTGAGGCCTCGACCGCCGGAGTGGAAGCGCCTAAACGGATCTGCGAAGCTTCTCGTAGGCCAACGGAACCACTCCGCTCCGGGGGTCTTCCATGCGTTTTCCCGCCTTGTCCTTGTTGTGCCTGCCCGCCCTGGCCTCCCAGGCACCCAACCCGCCCCATCTGGCCATCCCCCGGCTGGCCCAGGCGCCCTCCATGACCCGGGACGCGGACCTCTCCACCTGGAAGGAGGCCCTGGTCATCACCGAGTTCGGCATGATCATGCCGGACGACAAGGGCGAGAACCGCTGGCCCACCACCGTGCATGCGGGCTGGGGTCCGGACGCCCTCTATGTCGCGGTGGAGGCCATGGATCCGGAGCCTTCGAAGATCCATGCCGCGCGCCACATGCGGGACACCAACCAGGGCGACTTCGACTTCGTGGGCGTGGATCTCGATCCTTCCGGCAAGGGCCAGAGCATCGTCCGCTTCTTCGTGACCCCCTTGGGCGGCCAGATCGACGAGATCATGACCGACACCACCGGCGAGAACGCTTCGTACGACTGCCTCTGGGATTCCACGGGCGTGCTGACGCCCACTGGTTACGTCGTGAAGATGCGCATCCCCTACAGCAGCCTGCGCCGCCGGCCCGGCGACTGGGCCCTGCGCGTCCTCCGCATCATCCCGCGGGAACGGCGCTACGGCATCTCCTGGCCCCGCATGAGCAAGGACGTGCAGTGCGACATCTGCCAGATGGCCCGGGTCTCCGGGGCCCCCGTGGAGAAGCCGGGCTCGCCCTTCCTCCTCATCCCCTTCGCCGCCACCAGCCGCACACAGTCGCTGGAAGCCAACCCCGGCGCCCCCACGGAATCGAAGGCCCGTCTCGGCCTGGACCTCCGCTATGCCACCACGGCCCTCACCATGGAGGGCACCTACCGGCCCGACTTCGCCACGGCGGACGCGGACGTGGATCCGCTCCAGATCAACAGCCGCTTCAAGGTATTCTACCCCGAACGCCGCCCCTTCTTCCTGGAGGGCATGGACCTGCTCTCCCCCTCTTCCGCCCAGCGCCAGTTCTTCAGCCGCTCCATCCAGGATCCCCTCTTCGGACTGAAGGCTTCGGGCCAGGCCTCCTACGCCACTTGGACCCTCATCCACGCCAAGGACCAGGACGGAGGCCTGCTCCTTGGTGCCAACGGGGCCCGGGGTGTGGACGGCCTGCCCACCCGCGACACGGCCGCGGCCCTGCGCCTCCAGCTGGATCAGCGGGGCTCGGGCCTGTCCTTCCTCGGCACGGACAAGCGCCTTCAGGGCGGGCCGGACGACACGGGCGGCCAGAGCGGTGGCGTCTACCTGGATCAGTACCTGGGCCCCGAGTTCCATGTCATCGGCAGCGCCATGGCCGCCACCTCGCGCCTGCCCCAGCCGGACGGGACGGTCCTCTCGCGCCGGGGGACCTCCACCTCCGCCGAGCTGGACTGGAGCACCCGGAACTGGACGGCCTGGGCCCTGACGCAGACCACCAGCCCCGACCTGGTGCTGCTGTCGGGCTTCACGGACCTCCAAGGCTACCGCCGCGACAACGCGGGCTTCGGCTGGCGGGAGAACTGGAACCAAGGCAAGCTCTCCTCCGCCAACGCCACGCTGCGCTGGCGCCGCCTCACCTGGTGGAACGGCGATCCCCTGGAGCGGGTGGTGGGCCTCGACACCTGGCTGGAGACGGCCGGGCGCCTGAGCTTCTTCTTCAACTGGGACGTGGCCGGGCGGGTCTGGGCCGAGGATCGCGTCCGCTCAGTGGCCTCCCGCGCCCTCACCGTGGGTGGCAACTGGCGCCAGCACTCCCAGGTGCAGCTCGGTTGGAACGCCACCCGGGGCCGCACCCTCGACCTGGCCTCCGGCGATCCCGCCCGGCTGGACTCTGCCCAGCTCTTCTTCCACGGCACCGTGGGTTCCATCTCCTACAACCTCTCGGCCCTGCAATCCATCCTGGACCGGGAGGCGGACGATCTGCGCCTCATCCGGGCCCGGGAGCTCACAGCCACCGGGAGCTGGCAGCTGCCGGCCTACTTCTACCTGAAGACCCAGGCCTTCGTCGTCCGCTACGACGGCCTCCACGGCGAGGGCGTGGACAAGTTCCTCAAGGCCTTCGTAGGCTGGCAGCCCAACGCCTTCACCAACGCCTACCTCGGCTGGTCGGGCCAGCGGCGGCGGGATCCTGGAGCCATCCTCTCCTACGAGCGCATGGTGGAGCGGGGGCTCTTCGCCAAGGTGGCCTACGCCATGCAGTTCTGAGGCGGGGGGGCCGTTACACTGGTCAGATGCTGCAGTTCCGCAACCTGACCCGCGCCTATGAACTCGGCGGCGAACGCGCCGGTGTGTTCGGCGTGTCGCTGGAGGTGCCGAAGGGCTGCCTGGCCGTCCTGGCCGGGCCCAGCGGGAGCGGCAAGACCACCCTGCTCCAGCTGGCGGGCCTGCTGGATCAGCCGGATGAGGGCACCGTGTTCCTGGATGGACAGGAAGTGTCCAGCCTGTCCGAGCGAAAGCGCTGCGACCTGCGCCTGAGGCACCTGGGCTTCGTGTTCCAGGCCTTCAACCTGGTGCCCGTCCTGTCCGCTCTGGAGAACGTGATGCTGCCCCTGCAGCTCCAGGGCCTTGCCGAAAACGAGGCCCGCCGCCGCGCCGGGGCGGCCCTGGACCGCGTGGGCCTGGCGGACCGCCTGCATCATCGTCCGGGCCAGCTCAGTGGCGGCCAGCAGCAGCGCGCGGCCATCGCCCGCGCCCTGGCGCCGGACCCCCTGCTGGTGCTCGCCGACGAACCCACCGCCAGCCTCGACCACGCCCACGGCGGGCCGCTCATGGACCTCATGGCCGAGCTGGCCGCCGAGCGCGGCGCCACCTTCCTCGTGGCCAGCCATGATCCCGCCGTCATCGCCCGCGCCCACCACGTGTTCCGCCTCGCCGACGGCCGGCTGGTGGAGGCGCCGTGATCCTCGCCCGGCTCGCCCTCCGGAACCTGCTGCGCCAGCGGCGGCGGACGGCGCTCACGCTCATGGTGGTAGTGGCGGGCTTCCTGGCCCTCAGCCTGGCTGGAGGCTTCATGGCCCAGACCTTCCAGGGCCTGTCCGATTCGGCCATCCACGGCGGCCTGGGCCACCTCCAGGTACTGCCGCCGGGGGCCCTGGAGGGCGAGGAGGCCCAGAGCCTGGAAAAGGCCCTGCCCAATGGCGAGGCCCTGGCGGCGCAGCTCCGCCAGAATCCCGCCGTAGCCGAGGTGCTGCCCCGCACTCAGTTCATGGGCCTGCTCTCCAGCGGCGCGAAGAGCGTCGCCTTTCTGGGCACGGCCGTGGATCCCGTGCTCGAACCGGAACACATGGCCTGCCTCGACGCGCTGAAGGACGGCGCGAGGGCCCCCGGCGGCGCCGGTTCCCGCTGGCTTTCCGCCAATCCGTCGACCCGCGAAGTGATCCTCGGCGCGGGCCTGGCCCGCAGCCTGGGCGCCTCCGTGGGCAGCCTGCTCACCCTCATGTCCACGACCCGCGACGGTGCCCTGAACGCCGTGGATGTCGAAGTGGTCGGCCTCCAGGATCTGGGGTTGCGGGAGCTGAACGACCGCGTCCTCACGGTGAGCCTGGCCACCGCGAGCCAGCTGCTGGATGCGGGTCCAGCCCGGTCACGGCTGTCCATCGTGCTGAAGCGGCCCCAGGACACCGCCGCCGAGCAGACGCGAATCCAGGCTCTGCTGCCCGGAACTTCGGTGAAGCCCTGGTTCGAGCTGGCCTCCTTCTACCGGCAGGTGAAGCTGCTCTACTACGCCATCTTCGGGTTCATGGGCCTGGTGCTCTTCCTGGTGGTGCTGCTGGCCACCGCGAACACGCTGCTGATGTCGGTCATGGAGCGCGTCCGCGAGTTTGGCGTCCTGCGGGCCATGGGGCTCCAGCATGGCCAGCTGGTATCGCTGCTCCAGTGGGAAGGCGCTTTTCTGGGGCTCCTGGGCAGTGCCCTGGGCCTGGTGGCGACGCTGCTGCTCCGGGCGGGCCTCAACGCCCTGCACCTCCAGATGCCCGCACCGCCCGGCACCAGCCACGGCTACGAGCTGAACATCCACTTCGTGCCCGGGGTCTACGCCATCGTGGCGATGGGCCTGCAGGCGACGCTCCAGCTGAGCGCCCTGTTCCCGGGCCTGAAGGCCGCGCGGTTGCGCATCGTGGAGGCCCTCCGACATGTATAAGGCACCGCGCTTCGCCTGGTGGATCGCGACGGGGTTCGGCAGCGGCTACCTGAAGCCCGCGCCAGGTACCTGGGGGAGCCTGGCCGGGCTGGCGGCCTGGCTGCTGCTGGTGGGCGCTGTCCGGGCCTGGATCTTCGGGCCCTGGGTCCTGCTGGCGGCGCCTCTGATGCTCGCGCTGGTGGCCGTGTGGGCGGCGGATCGGGTGGTGCGAGAGACGGGGCAGAAGGATCCCTCCTTCGTGGTGGCCGACGAGTGGGCCGGTGTGTGGCTCGCCCTGACCCCCCTGCTGTTCACGGTCCCCATCCAGCCCCAGCCCTGGAGTCTCTGGGCCGCGCGGCTGGTGGCCCCCTTCATGCTCTTCCGCCTCTTCGACATCTGGAAGCCAGGGGCTGTAGATACCGCCCAGCGCCTCCCCGGCGGCTGGGGGGTGGTGATGGACGACGTGCTGGCCGGCCTCCTGGCCGCGCTCATCGTCTGGCCCCTGGATCGCTGGCTGGGCGCGCAGTCGTTCCTGCACCCAGAGATGTGGCGCTAGCCCATCCCTAGCCTGCGTTTAAACCGCAGGACGCCGGGGCTCCTCACGCGACATCAGGTCGCACAAGGTGTGACGGCGCTAGCCTGCGGTTTCTTCCCGCAGCCGCTTCCAGACGGCGGGCTCGCTGAGGTGGCCGGTTTCATCGAAGTGGCGGCTTTCGATGAGGTAGCGGTAGCCCTGCTCGGTGAGGAAGAGCTGGCGGTTGCGGGCGAACTCCTGCTCGGTGGTGTCGCGGCTGATGAGCGAGTAGAAGTAGCTCACATTGCGCTCGCCCTTGGGGCGCAGGATGCGGCCCAGGCGCTGGGCTTCCTCCTGCCGTGACCCGAAGGTCCCGCTCATCTGGATGGCCACGCTGGCATCCGGCAGATCGATGGCGAAATTGGCCACCTTGCTCACGATGAGCACCCGGAGCTGGCCTTCGCGGAACTGGCGGAAGAGGCTCTCCCGCTCCTTCTCGGGCGTCTGCCCCGTCAGCACGGGCGCCCCCAGCCGCTCGCCGATGATGCGGAGCTGCTCGAGGTACTGGCCGATGATGAGGATGTTGTCGGTCGGATGGCCTGCCAGCAGCTCGTCCATCACGGCCATCTTCAGGCTGTTCTCAGAGGCGATGCGGAAGCGCTGGCGCTGGTCGGCCACGGCGTATTCCATGCGCTCGTCCGTAGGCAGGGGGACGCGGATCTCCAGGCAGTGGGCCGTGGCGATGAAGCCATCCTTCTCCAGCATCTTCCAGGGCACATCCACCCGCTTGGGGCCGATGAGGCTGAAGACGTCCTCTTCCTTGCCGTCCTCGCGCACCAGCGTGGCCGTGAGGCCCAGGCGGCGCTTGGCCTGGAGTTCCGCCACAGCCCGGAAGACCGGGGCGGGCAGCATGTGCACCTCGTCATAGATCACCAGGCCCCAGTTGGCGGCCTCGAAGAGCTTGAAGTGCTCGAAGGGTCCCGTCTTGCTCTTGCGGTAGGTGAGGATCTGGTAGGTCGCGATGGTGACGGGCTTGATCTCCTTGGTGTCGCCCGTGTAGAGGCCCACCTGGTCCTCCGTGAGCGTCGTCTTGTCGAGCAGCTCCTGCTTCCACTGCTTCACGGCCGTGCCGTTGGTGGTCAGCACCAGCGTGTGGGTCTGCAGGGTGCCCATGCAGCCGATGCCGATGACGGTCTTGCCCGCTCCGCAGGGCAGGACCAGCACCCCGGCGCCGCCGTCGGGCCCGCCGCCCGCATGGAACACATCCACCGCGGCCTGCTGGTAGTGGCGCAGGCCGAAGGGCTTGCCGTTCTGCTTCGTGGTGGGGGCAAGCTCGAAGGCCAGTGGATCCCCGGGCTTGTAGCCGGCCATGTCCTGCACGGGGTGGCCCAGGCGGATGAGCTGCAGCTTCACCTCGCCGCGCATGCCCGTATTCAAATAGATGCCCTTCTCATCGGGGTAGGGCTCGGCCAGCATTCCCTGCAGCGACTTCTGGTTCTCCAGCTCCCAGAAGAGGCCCCGGTCGTCCATCTCCAGCGCCAGCCGGTCGCCCTTGGCCACTAGGCGCAACTTGCCGTAGCGGGTGCCGTGATCCTCGATCTCCTGCAGCAGGTTCTGCGGCACGGGGTACTTCGACCAGGTGTTCAGGGTCTCGATCATGTCCGCGCAGGCCACACCCGAGGCCGAGGCATTCCAGAGGCTCAACGGCGTGATGCGGTAGGTGTGGATGTGCTCGGGACTCTTCACCAGTTCCGCGAACCGGGCCAGCTCGTCGCGCACCTGCTCGAACGCCGGGTTCGCCACCTCGAGCAGCAGGGTGCGGTCGCTCTGGACGATCAGGGGGTTGTCGGGACGAAGGGCGATCACGGTGGCAGCAGACCCAAACCTTCAGCCTAGGGGCCTCCGGTGGCAGGGTCAATGCGAGGCTCCCGCTGAAGCCCGGTCGTCGGGCAGAAAAGTCAACTGGCACGGGCCTTTGGCTGTCGTATAGTTTGAAACCCCCCGGCCCCGATTCCGTTCCACCGAGGCTCACGGGGATCCTTCCTGGAGACAGCATGAACCGTTGGGCGCTCCGATGTTTACCCATGCTCGCCCTGCTCGTGGCCTTTTCCAGCCTCGCCGCCCAGGAGGGTAACCCCGGCGAGCGCCGCCGGGACCTGCCCTACCGCCGGACCCCCCATGCCCTCAGTGGCCACGATCGCGCAGATCTGCGCCGGGACTGGAACCTGTGGTGGTTCAACGGAAAAGCCAGCCCCGAGTACCTCGACTACAAGAACCGGCTGGCCGCCCAGGAGGCCCGCATCTGGACGCCCCGCCGCCTCCAGCTCAGCGGTGGCTCCGCCCTGCCGGCGGCCCTGGTGACCGGACCCTCCGGCGTGGGTGGCACCTGGACCAACCTGGGGCCCTTCTCGCAGCTCACCAGCACCACACCCGATATCGACAGCGGCCGCCCCGTGGCCATCGTGGTCCACCCCACGGCCACCACGCTCTACCTGGCCACCAGCGGCGGCGGCGTGTTCCGCTGCGACAATGCGGATCCCGCGCTGGCCGGCGACTGGACCTGGTATTCCGTCACGGATGCCCTGCCCACCAGCAGCAGCGGGGGCAATGTCTCCGTGGGGGCCCTGGCCATGAGCCCGGTGGATTCCAAGGTCCTCTACCTGGGCGCCGGCGACTTCTTCGATGCCGAGGGCCGTGGCTTCTTCAAGACCACCGACGGGGGCGCCACCTGGACTGCCGCGCCCATCGCCAGCCTGGGCAGCGCCACCCGCTCCTACGCCATCCTCCCCCTGGACGCCAGCCGGATCCTCTGGGCGACGAACAGCGGTCTGAGAATCTCGACGGATGGAGGTTCCACCTTCGCGGCCGCGACGGGCGGGCCCGCCACGGGCCAGGTCTGGTCCCTGCAGAAACTCAGCGCCACGGATCTCGTGTGCTCTGTGGAGACCACCAGCGGCTCCACCAGCAGTGGCGCCATCTACTACTCCAACAATGGAGGCGCATCCTGGACCCTGGCCACCCTGAGCGGCGTCAGTTTCCCCGTGGGGCGGATCACCATTTCCGCCGCCCGGGATGGAGCCACCGCCTACGCCATCCTCGAGGACACCACCAATGCCAGCACGAAGGTGGCCCGAGGCGTCCTGAAGAGCGCCGACAAGGGTGTGACCTGGACCTGGTCCGCGGCTCCCACGGTGGCTGGCGGTCTCTTTCAGGGCTCCGGCCTCCAGATGACCGGTGACGGCGGCCAGGGCTGGTACAACCAGGGGCTAGCTGTCGATCCCAGCAACCCCTCCCGGATCTTCGTCGGCGCCAACCTCGCGCTCTACCGCTCCTCGGACAGCGGCGCGAGCTGGACGCAGCTCACCCATTGGTTCGGCAACGGCCATGTCTACGCCCACGCCGATTTCCATTCGACGGCCTGGTCACCGGACGGGGCCACCCTCTACGTCGCCAACGATGGCGGCCTGGCCGTGGTGCGGGACCCCTTCCGCGCGACGGTTCCCACTTTGTCCTACGACCTGTCCTTCCTCGACAACCGCCGGAACAAGGGCCTGGCCTCGCATATGGCCTACAACGTGGGCTCCACCACGGCGGCCACCCCCCCGGATTCGAAGTGGCGGGTCTCCCTGGGCCTCCAGGACAACGGCACCCGGCTCCGCCAGCCCTCTGTCTCCGGAGGATCCCTCACCGGGACCGAAAGCGTCTTTGAAGACATCATCGGCGGCGACGGCTTCGCCACCCGCTTCCATCCCACGGACGGGACCCAGGTGCTCGGCAGCCTCTACTACACCGACATCTACCGAAGCATCAATGGCGGGGCGACCTTCAACGAAGCCATCTCGGGGATCGCCGAAGCGAACAACAAGAACCTGGCCCCCTTCGCCCCCAAGCTGGCGCCCGGTGACTCGGCCCGGCCAGCCGTGGTCTACACCGCCACCAACGGGAAGGTCTACCAGAGCACCACGTTCGGAGCCAGCTGGGCGGCCATCGGTACGGGCGGCCTCCCCCTGCCCCTCGACATGTCCTCCACCACCACGACCACCGAGCTGTATATCCGCAACCTGGCGGCTTCGCCCAGCGATCCGAATACCCTCGGCATCGCCGCCAACCAGTCCCGGGTCTTCCTGACCACTGATGGCGGTGTCTCCTGGGCCAAGGCGGCCACCCTCCCGGGAAGCGGCGCCTCCCTGAGCTGCATCGAATTCGATCCCTTGTCCCCCTCGACCGTGTATGTGGGATCCGTGGCCACCAGCGCCTCGTCCAACCACCTGTGGAAGAGCACCAATGGTGGCACCAGCTGGACGGCGATCGATGCCGGCGGCTTCCCCTTCGGCATTCCCGTCCATGTGGTGAAGGCCGATCGCCTAATCGCCAACAAGGTGTACGCGGGCACGGACTTCGGTGTGTATGTTAGCAGTGACGGTGGCGCCACCTGGAGCCGCTTCGGCAGCAACCTACCCCTGGTGGCTGTGCGGGATCTCTACGTAGCCCCGGACAGCAGCCTGATCCGCGCCGCCACCTATGGCCGCGGGGTGTGGGAACTGCAGGCGGGACTTGCTGTCAACCTCTCGCCCAGCACCGTGACCATGCTCAAGGGAGGCACCCAGACCTTCACGCCCACGGTCATCAACGGCTCGGCCAACACCGTGACCTGGACAGCCCTGAGCGGCACGGTGCCTGCAGCCGCCACGATCTCTGGCGCAGCCCAGACCTACACGGCACCCATCACTGGAACCTCGGATACGGTGACCGTGACCACCGTGGATACTCCCACGGCCACAGCCCACGCCACCATCACCCTGGTGGACCCGGGCGGCGTGGGTGTGGCCATCAGCCCCCAGTCCGCGCGAATGATGACTGGCACCGGCACGCAGCAATTCACCGCCACCGTGGTCGGGCTCACGGATCAATCCGTCACCTGGAGCGGCCTCGGCGTGGACGCCTCCGGACTCTTCCATGCCTCCGGCCTGGCCGCGGGGACCTACACGGTGACCGCCACCAGCGCGGCTTCACCCTCAAGCACGCCCGGCAAGGCGACAGTCAGTCTGCTGTCCCCCAGCTCCGTGATTGTTTCCGTGACGCCCGCCACGGCTTCGGCGGCCGTCGGTGACACCATCCGGTTCTCGGCCACCGTGACCGTGAACGGAGTTCCGGATCAGACAGTGACCTGGTCGGTCACGGGAGGAGGCAGCATCAACAGCTCGGGAGTATTCTCCGCCACCACCCTGGGAACCTTCACGGTCACCGCCACGCACACCTTTTCCGGCGTGACCGGCAACGCCACTGTGACCGTGTGGAGCCCCGACCTGAACGGCGATGGCGTGGTGGATCTGCGGGACCTCCTCTTTTTCGCGAAGTACTACGGCACCACCAACGCCACCTGTGACCTGAACGGCGACGGGAAGGTGGATGATGCGGATCTCACCCTCCTGCTGGGCCGCCTTTGAGGACATGACCATGACCCCGATGACCAAGCTCCTCACAGGTTCCACCACACTAGCGCTGGCAGGCCTTCTGGCCTGCGGCGGCGGGGGTGGCGGCGCTTCCGCGCCAGCTCCTGCGCCCCCGGCCACGGCCTCGGGCCTCGCTTACACGGACCCCGCCTCTGGTTCGTACCTGCTCAAGAAGAACACGGCCCTCTCCACCGAAGCCCACCTCGTCCTGGACCTTGTGGGGCCCGCCTCCACCACGGGCAGCGGTGTCAGCGCCACCTTCATTACGGATGCCACCAAGGTGGCCTGGGTCAATGTCGCTACCAGCGATCCCGCCAACGCCTTCGTCCAGAACGGCACGGCCTTCAATCTCGGCGCTGCGCCCCAGATCCTCAGAGGCGCGGTCAGCGGTGGTTCCCTCCAGGTCACTGTGGCTCAGAAGGGCACCACCAGCCCCGTCTCCCTGAACGCCCCCCTGCTGCGCATCGCCCTGGACCTCAAGGCCTCCCAGCCCAAGGGCACCATCGGCCTCGGCGCCAGCGCCACCAAGTGCCAGATGCTCGACGGCACGGGAGCCATCGTCTCGCCCATCGCCGTGTCCGTAGGCACCCTCACGGCCCAGTGATGGGTTCGTGAGAGCGACCACCCCGCTCCCGGCAGGAGGATTTCCCCGCCATCAAGCGCGAAATAGTCAGGTATGGTAAGGACCCCTCGGGTCCACTGACTGGTGGATGCATTGGGGGGCGATCGCTGCGGAGCCACCATGAACCGCCTACCGATCCGAGGCCTCCCCTTCGCGGCTCTCATCACGTTCCTGGCCTGTGGGGGCGGGGGTGGTTCCTCCACGCCCACGCCGCCGCCTCCTCCCCCCGTCAGTACCATCCAGGTGCTGATGAACACGGATTTCGAGCAGACCTCGCCCATCATCTGGAAAGGGGACACCGGCGTCATCCGGGGAGCGTCGGCCAGCACCCCCGGCGTGGTGCCCCACGGCGGGCTCTTGTTCGCCTGGCTGGGCGGGTACGGGTCGGTGCAATCGGACCAGATCACCCAGGATCTCTTCATCCCGGCGACGGCCCAGTCCGCCAGCGCCACCTTCTACCTGAAGATCCTCACCGCCGAGCCCAGCGGCGGGGGCGCGAAGGACTCCGTCATCATCGAGGCGCTCAGCACGTCCGGCACCCTGCTGGGCACCCTGCTCACCAAGACCAACCTCGACGCTGCCGACTACACGGCCTATTCCGTGAACCTGCTGCCTTACAAGGGACAGATCATCCGCCTGTCCTTCAGGAGCCAGGAGGACGCCCAGAATGCCACCAGCTTCCTCCTCGACGACGTGGTGGCCAAGATCGCGGCACCTGCCACAGACCTCAGGCCGATCATCTCTAGTTTCTCCCCCACCTCCGGCATCGCGGGCGAAGTGACCGTCCAGATCTCCGGAATGAACTTCTTCGGGCTGACGGACGTGGCCATCGGGGGGGTGAGCGCGGGATACACCCTGGCCGATGGGACGAGCCTGTCGGCCGCGGTCCCGGCCACGGCCACCTCCGGAAGCACCCCCATTCGCATGACCAACGCCCAGGGCACCGGCCTCTCCGCCACGAACTTCTCCGTGATCTATGGATTCCCCGTCATCACCGGCGTAAATCCGACCCAGGGCCCCGTGGGAACGCCCGTGGTCATCACCGGCAACTACCTGGGCTATCCAGGCACGACCTTGACCCTGAATGGTCTGGCCATCGTGCCGACCAGCCCGAGCACCAAACAGATCACCTTCACCGTGCCGGCAGCTGCCACGTCCGGCAACCTGGTCATCAGCACGCCCGGCGGAACGGTGACCCGGACCTTCACGGTCAACACCGCCAGCACCACCCTGGACCTCCACGTCGAGAAGATCCAGCTCACCCAGAGCACCCAGACCCTCGACAACTCCGTCCCCATCGTGGCCGGGAAAGACGGCCTGATCCGGGTCTTCGTCCTCGCCAACACAACGAATTCCGCGGCCCCGGCCGTCCAGGTCACCCTCCTGAACAACGGCGTGCCCGTGAACGGCTATCCGAAAACCCTTGCAGCGCCTGGCAGCAGCACCCCCCTCACCCTGAACGAGTCCCTGCTCTCCAGCAGCTGGAATCTCCCCGTCCCCGGCACCGACCTCACAACGCCCGCCGGCAGTGGATACAGCCTCCAGGCCATGGTGGATCCTGCGGGCTCGGTGGCCGAAGCCGACAAGACCAACAACACCACGACGGTGGCCCTAGGCGGAGCCGCCGTCCCGATCTTCAGGACCACGATCTTCCCGGTCGCCCTTTCCAGCGGCACCGGGAACATCACGGCCGCCAACAAGGACGCCTGGGCCGCCCGGCTCGCCAGGATGTACCCGGTGTCCAGCCTGGATGTCGCCGTGGGCGCCACCTTCACGTCCTCCGTGGCCCTCAGCTCCGATGGCACAGGGTGGGACACCCTGCTCAACGATCTCACCGCCAAGCACCTGGCCGACGGTGTGGCAGACCGGTACTATTTCGGCGCCCTGAAAGTCAGCTACAGCTCAGGCGTGGCCGGCACCGGCTGGGTGCCATCGGTGGGCAGCTCGTTCAAGTACCGCACCGCCATCGGGTGGGACAAGACGGGTTACCAGGATGGCGGCAATTTCCCCGAGGTCTTCGCCCACGAGACCGGCCACAACATGGGCCGCCAGCACAGCCCATGCGGGGTCACGACCGACCTCGATCCAGGCTACCCATACTCTGGCGGGCTCATCGGCGTCTGGGGCTATGACACCACCACCGGCCAGCTGAAATCGCCGGCCACCTATAAGGACATCATGGGCTACTGCACGCCCGACTGGGTCAGCGACTACGTCTACAAGAAGATCCTTGATTTCCGGGGCGCCACGGGAGGCTTCCTCAAGGTGGGCGCCGAGGACGCCCCCCTGCCCAAGGAGCAGGCCGCCGCCCGAGAGTGCCTGATCGTCCGGGGAATCGTCCACGAGAATGGGAAGGTCGAACTCCTCCCATCCTTCCGCACCCGGGCGCTCCCGTCCACCACGCCCAGCGCGGGAGACTACACCCTGGAATGCGTGGACCAGAAGGGCCTTCCCGTCTTCACCACGCCCCTCGAACTGATGGACCTCGGCTGCTGGCCCAAGGGGCGCGAGCGCCACTTCGTCATGGCTCTCCCGATCGATGCGGCCGCTCTGGATTCCCTGGCCGGGTTGGCCGTCCTCAAGAACGGCAGGATCGTCAGCAGCCTCCGGGCCACGTCTGGAGCCGCCTCAACACCCGATGTCCAGCGCCTCTCGGAGGACCAGGTCCAGCTCACCTGGGACGTCGCGGCGCATCCGGCCGCCCTCGTGCGTGATGCGGATTCGGGCGAAGTCATCGCCATCCTCTACGGTGGCCGCCAGGCTTTCACGAGCCGGGCGAAACAGTTCGATCTGGTCTTCAGCGACGGCGTGGCGGGGCGGACCCTTCACCTCAAGACTCTCGAATAACGGGGCCCGCTCCACCCGGGCGTGAGGGCGCCCGGCCTACCAGGCGTTTTTTCCGAGTGAGTGTTCCCGCGTTCCGTGGGACACTGGAGGATCATCTGTACCCAGGTGTCCATGCCGTTCAACCACTACCAGCTCCTTTCGAACTGCTCGGATGAGCAGCTCAGGACCATTTGCGAGCGCCGTCGCCTGCCCATTCCCCTCCGCTGGGAGGATGAAGCCGAAGGCCGCGTGCGCCTGCTCAAGACCATGGTCTTCCACTTGGAGGACCACAAGCGCCTGGCCGATACCCTGGCCGATCTGGACAGCGGTTCCCTGGTGGCCTTGAAGCACCTGGCGAACGAAGGCGCGCTGCCGCCGCCGCCGATCATCGAGACCCTCCGCGGGCTGGGGCTGATCCTGCCCGATGGCGAGGGCTGGGCCGTGGCCGAGCGTGTGGCCGACGCCCTCGATGACTTCGATGATGGCGCCCTGAACTTCCAGGCCCCGGAGGGCGTGAAGCTTCGCGCTGCCGAGCCGTTCCGGTTCTCCCTGGCCCTCACGGGCGTCCTCCTGCGCTGCGTGGCCGGCCTGCGCGTGCTGAAGGGCGGCCTGCCCGCCAAGAAGGAGCTGGGCCAGCTCATGCAGCGCAACGCCATGCTGCAGGAGGAGCAGGACGCCACCCTCATCTTCACCCTGCTGCACCGCCTGGGCCTGCTGTGGAGCCGTGAGGGCCGCGTGGAGACGCTGCTGCCCGCCGTCACGAGCCATCCCCCCCGCTGGGTGGCCGAGCGCGCCTTCGCCAGCCTGCTGGAGCACGACCTCAAGGCCTGGGGCATGCCGCCGGCCGAGGACCGCCACTTCCTCATGCAGCACCTGCTGGAGCGCCGGGGCCAGGCCCTGGCCGTCCAACCCTTCCTGGCCTTCCTCAAGACCCTGCACCCCCTCGACGAGGAGCGCACCCGCACCGTGTTCCTGCCCTTCCTGGGGCGGATGGGCATCATCCAGGGCGACGAGGGCTACACGCACTTGCGCCTCACCGAGCATGGCGAGGCGCTGGCCCATGAGTACCTGCTGCGCGACCTGAAGGGCACCGCCGCCCACTGGCAGCCCCTGGAAATCGATCAGCCCATGATCCTGCAGCCCACGCTGGAGTTGCTGACCCCCCTGCTCCAGAACCCCCATCGCCTGCTCCAGCTGGCGCAGCTGGCGGACGTGGAGGCCCTCGATGCCATGGGCACCTTCCGCGTGAGCCACGCCACCCTGGTGCGCGCCCTCGACGCCGGCGTCCCCCTCGAGGAACTGGGCCAGCGCCTGGGCGCCTCCACGCAGACCCTGCCCCAGCCCCTGCTCCAGCTGCTGGAGGACCTCTCCCGCCGCGTGGGCGAGGTGGAGGTGCACCAGGGCGTGCGGCTCGTGCGTGCCCGCACGGCCCACCTGGCGGATGAGCTGAAGCTGCGCCCCGAGCTGGCCCCCCTGAAGCTGGCCGCGCTGTCCGACACCGTGCTGGAGGTGTGCGGAGATGGCAATGCCCATGCCCTGCTCAAGCAGGCGGGCTTCATGCCCAAGCCCGGACGGTTCCTGGCCCTGAGCGTGGATTCGGACGAAAAGTTCTACCTGTGGGCGCTGGCGGCGCTCGCCTTCGTGGACGAGAAGGGGATGAACCACCACCTGGAACCGGTGCAGCAGATGGTGCGCTCGGCCCTCCAGAAGCTCCACGACGAGGATCCGGCCCTCTACCAGGAAGTCCAGCGCCGCATCCCCATGCTGCACCTGGGCGGCGAGGACCAGCTTGCCGAAGAAGTGCAGCGCATCCTCGAGTACGCCGCGGGGCACACGCTCATGGTCGAGCTCACCTACCTGCCCCCGGCCGCCCACCGCACCCAGCTGCGCCGGGTCTCGCCCCGCACCATCCAGGAGGACCACCTGCTGGCCTTCTGCCACCTCCACCAGGAGGAGATGGCCTTCCGCCTTACCCGCATCCAGGGTGTGAAGCTTCTCAACGAGCGCGGCTGGACCCCAGCCAATCACAGCCAGGCAGGTTAAGAGCGCCTAACAAAACCCCCGCGCGGTCGCGCGAGGGTCGCCGGGCGAGCGAGGCGAGGAACGCGAGGAGACGCGTAGCGGGCACTACGCGCGACGAGCGTGACGTGGTATCGCGACGCCCGCCGACCCTCGCCCGGAGGGAGAAAGCCAGGTGGGCGCCCCGCGGCGTCAGGGCCCTTGAACGATGAACCGCATCGCCCCGCGGGCCCTTCCTTGCGGTGCATCCCACCTGGCTTTCTCGCGGCCCCGTGGAGGTTTTGTTAGGCGCTCAAAGGGCCGCGGATGCGGCCCTTAACCTGCCTGGTGAGATGACTTGCTAGGGCTTACCCTTCACCCGCTGGTAATCGTCGCCTTGGAACTTCAGGGGCTTCTCCACGGGAATGACCAGGTAGGGCTCGGCCTTGCGGCCCCCTTGTTTCGAGGCCAACTGAAGCTGTTGCTGGACTTCTTCCTTGGCTTGGCGCTCCCTGGCCACCTCGGCGGCGTGGGTGGCGGCCAGGCGGGTGAGTTCCTGCTCCTGGCGCTGGGCCTGGAGGGCCAGCCCGTCCGCCCGGTGCTTCTGCTGGAAGCCCCAGGTGCCAAGGCCGGCCAGGACGGCCAGCAGGGGCAGGGCTGCGGCGGCCAGCAGGCCCCAGGTGGGCCGCTTGCGCTCCGTGCGGCGGCGGCGCTGGGCCTCCCGGCGCAGATCGTCGGCCAGGGTGGCCAACTCCGCGCTGGGCGCCGCGGCGGCGCTGGCGGCCGCGGGCCCGAGGCCCAGGAGATCGCGGAGCTCGGCCCGCAGCTGAACATCTTCGGCGGGTTCGAAACGCCGGGCGGGATCAGACCAGGACATGCACGCCTCCAGTGGGGTTGAGCTGATCTTTGAGTTGGGCCTTGGCCCGGTGGATGCGGGTCTTCACGGTGGCCTCGGGGATGCCGAGGATCTCCGCGATCTCCCGGATGGAGAGGCCTTCCACCACGAAGAGCCACAGGGCCTCGCGGAAGGTGGGAGAAAGCAGGCGCATCCGTTCCCGGACCTCCTGATTCAGCACCAGGTCATCGGCGCCGCCGGCCAGGCCGGGCTCGGACACGGCTTCCAGACTCAGGTTCTGGTTCTTCATGGGGCGGCGCTCCGTGAGGGACAGGGTTCGCACCGTTCCGTAGAGGAAGGCGGTGGGATGTTCCACCCGCACCTCTCGCTGCATGAGGATGACGAAGGCCTCCTGGGCAATGTCTTCCGGGAAGGTC
This sequence comes from Geothrix sp., assembly GCA_036504935.1. Classification (GTDB taxonomy): domain Bacteria; phylum Acidobacteriota; class Holophagae; order Holophagales; family Holophagaceae; genus Geothrix. Next base: position 12,491 of record DASXUH010000019.1, on the reverse strand, counting down.
GCCCCATAGCGGCGGGCGTAGCTCACCAGCCGGGGATAAAGCTCAGCGAAGGCGCCGTGAAAGGCCTCCTCGCTGCCGAATGGGGTTTCCTGGTGGGACTGCTCCATGCATGGGCTCCAACGCTCTAGGATGCCCCAACCTGAAGCTTAGTTCCGAGCTAGGCTGGAAGCTATGGACTCGCCCCTACAAGCCTGGCGCGACACCCTCGAGGAGCTGGGGGTGATGGGACTCGTCCGCGAGCCCGTGGCCACCGCCCCGGCACCGGCCAGCCCGGCCCCAGGCCCCCGTACGGCCCCGCGGCCCGTGCCTGCCCCGACTCGTCCTGCCCCCAGACCTTCGCCTGCTCCCTCCGTGGCCTATGTCCCCCCTACGGATCACGTGGGCTGCCCGCCCCCGGAGGCTGTGGCCGCCGCAGCCACCCTCCCGGCATTGGAGCAGGCCATCCAGGGCTGCCTCGCCTGCCCGCTGGGACCGGGCCGCCTGAAGTTCGTCTTCGGCGAAGGGGATCCCAAGGCCCGGCTCATGTTCGTGGGCGAGGGCCCCGGCCGGGACGAGGACCTGCAGGGCCGCCCCTTCGTGGGCAAGGCCGGTGAGCTGCTGGACAAGATGATCGGCGCCATCGGCTTGAAACGCGAAGAGACCTACATCGCGAACGTGGTCAAATGCCGGCCCCCCGACAATCGCACCCCCAGCCCCGACGAGGCCCGGGCCTGCCTCGGCTACCTGCATCGCCAGATCGAGCTGATCCAGCCCGCCGTGATCGTCACCCTGGGGGCCACGCCCCTGCGCGAACTGCTGAGCATCGGGGAGGGCATCACGAAGGTGCGGGGCCAGTGGAAGCGCGTGCGGATCGGCGGCCGCGAGATCCCCGTCATGCCCACGTTCCACCCCGCCTACGTGCTGCGCCAGTACACCCAGGACGTGCGCCGCTCCGTGTGGGAGGACCTCAAAGCGGCGAAGGAGTGGGTGGACCGTCCCACTGACAGCTGAGAGCTGAGAGCTGAGAGCCAATGGCCACCTGTGTCATGCTAGGCCCAGCTTTCGAGGTCGGCCCATGCGTCTTGTGAACGTGTTCTTCTTCGTGCTCCTGGCCTTCGTGCTGTTCGTGCTGGGCAACCTGTACCTGACCAACCACGACCTGCTGGTGCGCGAAGTCGTCATCTTCGGCGAAGACATCAAGATCCAGAGCGTCATCCTCCTGGCCTTCCTGCTGGGCTTCCTGCTGAACGTGCTCTACACGGGCATCATGGAGGTGGTGCGGCTGGTGCGCGGGCTGAACGCCTCCGCCGACACGCGGCTGGTGAAGCGCATCTCGGAGCGCATGCAGGATGCCCGCGACCTCATGGCCCACGGCCTCCCCCGGGAAGCCAAGGTGATCCTGGAGAGCATCCTCGAGCAGCGCAAGGAACACGTGCCCGCCCGCCTGCTCATGGGCGATGTCCTCATGAAGACCGGCAGCCCGGACGAGGCCGTGAAGCTCCTCCAGGCCCTCTGCGATGACGAGCCGGACCTGGTCGAGGCGGCCTACCAGCTGGCCGAGGCCCACATGGCCACGCGGAACCCCGAAGCCTCTGCCACCGTGCTGGCCAAGCTCGCCTCCAGCCATCCCAAGAAGGCCCTGCGCGCCTGGCGGCGCCTGCGGGCCCTCCACATGGACGCCCAGCGCTGGGAGGAGGCCATGGAGGCCCAGAAGAAGCTGCAGGCCCTGTTCCCCGGGGACCTCACCCAGGGCGAGAAGGCCCAGGGCGCTGCCCTGGCCTACCAGGTGGGCATCGCCAAGGTGGAGGCGGACCAGTTCAAGGACGCCGCCCAAGTCTTCCAGCAGGTCATCAAGGACGAGCCGGACTTCGTGCCCGCCTACCTCAGCCTGGGCCGCTGCATGATCCTCCAGGATCAGGAAGCCCAGGGCCTGGAGATCTGGATCGAGGGCTTCCGCAAGACCGGCGAAGGCACCTTCCTCCAGGAGATCGAGGACTACTTCATCCAGCTGGGCCGCCCCGAGGACGGGCTCGCCCTCATGCGCCGGGTGGCCGCCACCTCCAAGCACGCCACCACCGCCAAGTTCTTCCTGGGCAAGATGCTCTACCGCCTGGAGATCCTGGACGAGGCCCTGGATCTCTTCCAGGAGGTGCGCAGCCAGGTGGTCTACAGCCCGATCCTGTTCTTCTTCATGGCCAAGATCCACAGCCGCCGCGGCCGCCTGGATGCCTCTCTGAACGAGTACCGCCAGCTGCTCCGCAACCTGGGGATCCTCAAGCTCCGCTTCGAGTGCGCCGTCTGCGGCCACAGGACCCAGGACTACGTGGATCGCTGCGACAGCTGCGGCAGCTGGAACAGCCACCACTTCCTCTTCAAGGAGAGCGATCTGCCCGAGGGGCCCATCCGGGGGGCGGAATCGGGCAGCTGGATGGCGATGCTCTGACGGGTGGAATTCGACGCTGCGGGGCAGCGTTGAATTCCGGGACCCGTCGAGCAGAGCATCACACCCAGGTAGGCCACACGCCCCATCGAAGCCCGGCACCTCCCGAGCAGAGCATCACACCCAGGTTGGCCACTCTCACTCTGTCTGGCCGTCAACTCTCAGCTATCGGCTGTCAGCCAAAGAAACGGGGCGCCCTTCGGCGCCCCGTTCACTGAAAGCTGAGAGCTGACAGCTGATAGCTCCCTAAGCAATCGCCTGTCGAATATCGAACAGAAGGCGTTTGAGCTCCAGTTCTGAGAGCTGGAGGGGCACCTGCTGCTTCACCTCCTCCTTGCGGTAGAAGGCGATGCGCTTCACCACCACTTTGTTCTTGCCCAGGCTGATCTCGTTGAACTGGATCTGGGTGTCGTCCTTGTAGGGCGGCAGGCTGCGCAGCTGGATGTACATCCCCCGGCGGTCGTGGTCCACGATCTCCAGGCGCTCCTTGAGGTAGTCCACGTTCTCGGACAGCATCTCCGCCTTGGTCTTCAGCTTGGCGAAGCTGAGCCGCTTGGGGGCGTGGCACTCCAGGACCATCTCCCCCAGCTGCACCCCGTCATCGCCCCGCCGGAGGAAGCCCTCCAGGGTGCCGTCCAACTCCAGGTCCGCTTGGTGGAAGGGCTCGAACCCGTGAAATTCACCAGGCAGTACGGAATCATCATAGCGTTTGGCCTTGCGGGACAACTTCATGGCGCACCTCGGGAAGGGTGGGACCTTCCTCTAGGGCCAGAGCCGTGCCAGGGGCTTGTGGTCGAGGCACGTTTAGCACATCGCCTGAATTATCAGGACTTCCTTTCATCTTCTGCCGAGCCGGACCTGCCCAGATGAGGCTCGTCCACCTTGAATATGGCCATAAACGATCACCTAAGGTCGTTTTATGATCACTTTTCGACAGGGCCCATCCTGGGCCAGCGCCGCCGGTAGATCATGCGCTCCAGGGCCCGGTTGTAGGGACTCCAGGAGCCGCTGTCCGACTCGTCCTTCGTGGCCCTGAACATCACCTCCAGCTTGCCGTCCAGGTCGTCCAGGTAGTGGACCAGCAGGGCTTCGGGGGTCTTGGGCAGCACCGGCGAACCAAACTCCAGGCGGCCATGGTGGCTGAGGATGATGTGCAGGATCTGCAGGCGCAGATCCTCGGGAAACCCGGGGATCTTGCCCACCGCCCGGCTGATCCAGTCGGCCTCCAGGGCGATGTGGCCCAGCAGGTTACCTGCGTCCGTGTAGCCGAAGCTGCGCTGGTAGCTCAGCTCAGCGGTCTTGCCCACGTCGTGCAGGAAGACGCCGGCCAGCACCAGGTCGCGGTTCAGGTCCCGGTAATGGCCGCAGGCCCGCTCGGCCATCCCCACGACGGACAGGGTGTGCTCCAGCAGGCCGCCCAGATAGACGTGGTGCATGGACTTGGCCGCCGGGGCCTGGGCGAAGGCCGCGCGCAGGTCCGCATCCTCGACGAACAGCGCCTCCAGCAGGCGGCGGATCCAGGGATCCTTCACCGAGGCGATGAGCCCGTCCAGCTCCGCCAGCATCTCGGACACGGGGCGGGCACTGACAGGGAAGAACCGGGAGAAATCACCCACTTCCGCATCGGCGGCGAAACGCACCTTGTCCAGCTTCATCTGGAGCCGCCCGTTGTAGCTGGTCACCGCCCCCTTCACCCAGAGGAAGGCGTCGGCCTGCACGGCGTCCATATCGCCTTCGATGGCCCGCACATCCCACAGGAAGGCCTTCAGGTCGCCGGAGGCGTCCGAAAGCTTCAGCTCCAGGTACTCAGTGCCCTTGGCGCTGACCTTGTAGGCGGCCTCCTGGGCCAGGAGGAAGCCCTGGAAGGCGCCGCCTTCTCTCAGGTTCCGGAGGATCGGCTGGTCGGACATCACATCTCCCTGTGCCTCATCATGCTCCGGCGGCCGATGCGACAGTGGCTGTCAATGATTGCGCGGGACCTTGGGCGGCGGGCCGAAGGGGTCCTCGTCGCCGTAGCCCAGGTCCAGGGGCAGGCGCTTGTCCTCCAGCACCTCGAAGAGCGACCACTGGTCGGCCTTCTTCACGTTGCCTTCGGGCAGGTTCAGCACCCGCACCTTCAGCACCCGGTTGTACAGCGGAAACTCCAGCTCGTCCTGGACCTTCAGTTCGTGGCTGGCCTTCCGGGGTACGCCATTCACACGCACCATGCCCTCGTCGCAGAGCTGGTTGGCCAGCTCGCGCCGCTTGATGAGCAGGCTCTTCTTGAGGAAGGCATCGAGGCGCACGGCATCAGCCTTTCACGATCTGTTCCTTGGGCACCAGATAGCGGATGTTGGCGCGCATCCGGAGGTTCGACAGGTACTGCTCGATGGCGCTCTGGGCCTTGGGCTCCTGGAGCTTCTCGATGATCTTGGCCTTCACCTCGGTGAAGTCCTTCACCGGAGCGTCCTCCAGGGCGATGAGCTGGATCAGGTAGAGATCCTTGTCGGTCTCGATGGGGGCCGAAACCTGCTCGGGCTTGAGCTTCACCGCCGCGTCCTCGATGCTGGACCGGAGGAAACCCTTGTTCATCCAGCCGAGGTCACCCCCGGTGGCCTTGCTCGGGCTGACGGAATGCTGCTTGGCCAGTTCCTCGAAGGACTTGCCCGCTTTGAGCTCAGCCTGGATCGCCTCGAGCTTCTTCCGGGCTTCGGCCTGCTCCTCGGCCGTGGCGCCCTTGGCCAGCACCAGCTCGCGGAGGCGGAAGCGGAAAGGGAGACGGTATTCCTCCTTGTGATCCTCGTAGTAGGCGCGCAGTTCGTTGTCTTCCACCGCCACCTTGGAGAACACCTCCCGCTGGAGCACGTACTGCTGGGTGGCCTGCTGCTTCTGGCGCTTCATGAACTCGGGCAGCCCGATGCCCAGGCTGCTGCGCAGAGCCCGCTCCAGGTCGGCGTCCGTGGCGAAGTTGTTCTCCTTCTTGATACCGTCGATGCTGGCGCGCACATAGTCGTCCGTGACCGGCGAGCCCAGCTCGGCGCCCTTGTCCTCCAGCAGGTAGGCATCCACCATGCCCTGCAGGGTCTTCTCCCGCGCATCCTTCAGCTTCTCGTCCAGCTCCTTGCCGGCGAACTGGCGGTAGAGGGCCGCATGCTGCTGCTCCACCGCCTGGTTGAGGTCGCGGCGGGTGATGATGTGGTTGTTGACGATGACGAGGATCTCCTCGCGCACTTCCGAGGAGGCGATCAGCCCTGCGGGCGCCAGCAGCGCCAGGGCCAGGATCGGATTCAGCGCCTTCAACGGACACCTCCCTTGGGGGCTTCAGCAGGCTTGGGCGCCTCCGGGGCCTTGGGGGCAGGAGCCGCCTCCGTGGGCGCGGGCTTGACCAGCTCGAAGGGGATCTCCTTGCGCAGACCATCCATCAGCTCGTTCCAGACCGCCGCCTGCCGCTCGCGCTGGGCACCCTGCTCGGCCACGGTCTTGGCCTCCTCGAAGGGCACGTCCCGGGCGGGCTTGCGGCTCTCCACTTTGATGAGGTGGTAGCCGAACTGGGTCTTCACCGGAGCCCCCACCTTGCCGATGGGCTGGGTGCGGGCGGCGGCGCCGAATTCGGGCACCCAGGAGCCGGGATCGGCGTCCTCGTAAAGCCCGCCGTTCTCCTTGCTGCCGGGATCGTCGCTGTACTTCTTCACCAGAGCCTCGAACTTGGCCCCCTTCTTCAGCTCGGCCTGGATCTTCGCCACCCTGGCCTTGGCTTCGGCCTCGCTGAGCCCCTTGGCCTCGCCCTCCTGCTTCACGGACACCAGGATGTGGCGCACGCTGGCCAGCTCGGGCTGCTTGAAGCGGTCCTTGTTCTTCTCGTAGAAGGTCTTCACGTCCGCCTCGGAGACCACGAGCTTCTTCTGGAGGGCCTCGCCCTCCTTGGCCAGGAACTCGCGGGCCAGCAGATCGTCCTTCGTGCGGTCCACGGCGCGCTGGAAGGCGGGCGTCTTGTCCAGCTCCATGCGCTTGGCCTTCACGGCCAGGAGCTTGCTCTCGGCCATGCGCTTGACGAACTCCTCCTTGCCGCCCTGGAGCATGAGGATCTGCATCTGCTCCTGCTGGGGCAGCAGGCGGAGGGCGGCCTGGAAGTCGGCCTCGGTGATGGGTTCGCCGCCCACCTTGGCGAGCACCACCTCTTCGGGCTTGGGCGCGGGAGCCTGGGCCGGGGCGGGCGCGACAGGCTGGGCCTGGACTGGGGCCGGAGCCGGGGCGGCCGGCGCCTTGGCGGGCTCCTGCGCGACGACACCGAGGGCGATCAGGGAGATCAGGGAGGCACGGAGCATGGGTTTCCTTGAGTGCTGGGAAGGCGCTAGCGGCGCCGTCCGCCGAGAAGGTTCATCAGGGAGATGAGGATGTTGTAGAGGCTCACGAACAGCGCCAGAGCGAAGCCGGCGGGATCGCCGAAGTCGTCCGTGCGGAGCATGGCGGATGTGTCCCAGAGCAGCTTGGCCGAGCAGGCGATGACCGCCACGCCGGAGATGATCAGGCTGAAGGCCGGCAGGTGGAAGATCGCCGCCGCCAGGCTGCCGAAGAACATCACGGCGATGCCGACGATGACGAAGTTCCGCAGGAAGCTGAAGTCCTTCTTGGAGACGAAGGCCGTGACCGTCAGGGTCAGGAACACCACACCCGTGAGGCCGAAGGCCGTGAAGACGGGAACGAAACCCGCCCCCTGGGCCAGCGCCAGGGCCACGATGCCCGCGATGACGCCGGAAATGAACGTGAAGAGGACGTACGCCACCCGGTTGAGAGGCTTCCGCCGGCTGACCCGGGAGGCGAACATCAGCGTCCCGAACTGGACGCCGAAAAGAACCCAGAACCAGAAGCGGCCCGCCACCGAGATCAGGGCATTCCCGACCAGGGGCGCGCTGAGGGCACCCAGGGCCGCCACGGCGAATCCGCCCATGAGCCACAGGTAGACGCTTCGGACAAAATCGACGCGGGACTGCGCTCCGGTGGAAGCTCCCTGCCACGACTGCTGATAATCCATGCCACGCTCCAAGGGGGATCCGTGGTGGATCCCCCTCAGATCCTAACATTCCCCCACCCTTACCCTGCCTCCAAGGACCCCGAGGTTCCATGATCCCCTCCCCCTGGCGGCAACGCCTTTGGCAGCAGGCGGAACGCCGCCGGTCCCTGGGCCGGGACCGGGCCATTTACCCACCGGCGGGGGTGGACTTCTGCTCCAACGACTACCTGGGCCTGCGGCGGGATCCCCGCCTGGCCGAAGCTGCCGCCCTGGCCGCCCGCGAGCACGGGTCCGGCGCGGGTGGCGCCCGCCTCCTGCGGGGCACCACCCCGCTTCATGACGAGTTGGAAGCCGCCCTCGCCCAGTGGAAAGGGACGGAAGCCTGCCTGCTCTTCAATACGGGATTCCAGGCCAACGCCACGCTCATCCCTGCCCTCGCCGCTGGCGGCGATGCGGTGTTCTCCGATGCCCTCAACCACGCCTCCCTGGTGGACGGCTGCCGCCTGGCCCGGGCCGGGGGCGCCCACCTGGGCATCTACGGGCACCTGGATCTGGCGGATCTCGCCGCCCAGCTGACCGCCTGGCGGGCTTCGGCCCCGGTGGACGCCCTGGCCCTGGTGGCCACGGATGCCGTGTTCAGCATGGACGGCGATGGGGCGGACCTGCCCGCCCTGCTGGACCTCTGCGACCGCCACGGCGCCCTGCTCCTCATCGATGAGGCCCACGCCACGGGCCTGCTGGGCGCCGACGGCGCGGGCCTGGCCCAGTTCCAGGGCGTCCACGGCCGCGTGCCCCTGGTCATGGGCACCCTGGGCAAGGCCCTCGGCGCCTTTGGGGCCTTCGTCTGCTGCGACACCCTGCTGCGCGAGCACCTGCTGAACACGGCCCGCGGCTTCATCTTCTCCACGGCCCTGCCCCCGCCGGTGGTGGGCGCGGCCCTGGAAGGCGTGCGCCTCGCCCGGACCGAAGCCTGGCGGCGGGAGCGGTCACTGGCTTTCGCCCGCCGCCTGCGGAGCGCGCTGGGGCAGCCGGACCAACCCTCCGCCATCGTGCCCGTGCCCGTGGGCCCGGATGCCGAAGCGGTGCGCCTGGCCGTGCGTCTTCAGGCCCTCGGCTTCGATGTGCGCGCCGTGCGTCCTCCCACCGTGCCGGAGGGTTCGGCGCGATTGCGGATCACCACGGGTGCCCACCTGGAGGAGGCCCAGGTCCAGGCACTCATCGAAGCCCTGGGCGAGGTCGAGGGCGGTTGATTCAGCCCCCCAGGGCCCTCCGCATGGCCTGCATCAAGTCGGTGTGATGGAAGGGCTTCTGCAGGAAGGCGGCCAGGCCCTTGCCCAGGAAGCCCTGGACGGCGTCCAGCTCGTTGTACCCGCTGGTGAGCACCACGCGGCAGTGGGGATCCAGACGCCGCAGTTCTCGGAAGGTCTCGGCCCCATCCATGTGCGGCATGGTGAGGTCCATGAGCACGGCCTTGATGGCGCCGTGCCCTGCCTTGAACTGTTCCAGGGCCTCCAGGCCGTCCCTGGCGTGGATCACATCGAACCCCATCGAGCGGAGGAGCCCTTCGGCCACGGCTCGCACGCCCTCCTCGTCATCCACCACCAGGATGGTGCCGGAGCCAGTCCAGCCCGCAGGTCCATCCTTCTCCGGCCAGGCGGGCACGGCCTCCAGGCCGACCGGGAAAATGAGCTTGAAGGTGCTGCCCTTCCCCGGCTCGCTGTACACCCGGATGCCGCCCTTGTGCCCCCGGACGATGCCCTGCATAGCCGACAGGCCCAGACCACGTCCCGTGAACTTGGTGGTGAAGAAGGGCTCGAAGATTCGGGCCTGCACCTCGGGGGTCATGCCCTGCCCCGTATCCGCGACTTCCAGGGTCAGGAAAGGGCCCGGTTCGATGGCCTGCCCGGGGAAAACCCGGGCCAGATCCGCTTCCGCAAAGGTCTGTACGCTGGTCCGGATGGAGACGATGCCCTCCTGGCCGCCGATGGCCTCCGAGGCGTTGGTCACCAGGTTCATCACCACCTGCTGGATCTGGGAGGCCTCGGCCATGAGGGCGGGAAGCCCCGGCTGCAGCTGGAACCGCAAGGTCACTTTCTTGGAGATGGAGACTCCCAGCAGGTGCGACATCTCCTCCACGGCCTGGTTCAGGTCCAGGGGGGCGACCGTGAACCGGCCCTTGCCGGAGTAGGCCAGCATCTGCCTTGTGAGGGCCGTGGCGCGATGGACGGACTTCTCCAGGTTCTCCAGATAGGGCTGCGCGGGAGACAGGGGTGGTGTGGACATCTGGGCCAGGTTGATGTTCCCCAGGATGGCCGTGAGCAGGTTGTTGAAGTCGTGGGCGATGCCACCGGCGAGCACCCCGAGGCTCTCCAGCTTCTGGCTCTGGAGCTGCGCCTGCTCGGCCCGGCGCCGCTCGGTGATGTCCGTGATGATGCCCAGCACGCTCACCACGCGCCGCTCCTCGTCCATCACGGGATTGACCGTCACGATGGTCCAGACCTCCGAGCCATCCTTCCTCCGGAGCCGGAAGTCGTACTGGGCGCCGATTCCTTCTCGGCGCTGGGCCATATTGCGCTGGAAGAGCGATACGTCCTCCTCGAACATGAAGGTGCTCATGGGCTGGCCGACCATCTCCTCGGGGGCGCAACCCAGCATCTCGGCCATGCGGCGGTTGACGAAGGTGGTCATTCCCTGCGGGTCCACCACCCACATGCCCTCACCCATCACGTCCACCAGGTGGCGGAACCGCGCTTCGCTCTCCCGCAGGGCCTGGGCGTCGCGGCGGTGGCTTTCCATCTCCTGCGCCAGCTCGTGGGTCCGGGCCTCCACCTGGGTCCGGATCTGCGCCTGCCCGGCCAGCAGGGCCCGCACGTAGGCGGCCAGGACCAGGCTGAAGGCTAGGCCCCCGGCCAGGATGCCCCAGGCCCGCCACCCGGCCTCCAGAGCGTAATAGCCCGCCGCCGGCGTCACCACCACCTCCCAGCGCCGCCCAGCCAGATCAAAACCGAGGGCATGCCGGAGCCGGGAGGAGCGGGCCTCGCCGGCGCGCGGAAGCGGCGAAGGTTCAAGGTGCAATAGGGCCTCGGCTTCCGGGGCGCTGTCGTCCATCAGGCGCAGATCCACGCCTCGGGGCTCCAGGATGGCCATGGACTTCTGGACCAGATCCCCGGCCCGGAAGACACCCTGCACCACACCCAACGCTTTGCCGCCCTTGCTCCGCACGGCGGCCATGACCAGGATCCCCGATTGCGCCCCCGTTTCCTGGAGCAGGCGGATCCGGCCACTGGCGGCGACCTCACCCGTGCGCAGGGCCCGGGTCAGCGCCTCCTGGCGGGTGGCCAGGTGCTCGGCTGCATAACCCAGGGTCACTTCGTTCCCCGGAAAGGGCGTCACGAACTGGATGGCATGGAACCTCGCATCCTGGGGAATGGGGACGTTCCGGCCCCCCTCATCCTTCTGGAAAAAATGGAACCCCGGCTGGAAGCGCCGGCCCTCCGCCTCCAGTGCTCCCCGGTTCTCCGGGCCCACCTCTGGCAGCCACTGGAAGGCCTGGATGTAGGGGTGCATGGCGAGGGTGGGCGCCGTGAAAGTGTCGAAGTCGGACCGGCTCACGCTCTCGCTGGACTCGAAGTAGCTCCGGAGCACGAGGACATCTTCGAAGCCGTGACGGAGTCCCTGGGCCACGCTCTCCGCACGGTCGCGGGCCGCCTCGCGGAACTGGGCCTCCACCTGGCGGTAGTGGGCATCCCGGGCCAGGAAAAAACCCACCAGGGAGATGGCCACCCCGGCCACCAACACAGACGCAGCACGGAATCGGCCCGGGGCGGGGGTGCGGGGCGAAGGGTCGGCCACAGTTACCTCGGGGGGGCATGGGGTTGGAATTATCCTGGCATGGAGCACTCCCTTCCGGGAGTTCCGCTCCTTATTTCTTCGGCAGCCTGGTCCCCGACATGACCTGTGGGAGAATTCCAGGTGACCGAGAGGTCTTTAGGAGGTGGCATTTGAACCGGAACATCATGTTTACCCTGGCGGGAGGCCTCGTCGCCGGTTTCCTGGTGGGCTATTTCGTCGGTGCCGGTAACGCCAAGGAGGCCACCGGAACCACAACGGCCGCCCCCACCGCCGGCGTGGTGTTGCCCGCGCCCTCCCTGGGCGGTGCCATGGGGGCTGGCGTGGCGGCCCCCGGCCAGATCCCGCCGGGGATGGGCCTCCCGAATGCGGAGGTGCAGGCCCGCATCATCCGCCTGGAGGGCATCGTGAAGGCCGAGCCCCAGAACCACGATGCCTGGGTGGGCCTGGGCAACGACTACTTCGACAGCCACCAGCCCCAGAAGGCCGTGGACGCCTATGCCAAGGCCCTGGCCCTGAAGCCCGAGGATCCGGACATTCTCACCGATCAGGGCGTGATGTACCGTCAGCTCAACCAGTTCGACAAGGCCATCGCGAACTTCCAGAAGGCCGGCAAGATCAACCCCTCCCACGTGCCGAGCATCTTCAACCTCGGGATTGTGTACGCCGGGGATCTCCACCAGCCGGAGGAGGCCGCCAAGGCATGGAACAAGGTGCTGGTCCTCGCGCCGAACAGCGAGCAGGCCACCCAGGCCCGCCAGCTGCTGGCTCAGCTCAAACAGGGTCCGGCGCCCCGCTGAAGCTTCGCAGAAAGCCATGCTGAACCTTGACGCCCTCCCCAGCCCGCTCTGGGTTCTCGGAACCGGAACGGGCGTGGGGAAGACCTTCGTAGCTTCGCGCATCGCGCGAGCCTGGGCGGAACACGGCCCTGTCAGCTACCGCAAGCCCTTCCAGACTGGCGTGGACCGGGCCGATCACCCGGAGGCCGACGCCAGCGCTGTGGCCGGTCCGGGCATCACCGCTGGAAGCCACATCCTGCTGAAGGCGCCCCTCTCGCCCTTTGCCGCGGCGCTGCGAGAGGGCTGTACGCTCGATCTGGAAACCACCGCACGCTGGTGCCAGCGGCCGGCCGAAGGGCGCGTGCTGCTGGAGGGTGTGGGCGGCCTCATGGTGCCCCTGGCGCCGAACGTGCACTTCCTGGCCTGGGCCACGGCCCTGAAGATCCCCTGCGTG
>DASXUH010000018.1:0-25456 GCA_036504935.1 Geothrix sp. | reverse complement strand
CGTTTCGCGGCCCTTCCCTGGCGCAAGGCGCCCCCAGTGGCCGAAAAGATACAAAGCGATCGCCGCCAGGCCTTCCCGGCTGGCCACTTCCCCCGCGGCGGCCCCGCCCATGCCGTCGGCCACCGCCACGAGGAGGCCCGGTTCACCCACCTTCAGCGAACTGGCCGGGGCATTGATGATGGGCTCTTCGCCATCCAGCGCGCTCAGCAGGTAGGCATCTTCATTGTTCCTCCGGACTTTGCCCGGATGGGTGATGGCGGCGAAATCGATGAGCATGAGGAGATGACGACCCTGGCGGGCTGCGTGTTCGGGAACTTGCGGATGGCCCTTTCGTTCATCATAGCGGGAGGAGGGGGGAATCGATGGCTGAAGGGCGCCTGGACATGGATCTTCTGGACGTGCAGAGCGCGGGAGCACCCCGCACCGCCGGGGGCAGCGCGTGACCGGCGCCCTGGCCATTCTCGGTCCGGGCGCCCTCGGCCTGTCCACAGCCCAGTGGGCAGTGGAATGTGGGCTGGAGGTGCGTCTGCTCGGCCGCGACCTGGAGCACGCCAGGCAGGGCCTCCAGGAAGTGGAGCGCCGCTGGGCAGCGGCCCTGCGGAAAGGTGCCTTGTCCCCCCAGGCCCATGGGCAGGCTCGGGCGCGGATCCAGGCGGCCCCCTTCGGCCCGGCAGCGCTGGAGGGTGTCGCCACCCTGCTGGAGGCCCTGCCGGAGGTTCTGGAACCCAAGGCCCATGCCCTGGCCGCGGCCGCAACCTGGGGAGGCGGCGACCTGCTGCTGCTTTCCGGCACTTCCGCTCTGCCCATCTCCGGGTTGGCGGCAGCCGCCGGGGTCCAGGGACGCCTCCTGGGCTTCCACCTCTTCGTGCCGGTGCCCCGGATGGCCGTGGTGGAGGTCGCCATGCCATCTGGGACACCGCCCTCCCTGGTAGACCGGACCCGCCGGCTCGGCCTGGCCCTCCGCAAGCGGGTGGTGGTGGTGAGGGATCAGCCAGGTTTTGCGGCGGCCCGAATGGCCCTGGCCCAGGGCCTGGAGGCCATGCGGCTGCTGGAGGCCGACATCGCCTCTGCGGAGGACCTGGACGCCCTCATGACCCTGGGCTACGGCCATCCCATGGGGCCACTGGAACTCTCGGACCGCGTCGGTCTGGACCTGCGCCTGCGGATCGCCGAGGGCCTGTTCCGGACCTGCGGGGATCCCCGTTTCGAGCCGCCCGCCATGCTGCGCGACATGGTTGCCCGCGGGCAGACCGGGCGGAGGGCAGGTGTGGGATTCTTCACCTGGGATTCTGAAGGGAGACGCCTGTGAGCACCCCCATTCTTGTCGTCGGTGGCCTCGTCCTCCTGTTCGTGATCTACGTCGCATATCGGATCGGCAAGGCGCTGCTGCGGGTCTTCGTGGGCCTCGCGGTGCTGGCTCTGGTAAGCTGGGGGCTCTGGAAACTGTTCCATTCCTGAATCCCAGCCCTCCCGAGGAGCAAGCATGGCCGCCATCTCCTGCACCCACTGCGGCGCCGATCTGACCGCCCCCCAAAGCGTGCGCATCGCCGAGTACCATTTCGGCCACCTGGAGAAGGTTTCCGAGGATCCCGGGTTCAAGTACCACTTCGAGCAGGCGGACAACTTCACCATTCTCTGCAACAGCTGCAAGCGCCTCGTCCGCACCCTGCCCATCGCCAAATAATCCTTTACTTGCAAACAGAAACGGCCCCGGATGGGGCCGTTTCTGTTTGGAGGGGGTGAACCTACTGGCGCAGCACCCGCGGCGTGATGAAGATCAGGAGCTCGCTGTTCGACTCGGCCTTGGTGTCCTTCCGGAAGAGGAAGCCCAGGAGGGGGATCTTCGACAGGAAGGGAACGCCCGCGCGGCCGGTGGAGTGGTTGGTGATGTAGACCCCGCCAAGCACCGCGGTGCCGCCGTCCCGCACGAGCATCTGGGTCTCCAGGGCCTTGCGGAGGATGGTGGGCGTCCCCTGCACGGTGCGGCTGAAATCCGCCTCGGCCTTCTCCAGCTTGATGTCCATGATGATGGTGCCCTCGTTGGTGATCTGGGGCGTGACATCAAGCTGCAGGTTCGCGTCCACGAAGGCCACGGTGATGGCGCCGCCCTGGGCCCCGCCCTGCTGGGTGGGATAGGGGATCTTCTCGCCGCTGAGGATGGTGGCCTTCTTGTTGTTCTGGGTCACCACCTTCGGGGAGGACACGATCTTCACGGTGCCGTCGGATTCCATGGCCTGGAGGATGGCATTGATACTGATGCGGTTGCTAAGGAAGGAGAGCCAGAGCTCGCCGGCCGGGGCCGCGATGGAGGTCACGCCAGGCAGCCCGGGGGACCAGGCGACAGCGGCGGACTGGCCGGACGGGACCCGATTGAAGCCCTGGATGCCGTTCCAGAAGGGGGCCTGAGAACCCACCCAGGGGGTGCCGGTGGTCCCCGTGCCTCCCGTGATGGAGGCGGCGCCGCTGTTGGCCTGGGGCCACCTCACTCCGAACTGGCGCTGCCAGTCCTTGTTGGCTTCCACCACGCGGGCCTCGATCTGGACCTGCTGGATCTGGACGTCCAGGGTCTCCAGCAGCTCGGAGATGACGGGGATGCGTGAAGGGAGATCCGTGATGATGAGGGTGTTGGTACGGTCGTCCAGGATGGCCGAGCCGCGCTTGGACATCATCTCCTTGAGGATCTTCTGGACATCGCTGACCTTCGCGTAGGAAAGGGGCCGGGTGATGGTCTGGAGGTCGCCGGACAGGGCCCGGGTCTCCTCCAGCTTCTTGCGCTCCTCCTCTTCCTTCTGGAGCTTGTCCACCTTGGCGACACGCAGAACGCCGTTCTGGATTTCCTTGCCCAGGCTCGCGTTCTTCAACACCACGTCGAGGACCTGGTCCCAGGGGGTCTCGTTGAACTTGAACCCGTAATTGCCCTGCACATCGGGATCCATCACCAAGTTGAGTTTCCCGGTATCCGCGAGGATACGCAGAAAATCCCGGATATCCGTGTTCTGGAGGTCGATGGTGATCTTGGCGCCGGTGTACTTGGTGGAAGTCTCGCCGATGGTGCGGCCGGTGTACCGGTTGTGGGCGGGGGCCTGGACCTTCTCCGCCTCAGGCAACTGCACGGCTTCAGGGGTGGCCACCGGAAGGGCCGTGGAGGCGGCCAGCTGGGGCAGGAGCTGGAAGGAGCTTCCCATGGAAGGCAGGCTGGCCAGCGGCTTTGCCGAGGCCTGGATCGTCTCGGGAAGGGGAGCAGGGGCGGGAGCAAGCGCGGTGGCCGCGGGAGCGGCAGCCCGGACGGCTGGAGCGGGCAGAGCCTCTGGACGGTAGGTACCCTCGATCCGGGCCTGCACGCGCCCCTCGCCGGGATTCAGCATCAGCTGGACGCCATCCGGGCTGGTGCCAACCACGACCTGGGTGCCAGGGGCTACCTCAAGCACCAGCCGGGTCACCGGCTTGGGTGCCATCGAAAACTGACCGAGACGGGCCTTCTGGACCAGAGGATGCGTCAACTGGGCCAGATCCTTCCTGGTGACGGCGGTCCCCCGCTCGACGCCGGGGAGGTCCAGCACCACGCGAAGGGGGCTGGAAAGGACTTGGATGGTGGGCTGTCCCGGCATGCCCGGGATCCGGAGGGACACCCTGGCGCCCGCGCCGGCGGGCTCAATGGTCGCGGCGGCCAGCGTGGCCTTCGCGACGGCGGTTTCCGTGGCCGGCGAGGCAAGGAGGGACCCCGTGTGGATCCCCGCCAGGACCACGCCCCCTGCGACCAGCAAGGAACTCAGGCGAGCATTCATCGTTTACCCTCCTCACGCTTGAACGTCTTCGTGATGGTGCGGAATACAGAGCGGTTTGTGGTGTTCACATCCCATTGGTGGAACGTCACGGACTTGTCGGTGATGTTGGTGATTTCGCCATCCTTGAACCGGTGACCCGCGGGAAGCCAGCGGACATTCCCACGGCTATCGGAGACGATGGCAAAATTCTTGCCGTCTTTCCTGATCATCCCCTTGACGGCGATGTCATCGATGAGATCGAGGGCATCGGTGGGACGGTCATCCCGGGGGGTCGCAAAGGGATCTCGCTGGATGGTGGGCTTGTAGGGCGTGATCTTGATGATGGCCACGTCCTGGGCGGGAGTTTCGGGTGCCGGGGCTTCGGCTGGTTTGGCCGCTGGGGCCGTCTGGGCGGCCAGGGCCATTCCGGCGAACAGGGGAAGATACAGGAGTCGATGGATCATGGCGGGTTCCTCAATCCTCCTTGGCGCCGCCCTTGGGGGCCGGTGCCGGGGCGGGGTTCGTGGCGGGCGCCGCCGGGGGAGGTTCGGGGTTGTAGATGAAGGCGCTGATGATGCACTTCACTGTGGCCGGATAAAGGCTGGCCTTGTCGACCTTGCGGTTGAACTCGATGCTGGAGACATTGATGATCTTGTCATAGCCGGAGACCAGTGAGGCGAACTGGCCGAAGGTGTGGTACCCCACCCTGAATTCGAACTCCACGGGCTTTTCCGTGTAGTAGGTATCCTTCCGTTCGGGCCTGAGGGAGAACGAGACCTGGTCAATGCCCGCGTCATCCGCCAGCTTCTTGATGCGGTAGGGGATTTCGCCGTAGTCCGCCTCGGAAGGCATGATCTTGATCAGCTCTTCGATGCGCTTGTCCTGCTTGGCGACCTCGTCGCGCAACTTCTCGTAGCTGGCCTTGAGCAGGCGGCCCTTGTCTACATCGGCCTGGAGGGTCTTCACGTCGTTCCGCACGGTTTCCAGCTCGCCCCGCTTCCCGCCGAGCAGGAAGTAGACCAAGCCGGCCAGGACGATGCCCGCCACTGCGCCGACGCCGATCTGTTTCTGAAGCTGGGGATTCATGGCCTACCTCAGACAGCGTTCTGGACTTCGAAGGAGATCGTGAAGTCAAAGGAACCGCTGGCCCCCCGCTTCGCGTTCGGATAATTGATCTTCTTGAACCATCTGGTGCGGGACTGGAGGTTGCCGTAGAAGGCGTTGATGGCTTCGAAATTCCGCCCCTCGCCTTCGATGGTGATGAGCGATCCCTTCTGGGAGATTTTCTTGAACCACACATCGTCCGGCAGACTGTTGGCAAGTTCCTCGAGGAGGTGCACCGGAAGCGCCTGTTGCCGCTTGAGGGTGGTCATCACCTCTTCCTTCTTCTGGAGGGCGGCCTTCTTCTCCCGGAAGGTCTTCTCCAAGGCGATGTAGGGCTCGTACTGCTTCTTGTCGCGTTCGAGATCGGCCTTCTGCTTTTCGGCCTTGGTGAGCTCGCTGTTCAGCCAGACGTAGTAGATGCCGCCACAGGCCGCGAACACGAGGCCCACGACCACGCCAGCGATGGGCAGGCTCGAGCGGCTTCCGCCTTCACCCGTGTAGACCTGGACGGGCTCGGCGGCCGCCTTGCTGGCCCCCTTCTTGGCACCGCCCTGGGTCAGGGCGTCCCCCAGCAGGTTGATCTTGATCATCGGTCCCCCACTTGGCGCAAGGCCAGCCCGACCACGACGGTGGCGCCGCCGCCGATCTCCCGGACCGTCATGGGATCCTCGGTCCGGCCATCGATCTCAACGAGCTGGAAGGGATTGAACCGGTCCACCGAAACCCGGAGCCGGTCGCTCAGCACATCCATCAGTCCGTGGATCATGGATCCGCCCCCGCTGACGAGCACGCGATCGAGACGGTCCACCTTGAAACTGCTCTTGAAAAAATCGAGGGTGCGGCTGAGCTCGTCGGCAAACGCATCCGATACGGTGTTGATGGATGGATGGACCTCGTCCGGCTCGTGGCCTTCCGAGGCCTGGTTCCGCTTCAGGCGCTCCGCGCCCTCGCGGGTCACCCCCCAGTCCTCCATGAGCTTCTCGGAGTATCGGCTGCTGCCCCAGGCCATGTCGCGCCAGAAGACCGACTTGCCCCCCACCATCATGGTGAGGTTGGTGAAGGTGGCGCCCATGTTCACCAGGGCCACCACTTCATCCCGCCCACCGCCCATGGTGTTGGCCTCGTAGGCGTTCTGCAGGGCGAAGACGTCGACGTCCACCACTTTGGGACTGCAGCCGGCCTGGGCGACGCAGCTTACATAGGCTTCGAGTTTGTCCTTGCGGCACGCCACCAGCACCACATCCATGTTGCCGTCCGCGGCCCGCTCTTCAATGAGGTAGTAATCCAGGGCGTAGGAATCCAAACCTTGGCCTGCCGGGAAAAAGCTCTCAGCCTCCCAGCGGACGGACTCGGCCAGTTCCGCCTGGCTCATCAAAGGGAATGTCACTTTTTTGACCATCACCTGCTGACCCGACACGGAGATGGCCACATCCTTGGCTTTGATTTTCTGTTCTGCCATGACTTGCCGGATAGCTGACGACACAGCGTTGCTATCCATGATGTCGCCATCCACGATGGCATCAGGCGGCAGGGCCACCCGCCCGAGTTTCTGCAGCCGATAGCGATTCTGGCCGCTCTTTCCAATCTGCTGGAGTTCGCAGACTTTCACCGAGCTGGATCCGATATCCAAGCCAACAAGACTTTTGGGTTTGCTTCCGAAGAGACCCACCGGATGCCTCACTTGGAGAATTTAGGTATTGGAGATGGTAGCGCTGGAAAGGATTAGGTCAAGGGTAACTATTTTTGCATCAGGTCAATTCGGATTCCAAACCGACCAGGATGGCCGTGATATTGTCCTCGCCACCATGTTCACGTGCGGCCAGAACGAGTGATTCTACAGCCCCTTGAAGGTCAACGGACTGTGTCACGATGTCCCAGATCTGTCTATCGCCGATCATTCCTGACAGGCCGTCGGAGCAAAGCAAAAGTCGCTCCGTTTTGCCCAGTTCCAGATTCTGGACCTCAATATCCAGGTCCCCCCCATTGCCCAGGGCCTGGGTAATGACGTTCCGAAAGGGATGTACCCGGGCCTCGGAAGGGGTGAGAATGCCGTTCGCCACCTGCTCGGCCACCCAGCTGTGATCCTGAGTCACCTGCCGGATGCCCTCCGGCCCCAGCAGGTAGGCCCGGCTATCCCCCACATGGGCCAGGGTCACTTGAGCGCCGTGCACCAGACCCGCCACCACGGTGGACCCCATGGTCTCCCGTTCAGGGTTCCGGCGAATATCCTCGGTTATGGCACGGTCCGACAGCAGCAGGGCCACCTTGAGCCGGTTCCCATCATAGGAAAGGGTGGGATCGTACTCCATGGGCCAGGTCCGGTCCTTCTCCTGGGTGTCGCCCACGAACTTGGCCACGGTATCCACGACGATCTGGCTGGCCACTTCACCGGCGGCATGGCCGCCGAGTCCGTCGGCCACCACGAACAGGCCCAGGTCCGTGTCGGCCAGATAGCTGTCCTCGTTGTGTTTCCTGACACAACCGACATCGGTCTTGCCTGCGGCATGGATCCTCATGATCAACCCTTTCCCGTCAGTCGGCCCCAGAGGTCCTTCAATTGATCCATGAGGCTCGCCTGGGCGGCAGGGGCGGCCTGGGCCTTCCCCTTCCCGCCCGGCGCCGGGGCCGTCTTGCCACCCTTGGGGTTGGCTTTCCGGAATTTCGGGTGGTTGGGTGCAATCTCGCGGGCGGTCTGAAGGTGCCGCTGGGCCCGGGCGGCCATGCCCAGAGTCTCGAAGTGGGCGGCAAGGCGGATGTGGCTCTCCACATCCTGGGGAGCGAGCCGGATCGCAGCCTCCAGTGCCTTCACCACGGCGTGGAGGTTGCCCCCTCCATGCTCCAGGAAGGTAGCCAGCATCGCGTGGTATTTGGGTTTGTTCCCGTCCAGACGGATGGCGTAATGGATGAGCGCCTGAGCCTGCTCCACCCGCCCATCGTCGAAGGCCTCCTTGGCCATGGCCGCCCAGTCCTCGGGAGTCCGCTCCTGTGTGGCCTCGGCTTCCTTCTCCTTTTCTTTTTCTCTGGTTGGGGCGGTCGTGGATGCGGTCCTGGGCATCTGTTGCACCAGCGCCAGCCGCTTGCCGGGGTCCTTCAGGGTACTGAAGGCCTCTGCCAGCTCCCGGAACTTTCCCTCGGCCACCACCTTCGCATCGCCGGTATAGCGGTCCGGATGCCACTGCTTGGCGAGCCGGTGGTACGCGGCCTTGATGTCCTCGGGCGAGGCATCGGGGGAGATTTCCAGCACATCAAAAGGGTTCATGGGAGTCCACAAGACACCCTGCGCCAGCGCATCGCATGGGGATGGAAGAACAGGGCTTGAGCAGAGGATGGTAGCCTATTTCCATCCAGCGTGCAGGCCCAGGGCAACGAAACGTAGCGGAATCTCACCAGGAGATGGCGGTCCCTCGTGCGGTCCAGGCTGGAACACGCCCCGGCGTGGTGGCAGAGTAGAAGGTTCCACGGGAGCAGGCATGGCATTGGGCAAGGTGATGGACTGGCGCAGGGACCTGGATGCCGGCGACCTGTCCTCCGAGACCCTGGTCCGCGCCGCCTTCGACCGCATCCGGTCCCTGGATGGGACCCTCCACGCCATCCTGGCCACGGATGAAGGGCGCAGCCTCGACCTGGCCCGGAAAGCCGACGCCAGCCTGCGATCGGGCCGACGGACCCCGGTGCTCGGCCTCCCCATCGTCCTCAAGGACAACCTCCACTGGTCCGGCCTGCCCCTGACCTGTGGCTCCCGCGTGCTTGACGGCTACGTGGCCCCCTACGACGCCACGGTGGTGCGCCGGCTGATCGAAGCGGGCGCGGTCCCCATCGCCAAGGCCAACCTCGACGAGTTCGCCATGGGCTCCAGCGGCGAGTACAGCGCCTTCGGGCCCGCCCGGAATCCCTGGGACCCGGCCCTGGTGCCCGGCGGCAGCAGCAGCGGCTCCGTCGTGGCTGTGGCTGCGGGCTACGCGCCCCTGGCTCTGGGGAGCGACACGGGCGGGTCCGTGCGCCTGCCCGCCAGTTTCTGCAATGTGACGGCCCTGCGGCCGACCTACGGCGTCCTCAGCCGGTATGGCCTCACGGCCATGGCCTCGAGCCTGGACCAGGTGGGCCCCATTGCCGCCACGGCCGCGGATCTGGCCCTGGCCTTCAGCGTCATGGCCGGCATTGACCCCCTGGACAGCACCTCGATGGACCTGCCTGAGAGCGGGCGCCTGGCCAACCTTCGCAGCGCAGACCTCAGGGGCCTCCGCATCGGCCTTCCCAAGGAATACTTCGCCGACGGCCTGGAACCCGGTGTCCGGGGCCTTCTCGACGGAGCCCTCCAGGTGCTCAGAGACCAGGGCGCCCATCTCGTGGAGGTAAGCCTCCCTCACACCCGCTACGCCATCGATACCTACTATCTGCTCTGCACCAGTGAAATCTCCAGCAACCTCAGCCGCTTCGACGGGGTGCGGTACGGCCTCCGTGTGCCTACACCGGCAGGGGGCGTGCCAGAGATGATCGCCCAGACCCGGGACCAGGGCCTGGGCGACGAAGTGAAGCGCCGCATCCTCCTGGGGACCTTCTGCCTGTCGAAGGGCTACTACGACGCCTTCTATACAAAAGCCCTCCGGGCACGCACGCTGATCACTGCCGATTTCCACGCGGCCTTCGCCCAGGCCGATATCCTGGCTTCCCCCGTCAGCCCCGGAACGGCCTTCCCGTTCGGCGCCAAGACGGATGACCCCATGTCCATGTACCTTGCCGATGCCTTCACCGTCCCCACCGCCCTGGCGGGACTCCCCTGCCTGTCCATGCCGGCAGGGTTCACCGGCGGCCTGCCGGCTGGCATCCAACTCATCGGGCCGGCCCTTTCGGATGTCCGCCTGCTGGAGGTCGCCCACGCCTTCCAGTCCCTCACCCGCCATCACCTCGAAACCCCGACCCTGTCCGCATAGGAGCGAACCATGGCCTTTGACGTCGTCATGCCCCAGATGGGCGAGAGCATCGCGGAAGCCACCGTGCTGAAGTGGCACAAGAAGGCCGGAGACGTGATTGCCAAGGACGAGACCCTCTACGAGATCAGCACGGACAAAGTGGACGCGGAGATCCCCGCGCCCGCGGCCGGGACCCTGCTGGAGATCCTCGTGGACGTGAATGCCACCGTCCCCGTGGGCACCGTGGTGGCCCGCATCGGCGACGCCTCTGAGAAGCCGGCAGGCGCCGCGCCAGCCGCCGTTGCCGCCCCCGCCGGAGTTCCAGCTCCAGCCGGGGCCCCGGCTCCTGTTGCGGCCCCTGCCCCGCTGGCTGACGAGGACGACAACAGCCTTGAGGGCCGCCTGCGCACCAAGAGCAGCCCCCTCGTCCGCGAGATGGCCAAGCAGCACGGCATCGACCTGGCCAGGGTGTCTGGTACCGGCCAAGCCGGCCGGGTCACCAAGGAAGACCTGGAGGCCCACCTGGCCAAGGGCCCGGCCGCGGCGCCCGCGGCCCCCTCTGTGGCGGCGTCCATCGCTCCGGCGCTCCCTGCAGTCCATGATCCCTCCGCCCCGACCATGGGCCTGACGCCCGGCATGTCCGTGGCCCCCGCCCCGGCCATGCCCGCCTTCGCTCCCGGCGAGCGGGTGAAGGTCGAGCCCATGAGCCGCATGCGCAAGGCCATCGCGGACAACATGGTGGCAAGCCGGCGCACCTCGGCCCACGTCTACACGGTCTTCGAAATCGACATGACCCACGTGGCCCAGCTGCGCAACAAGCACAAGAAGGCCTTCGAGGCCCAGTTCGGCACCAAGCTGAGCTTCATGCCCTTCGTGATGATGGCCGCCTGCAAGGCCCTGCGCGCCTACCCCATCGCCAATGCCTCGGTGGACGGCGACAACATTGTCTACAAGCAGGACATCAACCTCGGCATCGCCGTGAGCCTGGACTGGGGCCTCATCGTGCCCGTGGTGAAGAACGCCGACATGATGAACCTGGGCGGTCTGGCCCGCAGCCTCAACGACCTGGCCGAGCGGGCCCGCTCCAAGCAGCTCAAGCCTGACGAGATCAGCGGCGGGACCTTCACCATCACCAACCCCGGTGTCTACGGGGACACCTTCGGCCTGCCCATCATCAATCAGCCTCAGGTGGCCATCCAGGGCGTGGGCGCCATCGTGAAGCGCCCCGTGGTCATCACCGGCCCAGACGGCACCGACTTCATCGCCATCCGCCAGATGATGTTCAGCAGCCTGAGCTTCGACCACCGGATCGTCGACGGTGCCACTGCCGATCTCTTCATGGCTTTCGCCAAGAAGGAGCTGGAGACATCGACCTTCGGGTTGGAGTAACCACGTTCCCCCCATCGACATGATCGGCGGAGAGGTCTCGCGTATCGCCCCCCTGGGGGCGATACCTAGAAGAAAGAGTTGGAGAACTCGACTTTCGGATTGGAGCAGTTCTCCCCTCGCGCATGAAAACGGCGGCCATCCGGCCGCCGTTTTCATGCGTAGGAAGAAGTCTCCCGCACCATCTCCCGGTACATGGCGAACTCGCCCTGGAAGTGCAGCTGGATGATGGCGGTGGGGCCGTTGCGGTGCTTGGCTACGATGAGTTCGGCCGAGGGATCCGGTTCCTCGTTGGCAGAGGGCATCATCTTCCGGTGGATGAAGGCCACCATGTCGGCGTCCTGCTCGATGGCGCCGGAATCGCGGAGGTCGCTGAGCTGGGGCCGGCCGCCGGTGCGGTGTTCCACTTCACGGTTCAGCTGGGACAGCACCACCACGGGGATGCCGAAATCCTTGGCCATGAGCTTGAGGCCACGGCTGATTTCGCCGATGCGGACAGCCTCGTTCTGCTTGGAGCCGCGGCTGTTCTCGGGACTGCTGAGCAGCTGCAGATAGTCGATGATGACGAACTCCACCCGCCGGTTGCTCTGGCTGCCCTGCTTCACCACCATGTTCTGGATCTGGGGCACCGTGATGGAGGCCTGATCGCAGATGAACAGCGGCATCTGCACCAGCTCGTCCCGGGATCGCATGACATGGTCCAGCCGTCCAGTGGCGCGGCCGGACTGGAGATCCTTCATGTTGGTCTGGCTCTGGGCCGCGAGCAGGCGCAGGAAGACCTCCTCGTGGCTCATTTCAAGGCTGAAGAAGGCGCCACAATGGCCCGGGCGGCCATCCCGCTCCTGGGCTGCGCGCAGGATCCAGTTCAGGGCCAGTGCGGTTTTGCCGATGCCGGGCCGGGCCGCCAGCACGATGAGGTTCCCCGGCTGGAAGCCTTGGGTCAGCTCGTCGAAGCGGCTGAAACCCACCCGCACGCCCGGGGACAACCGGCCCTCCAGGCGCTCGTGGAGGCGCTCCATGGCGTCGTCGGCCACTGACTGGATGGAAAGCAGCCCCCGCGCTTTGGCATCGCCCTGGGCCAGATGGAAGAGGTTCTGGGCCGTCTGGTCCACCAGTACTTCGGGGGGCTCGTCCTCCGCCGCCGCCTGGCGCACCAGCTGGGCGCCGAGGTGGACGAGGCGGCGCAGCTTGGCCTTGCGGCGGATCAGATCCGCCAATACTTGGGGCCGTTCCACGTCCTCGCCGGCCAGCAGCTCAACCAGGCCGGGATAACCACCCACCTTGTTCAGGCTGTCGTCCTGATCCAGTGCATCCTTCAGGGTGAGGGAGTTGACCTCGACCTGGGCCTCGATGAGCTTGCGCAGGGCCCGGAACACCGCACGGTGGGCGGGGTGGACGAAGTCCTCCTCCGCCAACGCGAACACGGCCTCGCTGGCGGCGAAACCCGCCCCCGGCGCACAGCAGGTGGCCAGAAAGGACCGCTCCGCATCGATATCCTCCGGAAGGCGTTCCGGAAGCCAATCCGCCATCAGTTCACCCCTGCCGTCTAGAGTCCCGGAGGAGTGTACCCCCCGCCGTCCACATCCACAAAGACCGGGTTGGTGACAGCGATGGGGTAGATGCCCTTCATGATCTTGTTCCAGGGCGTTCCGGCCCGGTAGGCCCCGGTCGTAGCCAGGGGCACGCCGGCCTCGACCACCACCCAGGCATCCTTGCCCGAGGGCATGGCGATGCCGCTGAGGGTGGCGGTGCGCAGGAGGAAGTCCGAGGTGGAAGCCGTGAAGCTGGTCATCGGCACCACCTGGGCCACTCCGTTCACCACCACGCGCACCTCGTCGACCGGCACCCAATCCGCCGCGTAGAGCGAGATGGTGATTGTGACGGTGGCCGCTGGCCCTGGGACCAGACCGCCCGGACCCACGCCATTGACCCTCACATCGAGCAGGGGCCCCGTGGAGGCCACGGCCGCGCCGCTGCGGAGGGAGGCCAGCACCGGATCGAGGCCCGCCTGCGACAAGGTGGATCCGACTTTGAGGTAGGTGCGAGCGAGACCTACGGGCGTGTCGAAGCTGAACCGCGAGGCTGAGAGGCCGAGCCCCTTGGTGAAGGTGACCGGCGTCTGCTGTTTCAGCAAGGAGAACCAGTCGGCGCGGACAGCCTTGAACTCAGTGAACCAGGCGCTGGGATCCGCAGGGTCGCAGCCCTCGGCCCGGATCAATTCCAGGGCGTCGAAATCGCCTTGGCGCTTGCCCAGAGATACGGGGCCGGTCCGGGTCCACCAGGCGTTGGCGCCGGTTCCGATCGGCACCGCAGGATCGAACCCGCGCACCGTGAACAGCCCCTGGGGGCCCCGGGGCCGGTGGACGATGGTGTAGGCCCCCTCGGCCTGAGTGATGAAATCCGCCAGGGTCCAGCCCTTGGAAGGGCGGGCCCCGCCGTTGCGGTCTCCAGTGGGTGCCGGGGCGAACAGCGCCGTGGCGAAACCGTCCGTCAACGTCGAGCTGCGGGCGCCGACCACGAAGGGGTCGCTGCCGATGGGGGCGCGCTGGGCATCTGAGATAGAGAGGTTTTCAATCTCCATCCGGAACTCTTCCCGCAGCGCGGAGGGATCCGTCAGCCGGTCCTCTTCGGTGCGGGCCACCGTCTGCACACCCTCCGCCAGGGCCGAGCTGAGCATTTCTCCTGGATTCAGGCCACCCGTGGTCGCCTGGGTGGGGCCCGGGACATCGAAGCTCGTCCAGCCGGTCGGCAGGGAGGGAGGGGTAGTCACGAAGGAGTGGGTGACATCCGCCTGGCCATCAAAGGACTTCACCGGCAGGACGTCCAGGTGGGACAACGGGCCGCGGGTGCCGTAGGCCAGGTAGTCCCCGGCGGCGAAGAAAGCCTGGACCGCCCCGCCGGAATACCTGAAGGCTGTGCCGAAAATCTGGTTCCCGGCTGTGTACTGGTAGGAGGCCAGGTTGGCGCTCACGATGTCCTTGGCCTTGAGGACCTGGTTGTAGTAACTGGCCAGACGCCGGGACCGCTTCATGGAGGGGTCGGGAATCCCGCCTAGGGCTGCCAGGGTGATGCGGAGTGGATTCAGGCCACTCAGCTCCAAGGTCCCCGCCTGCCGCGCCACGAAGGCGTGGGTCATCTGCTTTTGGCGGATCACGTTGCCCGAGGCATCCACGACTTCGGCACGCTCCGGGCTGAGATTCTCCGACAGGCGCCAGATCTGGTCCTTCGAGGGCGTGATGGGAGTGGCAAGAAAGGGTCGGTTGATGTCGGCCGTGTTGGTGCCGAGGTAGAGTGCGCTGCTCTGGAAGGCATTGGTCGAAGTCACCCGGTACGGCTGGGAATGACCGGTCCCACGGGCATCGGTGACGGCCGGTAGCAGGACTCCGATGGATCCGCCGCCTGAGGGGATGTCGCTGGGTTCGCGCCACTCCACGCGCTCTGTCACCCAGTGGGAGGGATTGGCATCTGCGGAAGGGCTGGCGTTCAAACCGGTGTAGCGTTCGAACCGGAACTCGGTCTGGAGCGGGCCGTTGCGGGCCGCCGTGCCGAAGGAATCGTAGGCCAGGAGACCGAATTCCCCACCCCGGAGGCTGGTCCGCGCCAGGACCATTTCGTTGAAGACTGACGTGGCCTGGGCCGGCTGGGTGTTGGAGATGCTGGGGCCCCCCAGCAGGTACAGCCGCCGCCGATAGGTCATGGACTGCCCCGCGGGCAGGCTGGCAGCGGCCGGACTGCCCACGACCAGGCGGCCGGGGAAGCGGGGGCGGAGTTCAGTAAGGGCGTGCTGGGGATCCGAGGCCACCAGCACCTGGTCCACATCCAGGGGGAGGATGCCCAGCGTGGTGTGTTCGTCCAGGGTATTTCCCGCGGACTCCGAACCCATGAGGGCCACCATGGGAGCCACCACACTCGTGGTCAGAGGCGCCGCGAAGTCCGATCCGGGAATCTCCACGCCCCAGCTGCTGAGAGGCGTTCCCGTAAAGGTGGAGACCGCCGGCACCACGAAGCGGAATCCGCCTCCGTGCTGGGACAGGAAATCGCCGAGGCTCCGGATGGGAAGGGCCACAGTCCCAACATTGGTAAGGGTGGTCTCCAAGGTGAAGAACGTGTCGGCCTTGTTCAGGAGGATCCGGTGGGCGACGCTGACCCCCCGCACCCGCCCCTGGAGGTCCGTGGCCACGCCGAGCTTGCCCTTGGGATCCAGCAGGTAGCCCTGCATGTCCAGGAACACCTCGTTGACCCCGGTCCCCGGGGTGTAGCGGTCGAAGACCAGTGGCAGATCCGGATCCTGGTTGGCCACGGGCCCCAGGCGTTCCACCAGATCCGTGGGCATGGACACCCGCTTGAAGCTCTGGTCCAGGGAGACGTTGCCCACGTCGAGGATGGCACCGCCAGATGCCGCGCCGAACTGGCCTTCCCGGTCGCCGAAGGCCGCGCCGTCCACCGCCAGCTGCACCGCATCGTTGCCGAGGTAGAAGTCCCCGGGGCCTGAGGTGGCCTTCAGCCCGGCCACCCGGTCGCCGCCGGAGGCTGGGATCTCTTCCACCGCCACGGTGGGACGGCCCACCCCCGTGGCCCGGAAGCAGCCCATTCCACCCGCGGCCAGGATCAGGGCCAGGGGGGCCAGGACCAACCGCAGGCGACGAGAGGACAGACGGGTGGGGAATACTGCGGGATCAAGGCTCATGTTCATCAAGGCGTCTCGTTCGGGCGGGAGGTCCATGGGGCTGGGGCGTACGGAAGGTCTATGCTAACTCACGATGCCGATCTCCGCCTTTCTTCATCGCTGCAGGCCGCACCGGCGGACCCTGTTTCTGGTCCTGGTGCTGTCCCTCCTGGGAGATTTGCTCTGGACTCTGGGAAGGTTCCCAGCGATGCATCATCAGCAAATCTACCGGGCAGAGGCGCTTCCGGTGGTAGGCGGTCCGGTGCTGGTGCTGGGGGCCGGTGTGTACGGGGACGGGGAACCCACTGAACTCCTTCAGGGCCGTCTCCGCACAGCCCTGAGCCTCTATCAGAGCGGCAAAGTCCGCTGGTTCCTGGTGTCCGGCGACAACCGCCACCCTTCGTACAACGAGCCCCAGGCCATGCGGCGCTGGCTGGTGAAGCAGGGAGTCCCCGCCACGCGCATTGTCAGCGACTACGCGGGGCTCCGCACCTGGGACAGCCTCAAGCGAACCCAGGCGGTCTTCGGGCAGGAGCAGGTGGTCATCGTCACCTCGGATTTCCACCTGCCCCGGGCCCTCTACCTGGCCGATCGCCTCGGGCTCCAGGCCTGGGGCGTCCCCGCGTCCACCGAGGACCGCCCGCCGGTGAACCGGGTCCGGTACTGGATCAGGGAATATATCGCCCGGCATCTGGCCCTCTGGGACGCATGGTTCCCCCCGGATGTCCGGCTGGGGCCCCGGGAGCCGACACCGGATGACTGGGATCCGGCTTCATGAGGAATTCCCTGGATCTGCTGATTCTCGCCGCGGGCCGCCTGCCCCAGGGTCGCTATGGCGGCAGCCTTGCGGGCCTGGGTGCCGTGTCCCTGGGGCGCTCCGTTGTGGAGGGCCTGCTGTCCCGCCCCGAGCTGCCCCAGCCGGGCAGCCTGATCTGGGGCATGGCCCGGAGCCATACCCAGGGCATGAACCCGGCCCGCACCCTGGCCCTGAGGGCCGGCCTCCCCCACGACACCCCTGCGTTCACAGTGAACATGGCCTGCGGTTCCAGCCTCCAGGCCCTCATCCTCGCCGCCCAGCGGCTCCAGGCCGGCGCAGCGGTGCCGATCCTCGCCGGTGGGAGCGAGGCCATGTCTGATACACCCCACCTGGTCCCCGGGCTGCGCTGGGGGTTTCGCATGGGCCACCGCCAGCTGCCGGACGTCATGCACCACGACGGCCTGCGCTGCCCCGTGACGGGCCTGCTGATGGGCGAGACCATCGAGCACCTGGCGGCCAAGCGGGGGGTCACACGCCTGGAGGCCGATGCCTGGGCGATGGAGAGCCATCGCCGCGCCGCGGCTGCGGACTTCCGGGCAGAGCTGCTGCCCCATCCGAAGCTCGCTCACGACGAGTCCATCCGGCCAGAGATCACGGCGGAGGCCCTGGGCCGCCTTGGGCCGGTCTTCGCTCCGGGGGGCCAGGTCACGGCGGGGAACGCCTCTGCCCTGTCCGATGGCGCCGCCGCCCTGCTCCTGGCCCGGCGTGACCAGGTGGACGAGGCCACCCCCCTGGCCAGGATCCTCGGGTGGAGCGAAGCGGGCGTGGACCCGCTGGACATGGGCGAGGCGCCCGTCCCCGCGGTGCAACGCATGTTGGCCACCCACGGCCTGACCGCGGCGGACATTGATCTGTGGGAGCTCAACGAGGCCTTCTCCGCCCAGCTTCTCGTTTGCCAGCGGCAACTCGGCCTTCCCGAGGATCGTCTGAACGTGGCCGGGGGCGGCGTGGCCCTGGGTCATCCCATCGGCGCCACGGGCGCCCGCATTGTCGCGACCCTGGTCCACCAGCTGCGGCAACGGGGCGGCGGCCTGGGCGTGGCCACCCTGGGCATCGGAGGCGGGCTTGGCTTGGCCTTGTTGGTCGAGGTTGATCCCTAAACCCCAGAGGCACATCTGCGAAGATGAACCGGGGCCTCCAATGGCCCTTCGAGGACCCCATGACCGACGCTCCCCTGATCCGGCTCACCGACATCACCAAGGTCTATCAGATGGGCGACATGGAAGTACGGGCGCTGGATGGCGTGTCCATGGAGATCCGCCGCGGCGAGTACGTCGCCATCATGGGCCCTTCCGGATCGGGCAAGTCCACCATGATGAACGTCATCGGCTGTCTGGATACCCCCACCGCCGGCACCTACGAACTGAATGGCAAGCTGGCCTCGGCCATGACGGACGATGACCTGGCCCAGATCCGCAACGAAGAGATCGGCTTCGTCTTCCAGACCTTCAACCTGCTGGCCCGAACCACGTCGCTCCAGAATGTGGAACTGCCCCTGATCTACGCGGGGAAGACCCCCGTTGAGCGCCATCAGATGGCCCTGAAGGCCCTGGAGAACGTCGGCCTGGGCACCCGCAGCGACCACATGCCCAATCAGCTCTCCGGTGGCCAGCGCCAGCGCGTGGCCATCGCCCGGGCCCTGGTGAACGACCCGTCCATCCTTCTCGCGGACGAACCCACGGGCGCCCTGGATTCCAAGACCAGCATCGAGATCATGGCCCTCTTCGAGGACCTGTACCAGAAGGGCAATACCATCATCCTCGTCACCCACGAAGAGGACATCGCCCGGCACGCCCACCGCATCGTGAAGCTGCGCGACGGCAAGGTCATCCACGACGAGCCGAACACGCCCATCACCTCGGAAGAGCACCTGGCCCACCTGAACCTCTGAAACCGGCCCTGACCTCCGGTAAACTGGGCGGATGCAGAAGCTCGTCCAAGGCATCCACCAGTTCCAGACCCAGATCTTCAGTTCCCACAAAGAGCTTTTCGAGCGCCTGGACAAGGATCAGGCGCCCGAAACGCTCTTCATCACCTGCTCGGACTCGCGCATCAGCCCGAACCTGATCACGCAGACCCAGCCAGGCGAGCTGTTCATCCTGCGCAACGTGGGCAACCTCGTGCCCCCGTACGAACACATGGGCGGCATGAGCGCGGGCATCGAATTCGCCGTCACCGTGCTCCGGGTGAAGGACATCATCGTCTGCGGCCACTCCAACTGCGGCGCCATGAAGGCCCTGCTGGAGCCGGACCAGCTGGGCGAGCTGCCGGCCACCAAGGCCTGGCTGGCCCACGCCCGGAAGACCGAACAGATCATGTGGCAGAGCTATGGCCACCTCCACGGCAACGAGCTGCTGCATGCCACAGTGGAGGAAAACGCCCTGGTCCAGCTGGAGAACCTGCGCTCCCATCCCTCCGTGGCCAAAGCCGTGACCGCCGGCCAGCTGCACCTGCACGCCTGGGTCTACAAGATCGAGACCGGCGAGGTCTTCGCCTTCGATCCGGACCGCGGGCAGTACACCTCCGTCACGGGCACGGATGGTCTCGCACCGCTCGACACCGAGCACCGCGCCACGGATCTCTCCATCTAGGCCGGGGGACAAAACAAGGCCGATGGAGGAGGATCAGACGAAATTTCCCTTGGGCCATCTTGCGTGACTTGGTAATTTGCGATAGCTTGAAGCATCTTTGTCGTTTGATGCCCTCTAGGAGCATGTCCTGTGGAGGCCTTCATGTCTATCGTTCGAGACCCTGTCCCCCAGCTTCCCCGACCGAATGGGCCCTCCCCGGTCCAGGCTGTCTCGCCCCGTAACGGATGGCTCAGCCTCTGGTCCATCCTGGGCCTCCTGCTGACGCTCAGCGCCTGCACCTCCCCGGGCATGAAGTTGAACGTGAAACCGAGTCGGCATGAAAAGACCACCCAGATGGATGGCCTCAATATCACCTTGCACCCCCTGAATACGGAGGCCCTGAAGGCGCAGCGGCCCCGGACACTCGACCCAACGGCCACGGAGCTGCTGCTCACCGCCCAGGTCCCCCCCTACCGGATCGGCCCCCAGGATGTTTTGCTCGTCACCGTCTGGGACCACCCGGAAATCACCCTGCCCCTGGGCCAGTTCCGCCAGGACTCGACCTCCGGAATCGTCGTGGACGAACGTGGGGAGATCTATTTTCCGCATGTGGGACCCTTCAAGGTGGCGGGGCAGACCACCTCGCAGGTGCGCGACGCCCTCACGTCCCGCCTCTCCAAGACCCTGCAGAGCCCCCAGGTCGACGTAAAGATCCTCGCCTACCGCTCCCAGAAGGTCTACGTGGGCGGCGAGGTAAAGAATCCGGCAGTCTATAACGTCACCGATGTCCCCTTCACCTTGGCCGAGGCGGTCAACCGTGCGGGCGGATTCCTTCCCACCGCGGATGACAGCCGGCTGGTCCTCACCCGCGGGAATCAGGCCTGGCAACTGAATTTCCAGGCACTCCTGGCTTCGGGCAACCGCATTGGCCAGGTCCTCCTGAAGGACGGCGACTCCCTGCACGTCCCGAATGGCCTGGAGAACCCCATCTACATGCTCGGCGAGCTGGTGCGGCCTGGCACCCTGCCCCTGGTCCACGGCAACCTCTCCCTGGCCCAGGCCATCACGGAGACTGGCGGGATCCAGGGTACGAGTGCCGACGCCCGCTCCATCTATGTCATCCGGCAGGCCGGCAGCGCCAACGCCGTTGATGTCTACCACCTGGATGCCCGCAACCCCACCGCCATGATCCTGGCCGACCGATTCGCGCTGAACCCCCGGGATATCGTCTACGTGGATGCTGGCACCCTTGTGCGATTCAACCGCGTGATGGGTCTTCTGCTCCCCACGGTCACGGCCGTGACCACGACCGCAGTGGCGGCGGGAGAAGTACGCTACCTCAGCCGTCGGTAACCCTATCGGCCAGCTTCCTGGTCCCAACCGATGGCCCTCCCGCCCTCCCAGGCCAAACCCTTGACATCGAATCCACC
This sequence comes from Geothrix sp., assembly GCA_036504935.1. Taxonomy (GTDB): domain Bacteria; phylum Acidobacteriota; class Holophagae; order Holophagales; family Holophagaceae; genus Geothrix. Next base: position 4,809 of record DASXUH010000018.1, on the reverse strand, counting down.
CATCCGTTCCGTCCTCGTCCTCTGCGAGGGAAACCACTGCCGCGCCCCCATCGCCGAAGGCCTGCTCCGGGATGCCATGGGACCGTCGATCAGGGTGGCCTCCGCCGGATTGAGCGCCCTCGTGGACGCACCTCCGGATCCCGAGGCGGAACGCCTGATGCGGGAACAGGGCCATGACATTTCCGCCCACCGGGGCCGCCAGTTCACCCCGGACATGGCTCATGAGGCAGACATCATCCTCGTGATGGATGCCAACCAGAAGGAGTGGTGCACCCATCTCGCCCCGAGCGCCCGGGGGCGGATTTTCCTCCTGGGGCATTGGCTCTCCACGCCACCACGGGATATCGTGGACCCCTTCTGCCAGAGTCCAGTGGTGTTCCGCCAGGTCTATGAAGAGATTCATCAATCGGTGGCGGCCTGGGTGCCGCACCTTCTCTCAGAACAAAGGTCGGCATGACTTCCTCGCTCCCCCCTGCCCTGCGTTCCTCCCAACCGGGCCCCACTGGCCCCTTTTCGAGACTGGTGAGGGGCTCGGAAGAACTGCGTGAGATCGACCTCCGGGAATGGCTGATAAACCTCTGGACCGGCCGCTACCTCATCCTGTGCACCGTCCTCATCTTTCTCGCCCTGGGCGCGGCCTATATCTGGCTCAGTACCCCGATCTACCAGGCCGACGCGTTGCTGCAGATTGAACCACCGAAGACCGTACGGGATTCCGACGCCGCATTCGCCCGCATGGGGAACCTGTTCTCCACGCCTTCCGACGCTTCCACGGAAATCGAGATCATCGGCAGCAACCTGGTGTTGGGGCGCACGGTTGAATCACTGAACCTGGATGTCGTCGCTCAGCCGGTCCTGTTCCCGATCATCGGGAGGGCCCTGGCTCGAGGGAGCGCGAACGCGCCCCACCTTGAGGTAGAGACCTTCGAGGTTCCGGCGGCCCTGCGGGGAGTGGAGTTCCAACTCATCGCCCTGCCCAACGAGAGCTTCACCTGGAAGACCCCCCTCGACCCGCCCGTGGCTGCAACCCCGCCTATCGACTTTCCGAAGGATGCCCTCTTGGCCCTCGGCCACCCTGGAGACCTTCTGGTGGGCACCTACGGTGGAGAGACTCTGAAGCTGCAGGTGCGGCGTCTGATCGCCAAACCTGGCCAGAAATTCCACCTCGTCCGCCGTCCCATGCAGAGCGCCATCACGGATATCAGGAACGATCTGGAGGCCGCCGAAAAGGGGGCGGCCCAGGCGAACAAGTCCACGAACCTCCTTGCCCTCAGCTACAAGTATCCCAACCCAGCCAAAGCCGCGGTGATCCTGAACGAGATCATGAAGCAGTACATCGGCCAAAACGCCCAGCGGAACAGCGAGGAGATCTCCCGTACCTTGGAACAGCTGCAGAAGCAGCTTCCCGAGATCCAGGCGAGACTGGCCACGGCCGAAAATCAGCTGAACCGGTTCCGGGCCCAGACCGGGGCGGTGGATGTCCCAAGAGAAGCTGACCTTGCCCTCCAGCAGGGTTCGAGCCTGGCAGCCCAGATCAGCAGCCTGAAGCAGAGGAAGCAGGAGATGCTGAGGACCTATCAGGAGAATTCGGATGTGGTATCGACTCTGAACGCACAGATCGCCAAGCTGGAGGGCGAGTCCGCAGCCGTGAACCAGAAGGTGCGGTCCCTGCCCGCCACCCAGCAGGAACTGGTGCGGCGTTCCCGGGATGTCCAGGTCAATACGGAGCTCTATACAGCCCTCCTGAACAACATCAGGCAGTTGCAGGTCACCAAGACCGGAGAGGGGCGCAACACCCGTGTGGTCGACTCCGCCATGGCTGGCCTGAAGCCGGTCAAACCGAAAAAGGAGATGCTGCTGGCAGTCTTCCTGGTTCTAGGCTTATTCATGGGCGTGAGCATGGTCCTGGTGAAGCGGTCCCTCCTTCAGAGGGTGGAGGATCATCGGATCATCGAAACCAAACTGGGGATCCCTGTGTTCGCGACGATCCCTCACAGCAAGCCGCAGGAGGAGCACTACAAGGTCATCTGCGAGAGACGTTCCGGGAACCACCTCCTGGCCATCCACAACCCAGACGACCTAGCCACAGAGAGCCTTCGAAGCCTGCGGACCATGCTCAATTTCTCCCTGGGGGACTCGGGCAATCACGCCATTATGATCACCGGACCCTCCCCGAAGGTCGGCAAGTCCTTCGTCAGTTGCAATCTTTCGGTGGTTCTGGCGCAGACGGGGGCCCGGGCGCTGGTGGTGGACGCGGACATGCGCCGTGGCAGCCTGCACAAGTATTTCGGCCTTCCGAACCGCCTGGGAGGCCTTTCGGAAGTCATCGCCGGACTGTCGAGATGGAAGTCGGTGATCCACGAGACCGAGATCCGGGGACTGCACCTGATGACTTCTGGGGAAATCCCCGAGAACCCGACCGAGCTCCTGATGCACCCCGACTTCACGGCTCTCGTGGCGGAAATGTCGGGAGAATACGATTACGTCATCTTGGATGCCCCTCCTGTGCTATCCGTCACCGACGCCACGATCATCGGCTCCAAGGTCGGCACCGTTCTGCTCGTGGCGAAGTTCGGATACCACACCCTGGATGAACTCCGCACCTGCCAGAGCCGCCTGGAATCCAGCGGCATTCCCATCAATGGTTGCATCTTCAACGACCTCAAACCAACCGGGCTGAGCTACTACGATCGGCACTATCGCTACGCCTATCACTACAAATACGAGAAGGCCGACAACTCCTGAAGGTGAGCCAACCACAGGCCTGCCGCGCTTCCGGGCTTGCGACCGGGCAGGCGTCGTACCTGGGAAAGGCTGTTCATGGAAATCCTCTACGTGTCGCGGCTCTGCTCGGAGAAGCGCTTCGCAGCATGGCTTCGGGATCAGCCGGTCAAGCCTCCCCAACAGGAACAGAAGTTCCATGGACTTCTGGCGCGTGGCCTCGCCTCCCACTCCCGAGGGGTGTCGGCCCTATCCGTGCCTCCACATCACCCAGGGTCGATGGGCTTCCCGACTGCCGCCGTCGAATCAGAGCGGGGTATCACCTTCCACTACCTGTCGCTGAGGATGATTCCCGGGCTATCCCATGCCATGGTCTTTGCCTGGAGTTTCGTTTCATGCCTGCGTTGGAGCATCCTGAAGCGGGCCAGCCCCAGGTTCGTCGTTTGCGACGTCCTCGATCTGTCCATCTCCGCCGGAGCCTTGCTGGCGTCAAAACTGGCCGGCGTCGTCTCGATCGCCATCGTGACCGACATCCCGAATTATCTTCATGAATACATCGGTGGAGGGGATTCGGCCTTCGGCATCGCCGTTGTCCGCGCGTATCGGGCTCTTTCCACCTTCTTCATGGGGCGGTACGACGGCTATATTCTGCTGACGGAGGCCATGAACGCTCTGGTCAATCCCCTGGGGCGGCCTCATCTGGTCATGGAGGGCATGGTCGATCCAGATATGGAACAGGTCGACAACACCCTGGATGGCAAGTTCCCCGAACGGGTGATTCTCTACGCCGGAGCTCTTTACGAAAAATATGGAGTTGCCTCTCTTCTCGACGCCTTCCTGCAGGTCTCCCGGGAGGACGCCCGGTTGTGGCTCTACGGCTCCGGAGAACTCGACCAGAAGATCAGGGAGTACGAGACCCGCGACACCCGCATCAAGTACTGGGGCGTGAGGCCCAACGCGGAGGTTGTCGCCGCGGAAGTCCGCGCAACCCTGCTCGTCAATCCCCGCCCCTCCCATGAGGCGTTCACGCGGTTTTCCTTCCCTTCCAAGAACATGGAGTACATGGCCTCAGGCACCCCCATTCTGACCACCCCGCTTCCCGGCATGCCCGCGGAGTATCTCGACCATGTCTACACCTTCCAGGACGAGTCGGTGGAAGGCATGGCCGGCATGCTGAGCCTCCTGCTGGCCAGGCCACGTGAGGAACTTCACCTCCGGGGCCAGGGCGCCAAGATGTTTGTGCTGACCAGAAAGAGCAACCTCATCCAGGCCGGCAGAATCCATGGCTTCCTGGAGTCGATCGGGCGGACACCATGACCTCTTTCGGATTGCCGGTCAGGCCCCGCCATCGGGTCCGTGGCCTTGCTCATGGACGTCTGCCAGGCCCAGCGAACGGAAGTAGCCATGGATGCCGTCCACCCAGTCATCCAGTTCCCTGACCAGGATGTGCGGGTGGGGCGGCAGGGAATACCCCGATAGCCCCAGAGGCGTGGAGATGAAGGGGGCCCCGGCCTTCAGGAGATCAGCGATCTTCAGCTTGATCCCGCAGCCATGGACATCCGGAACACAGAAGAGGGCATCGCCGTCGAAGGGTAGCCCATCGCCTGGGTGGCGGCCGTGACCCAGGATCCCCCGGGTTGGATCGTGGTACTTCTCAGTGCCGTGTCCGAACAGGTGGAACTCCGCCAGCGGTATCCTGGTGCGGACCTGCGGAAACACCGTCCGGCTGAGGATCTCGAGCCCGATGGCCGTATGGGAGGCCGCTGCGCTCCCGAAGAAGACCAGCCTCGGCGCTGTGGGCGGATGGACTTCCCCGGTAACGGTCATGCTGGGGTCGACGACCGGCCAGCATTCGCCTCGCAGGAGAGGAGACAGAAGCCTGGCGAAGCCGAGTTCTTCCTCGGTGATGAAGATCATCGTGACCTTCTTGTCGGCGAGGAGCTCCATCTCAAGCTTCGAATACAGGTGCAGGTTGAGGGCGTGCCGGAAGTTGCTGGCCTGGTGCCCGAGCAGCTGCCGGCATCGGGCTAGGCTGTAGAAGTTGTGTGACCGGGCGTAGATCCGGGCAGAGGGGAAGGCCCGCCGCAG
>DASXUH010000017.1:0-6286 GCA_036504935.1 Geothrix sp. | reverse complement strand
GGCATCACCGTGTACCGCGCCCTGGCCGCCACGGGCCGCGCCGAGGTGCCCGAGGCGGCGTGGGAGGACTGGGACGGCGCCCGTTTCAAGGCCCTGGGCCTGGTGCCGCGCCTCATCGGCACGGCCCTCAGCAACGCCCATGCCGCCTGCCCCACGAAAGATGGCGAGCACTTCCACGCGCCCGCCAACAAGGATCTGCTGACCCCCGCCAACCTCGCCCGGCTGGCGGCGGAACTGGCCCGGGCCGCCGCAGGCCAGACCGCTCCCCTGCGCGTCATCGCCTTCGGCAAGCGGGCTGAATGGGTGCTGGGGCGTCTGCCGGACTCCCCCCCCTTCGAGCTGCACGCCCTGCCCCACCCCAGCGCCCAGGGACTGCTCCAGGCCGCGCCTGGCAAGGGCAAAGGGTTGCGGCTGGAGGACCTCCGTGCCGAGTGGGAGCAGCGGCTCCGGGCCCTTCTTAACATTTCTTAACGAGCCTCTTTCTGTGTGCCGCGTATGCTGAGGGCTTCCTTGCGGAATCTTTCACAACCTGGAGGTCGCATGCCCTTCTCCCGTCGATTCATCCTACCCCTGTGCGGGGCCCTGGCCTTCGCGCTGGTGGCGGGAGACGCCCCCAAGCCGGCCGGTCCTGCATCCAAGGCAGCCTCCAAGGCGAAAGCGGCGAAGGCCCTTCCGCTGGCTGCTCCCATCAAGGTGACGGCGGTGGAAGGCATCACGGAATACCGCCTGGCCAACGGCCTGCGGGTCCTGCTCTATCCCGACGCGAGCAAGCCCACCATCACCACCAACATCACCTACCTGGTGGGCAGCCGGCATGAGCACTACGGCGAGACAGGCATGGCCCACCTGCTGGAGCACATGCTCTTCAAGGGCACGAAGGACCGCCCGGACACCTGGAAGATCCTCAACGAGCTGGGCGGCGACGCCAATGGCACCACCAACTTCGACCGCACGAACTACTACGTGTCCTTCCCTGCTTCGGAAGAGAACCTGCGGAAGGCCCTGGGCCTGGAAGCCGACCGGATGCTGCACTGCACCTTCACGGCCGAGACGCTGTGGGGCAAGGATGGCAAGAGCGGCGAGATGACCGTCGTCCGCAACGAATTCGAGGCGGGCGAGAACAGCCCCTTCCGCACCGCCATCTTCCGGCTGATGTCGGCGGCCTTCGACTGGCACAACTACGGCAAGCCCGTCATCGGCGCCCGCAGTGACATCGAACATGTGAACGTCGACCACCTGCGGGCCTTCTACCGGACATACTACCAGCCAGACAATGCGGTGCTGATGGTGGCGGGACAGTTCGACGGACCGAAGACGCTGGCCTACATCAACGACACCTTCGGGCGCCTCCCGAAGCCGGCCCGCAGCCTGGAGCCCACCTACACCACGGAGCCCACCCAGGACGGCGAGCGGCTCGTCACCATCCGGCGCGTGGGGGGCACGCCCCTCCTGATCGCCGGCTACCACGTCGCCCCCTCGGCGCAGGCGGATCGCAGCGCCACGGACCTGGCGGCCTCCATCCTGACTGATGCGCCCAGCGGGCGCCTCTACCAGGCCCTGGTGGAAACCAAGCTGGCCGCCCAGGTCTTCCCTCTCTCCTTCACCACCTACGAGCCCGGGCTCCAGGTGTTCGGGGTGGTGCTGGCGAAGGACGGCGATATGGAGAAGGCGAAGGAAGTTCTCCTGCGCGAAGTGGAGACCCTGAAGGACAAGCCCCTCACCCAGGCGGAGCTGGACCGTGCCAAGGCGCAGGTCCAGAAGGGCATCGACCAGGCCCTGTCCGACACCAAGAATATGGCCATCAGCCTCAGCGAGGCCATGGCCGCCGGCGACTGGCGGGAATGGTTCCTGGATCGCGACCGCACCATGGCCGCCACCCTCGAGCAGGTGCAGAAAGCCGCTGTGGCCTACTTCAAGCCCAGCAACCGCACCCTCGCGCAGTACATCCCCACCGAGAAGCCCGATCGGACTGAGGTGCCCGGTGTGCCGGATGTGGCCGCCGATGTGAAGGCGTACGCGGGCAAGGAGGTCATCGCCCAGGGCGAGGCCTTCGACGCCAGCCCCGCCAACGTGGACCAGCGCACCGTGCGGTTCACGGCGCCCAACGGCCTGAAGGGGGCCCTGCTCTCCAGGAAGACCAAGGGCAACATGGCCTCGGTCCAGCTCACCCTGCGCTTCGGCCAGGAGACGTCCCTGCGCGACAAACTGGCCGCGCCCGATCTCACCGGCGCCATGCTCATGCGCGGCACCCTCAAGCACTCCCGCCAGGAGCTCGCCGATGCTTTCGACAAGCTGAAAGCGGAAGTGATGGTCACGGGCGGCGCCACCTCCGCGCAGGCCCGGCTCACCGTCCCCCGGGAGAACCTGGCCGCTACCTTGAAGCTGGTGGCGGAGGTGCTGCGCGAGCCCGCTTTCCCGGCCTCCGAGCTCGAGACCCTCGTGAAGCAGCAGACCACCGGCATTGAGTCCCAGCGCCAGGAGCCCCAGGCCAAGGCCATGGAGTTCCTGGGCCAGACCTTCGATCCCTACCCGGCGGGCCACCCCTCGGCCCACCGCTCATTCGAAGCCCGGATCCAGGATCTGAAGGCCGCCAAGGTCGAGGATCTGAAGGCCTTCCACGCCGCCTTCTACGGGGCGGACCATGCGACCTTCGCGGCCTCCGGGGACTTCGACGCCAAGGAGCTCCAGGGGCTCGCGACCGAGCTGTTCGGCTCCTGGAAGTCCGCCTCGGCCTACGAGCGCATCCCCGCGCGCCTGAAGGAGGTCCCCGGCCAGTCCAAGGTCCTCGAGACGCCTGACAAGCAGATGGCCATCTTCGTCGCCGCGGAACGCTGGGCCATGAAGGACACGGATCCCGGCTATCCCGCCTTCCTCATGGCGAACCAGGTCTTCGGCGGGGGGGCTTTGAAGAACCGCATCGCGGACCGCCTGCGCCAGAAGGAGGGTTTCAGCTACGGCGCCGGTTCCTTCGTCAACGTGAACAGCCAGGATCCCGTGACGTCGTGGCAGGGTTACGCCATCTACGCCCCGCAGAACGCCGCGAAGCTGGAGGCCGCCTTCCAGGAGGAACTCCAGAAGGCACTGAAGGAGGGCTTCACCCAGGAGGAGCTCGAGTTCGCCCGGAAGACCTGGCTGCAGGGGGAGGAAGCCCAGCGCCAGGAGGACCGCCAGATTGTCGGCTGGCTGAGCAGTTCCCTGCACCTGGGTCGGTCCGTGCTCTTCCAGGCGGAACTGGAGGCCAAGGTCCGGGCCCTGAAGCTTGATGAGGTGAACGCCGCGCTGCGGAAGTTCCTGGATCCCACGAAGCTCGTGGTGGTCAAGGCCGGTGACTTCGCCAAGGTCGAGAAGAAGTAGTCATTCATCTCGCCAGCAAAATGGGGGAGCGGCCTGCCGCTCCCCCATTTTGCTAGGTGGGAAAAGCCTTTCGTGGTCTGCTGGATGTCCGCTCGGCGTTGAGAGTGACGCGGGGCGATGAGGGAGGGCGCTGCCATGGCACGCATCGAACGGGAATGGAAAGCGGAACACGAAGGCTCGGCGCTGGCCTCGGAACTGCACAAGGTGATGGTGATCAGCCACCGCCAGGCCAAGGGCTTCATCGATGGCCACTGCGTGACGGTGAACGGTGAGGCCGCCGAGAAGCACGGCCACCGGCTCAACCCCGGGGATACCGTGAAGGTGGTCTTCGATCCTGAGCTGACCTACGACGTGCTGCCCGCGGCCCGCAAGCTCCAGGCCGGGCCCTTCGAGACGCTCTGGGAAGACAATCACCTCCTCTTCGTTTTCAAGCCCGCCGGCCTGCTGACGGTGCCCGCCGAGCAGGGCGGCGAGCCCAGCCTGGCCGAGGCCATCACCGAGTCCTACCGCCGCCGCGGTTTCAAGCGCTTCAACCTCTACATCGTCCATCGCCTGGACCGCTTCACCAGCGGTGTGCTCGTGTTTGCGAAAACCCCCGAGGCCCTGCACGGCCTGAAGAAGCACTTCGAGCTGCACCGCCTCCAGCGGATCTATTTCGCCGTGCTCGTGGGCGAGCTGCCCGAGAACAGCGGCACCCTGGCGGGCCATCTCATCGAGCATGCCAAGTCGCTGAAGATGTCCGTGGCCAAGGTCCGCAAGGGCCCCGGCGGCGGCAAGCGCATGCCTGCGGGCGCCAAAGAGGCCGTCACCCACTACCGCGTGATCGAGCGCCTGCCCGGCCACACCGTGGTGGAGGTGCGCCTCGAGACGGGCCGCCGCAACCAGATCCGCGTGCAGTTCGCCGACCGCGGTTTCCCCCTGCTGGGCGACCAGGTCTACGGCACCGAAAGCCCCCTCCTGGATCGCCAGGCCCTCCATGCGGAACTGCTCGGTTTCAAACATCCCGTCACGGAGGAGCAGGTCACGGTCACGGCGCCCATGCCCGCGGACATGGAAGCGGCCCTGAAGGCCCTGCGCAACCAGGCCCGCATCCAACGCGCCGTCACTGGCGTGAAGGGCGAGGAGGGCATCTACCAGCCCACGGAGACCCGCGACCACAAGCTCAAGCGCGTGGCCCGCGCCAAGCGCTTCGATGAACGCGAGGCGCCGGCGCGAACCCAGCGTCCTCGCCCGGTGGATGGCGAGGAGCGGCCCCGCCGCACCTTCACGCCCGGCGACCGTCCGGCCCGTCCCCGCCGCGAGGAAGGTGACGAGCGTCCCCGCCGCACTTTCGGTTCCGCCGAACGCCCCGCCCGGCCTCGGCGCGAGGAGGGCGAGGCACGGCCCCGCAAGCCCTTCACCCCCGGTGACCGTCCCGCCCGGCCTCGCCAGGAGAGTGACGAGCGCCCCCGCCGCACCTTCACCCCTGGCGACCGCCCGGCCCGTCCCCGCCGCGAGGAGGGTGAGGCCCGTCCCCGCAAGCCCTTCACCCCAGGCGACCGCCCGGCCCGCCCCCGCCGCGAGGAAGGGGACGAGCGTCCCCGCCGCACCTTCGGTTCCGCCGAGCGCCCCGCCCGGCCGCGGCGCGAAGAGGGCGAAGCCCGCCCCCGCAAACCCTTCACGCCCGGTGACCGCCCGGCCAAGCCTCGCCGTGAAGACAGCGACGAGCGTCCCCGCCGCACCTTCGGCTCCACCGAGCGCCCCACCCGACCGCGGCGCGAAGAGGGCGAAGCCCGCCCCCGCAGACCCTTCACGCCCGGTGACCGCCCAGCCAAGCCTCGCCGTGAAGACAGCGACGAGCGTCCGCGCCGCACCTCCGGACCTGCGGACCGTCCGGCCAGGCCGCGACGCGAAGAGGGCGCCTCCCGCCCCCGCACCTTCGGAGCCACCGGCCGCCCGGCGGGTCCCCGCCGTGAAGGCCCCGGCGAACGTCCCGTGCGGAAACCCGCCCCCCGCACCGGGAAACCCAAGCCGCGAAAGCCTTGAGGAACCGGGCCGCCGCCCGGATCATCCTTCTCTCCCGCCTAGATGTGCTCCAGATACATCCGGTCCAGCGCTTCGGCCAGATCCAGGTCCCGCTGGGTGACGCCACGGCTGACATGGGTGGTGAGGACCGCCACGACCCAGCGGTAGCCCAGCGTCAGGTCGGGATGGTGATCCACCTTCTCGGCATGTTCGGCAGCGGCCATGACGAAACCCAGGCCTCGCGGGTAGGCGGAGAAAACATAGCGGCGACGGAGCGTCAGGCCATGGGCATCCCCCTGCGCGACCCAGTCGGGATGCGCCTTGAGGAAGGCCTCCATGGCGTCAGGGCTCACCAGATCCTTGGACATGCTCCCCCCCATGAGGCATCCTAATCTGTTGGATTCGAGTTGTCCCCATGCCCTTCAACCAGCCACCCCTGCTCGGCCGCATCGCCTTCGTCACCGGATCCTCCCGGGGAATCGGGCGGGCCATCGCCGTGGAGTTCGCCCGCTGGGGAGCGGACGTGGTGGTGCATGCCCAGAAGAACCAGGACCTGGCCGAGGCCGTGGCCACCGAGATCCGCGGCCTGGGCCGCCGGGCCATGGTGGTGCTGGCGGATGTGCGGGTGAAGGCCGAGCTGGAGGCCGCGGCGGACCGCGTGAAGGCCGAGCTGGGGCCCGTGGACATCCTCGTGAACAACGCCGGCACCCGGCAGGACGGCCCCTTCATCCTCATGGGCGACGAGAAGTGGGAGGAGGTCATGAACGTGAACCTCCGGGGCACCGTGTACGCCACCAAGGCCTTCGTGCGGGGCATGATGGCCCGGAAGTGGGGCCGCATCGTCAACATCGTGAGCCCCACGGGCATCATCGGGAAGGCCGGCCAGACCAACTACGGCGCCAGCAAGGGCGCGGTCATCGCCCTCACC
>DASXUH010000016.1:0-2205 GCA_036504935.1 Geothrix sp. | reverse complement strand
GCCGATGCAGGCCTCCACGCTCAGGGTGGGCACGCCGTCGCGGGACTGGGCGCGGAGGGCGCCGATGTACTCCCGGCCCACGGCCGCGGTCGCTTCGGGACCCAGCTGGCTGAAGAGGTGGGCCAGGGGCGGGGCCGAGCGGGTGAAGCCGGACCAGTAGGCCTCCGGCGAGGCGATGGCGCCCCAGTTTCCGGCGACCTGGTCGGGACTCAACTGGGTCATGTGGGAGGCTCCATCCGAACCATGAAACGGAGACTTCATCTTTCTTGATGACAGACAGCAAGGAAGATAACCGACCAGGGTGCCCGCGCCAGGGAGGCGATCTTTTCACACTGAAGGGAACAGCTCTCCATTCGGACTGGAATAACCTTCTCAACGAGGAAAGCGAAATGCTTTAAGCCATTTTAATAAAGCAGATGCGATAACGGAATGAATGTTGCTCTTGAGGGGTTCCTCGGGAGCGAACCGGGGGATGACCGATTCGCCTCCACATTGTAGTGCTGGTCTTATTGTTTGGCGGAGGCGGTGGTTACTATTTCAGTCGAAGGCGATAGGGCGTTGACGCTGGACCTGGCAAACAGAATTCTCCGCCCTATGATCTTGGTGCCTGTCCGCAATGGCCAAGGCTGGTGGGGGGGTGCCATGCTGCATACCCGCACGATCAGGGATCTGGACGAGATGCGCATCCTGGCCTTCCCCCCTCCGTACGCACTTGTGGACGCCCTCGAGGCCGCCGAGGGCCGCAGTGAGGACTGGTCCGTCCTCATGGCCTTCGAGCAGGGTTCCAGCCACGCTCAGTGGGTTGCGGTGTTCCCGGAGGCCGAGGAGGCCCGCTTCTACACGGAGGACGACCAGTTGGTCGGCCGCTGGGACCCTCACCGGGAGATCTTCATCCCCGACGAGGGTTCCCCCCTGGACCTCCGGGGCAGACCGGTGTCCCTGGCCTCCATCGAAGAGGACGAGGAGGAGGAGGACGCCGAGGCCGAGGAACGGCGGCAGCGATGACCTTCCCCCGCCGCCGCCGGCGAGTATGACGGACCCTTCCGGGCCGGTGGAGGGTCGGCCCTCAGGGTTTGGGCGGTTCAAGAGCCAACGAGGCATCCTGGCGAACAAGCACGATCTTGCCGATCACGCCGCCCTTCTCCAGCAGCTCCTGCGCTGACCTCGCCTCGGCATGGGGGAACCGCCGCGCGATGATCGGCTTGATCTGCTGGCGCTGGAGGAGGTCGAGCAGGGTGATCAAATCCTGCCGGAACAAGTCCGGTTTCATCCGCTTAAGGGTCTGGATGCTATAGGGGACCACCCGCTTCCGGCCCGGGAGGAGCCAGCCGCCGACGATGTAGAGGCCGAAGCTGGCCGTGCCGCGGAAGCGCTGACGGCGGCCCGGGCGGCTGGACGTCAAGCCTTCCCCGCGCAGCGAGGTGGAAAGGCCATAGCCCACCACCCTCCCCCCTGGACGCAGAGCCTGGCGGGATCGCCAGAGGTGGGGCCCCCCGATGGGGTCGAAGACGGCGTCCACGCCCCCGGCCGTCAGGCGTTGGATCTCTTCCACGAAGTCCTGCTGGCGGTAGTCGATCGGGATGCCGCCCAATCCGGTAACAGCCGACGTCCCTCGCGCGGAACAGGTCCCGTACATCTCTAGGCCGGCGAGGCGTCCCAGCTGCAGAAGGGCCGTGCCGACGCCGCCGGCCGCCCCGTGGATCAGCACCCGCTGGCCTGGTTGGACCTTCGCGGCGTGATGCAGCATCTGGTAAGGATGAGGCCAACGAGCCGAGGTTGAAAAAGAAGCGCGGAGTACTGAAGGGAACAGCTTGCCGCCGCAGGTTCGGACAAGCCCTGCTGAAGGATGAAATTGCGCTTAGCAGTGGCTCGGAGTGTCATAGAAGCACCCCCGGAGACTTCAGAATGGTGGCTGCCTGACGAATGAAGTCAACCGGCCCCGCTTGCACCGAAGTGACGAACGGAGCCGAGGAAGTGGAACGAAGAGAAAGAGCGTAAGGCCATGCAGGCGGGGACCAAGTTGAGCGGAGGGTTAGGCGCTGCGCGATTTGGAAAGGAGGCCGCCTAGCCACGCGCAAGGCAAAGTGGCGAGGGCAAGTGCGATGGGGTACCACGCAGGCCCAAAATGATTTTGAATGGCGGTCATGGCCCCAAGAAGACTGAAAATGAAACTGATAATCCCGAGAACAATAGCGTGGAGCATGG
>DASXUH010000015.1:0-4302 GCA_036504935.1 Geothrix sp. | reverse complement strand
CAGGATCTGGCCTTCCGTCTCATCGATGCCGTGCAGGCTCACTTCGGGGAGTAGGCTGTAGTCCTGCAGCCCTTCCCGTTCCCCACCCCCAGGCCGAGGTAGTCCGCTTACATGCTGCGTATCAACCAACTCGCCAAAGAGCTCGGAGTCGCCAATCAGGAGGTCATCGAGGCCTGCGAGAAGCGTCTGGGCCTCCAAGGGAAGAGCCACAGCTCCAACCTCACCGATGACCAGGCGGATCAGCTGCGCCGGGGCTTCCAGGGCAAGCACAAGGGGGAGAGCGATGCTCCGCCCCTCGCGCTGCACAAGCCCTCCGCCGCCGTGAAGGTGGTGAAGGCGCCCCACCAGCCGGCGCCGGCCAAGGTCGAGCCCCGTCCCGAACCCGAACCTCCCAAGCCGGCCCCGGCCGTGCTGGTGAAGAAGGCCGAACCCCGGCCCGAGCCCCAGGCAGAGCCCGAAACGGCGCCGGCCCCCCAGGCGAAGGCGGCCGAACCCGCCCCGGCCGCCGAGCGCACTCCGGACGACGCCGCGGCTCAGGCGAAGGCGCCCGCAGTGGTCGAGGCCCCGCAGGAGACCTTCTCTCGCCTGAAGGTGTCCACGGGAGCCGCTCCCGCCCCCCGGGAGGAGAAGCCCGCCCGCTACATCCAGCTGCCCCCGGCCCGTCCCGCGGGCGGCCAGGCTGCGCAGCGCCCGCCCCAGTCCTCCGGCCCCGCCCAGCCTTCGGGTTCCGGCCCCCGCCCCGAAGCGGGCGCCCGTCCTATCGTCCAGCGGCCCGGCCAGGCCCCTGCATCAGGCAGCGTGCAGCGCTCCGGCATGCCCCAGAAAGAGAAGGCCGTGCTCCAGATGGCCACCAATACCGGCCGCGGTGAAGTGCGCCACGAAGCCCCTGTGCCGATCACGCCGAGCCGGCGGCCGTACATTCCGCCTGCCATCACGGAGATGAGACCCGACCAGGGCTTCAGCCGAATCAAGACTTCGGACACCCCGGCCCCCGCGCCCCGGTCCACAGAACCTGCCCGCTACATCCAGCTGCCCCAGGCCCGCCCCGCACCCGGCAGCCGCCCCAGCGGCCCTGGCACCCGTCCGGGCGGTCCCGGTGGCCGTCCCGGCGGCCCCGGCATGGGTTCCCGCCCCGGCGGCCCCGGCGCACGCCCCGGCGGCCCCGGCCGGCCCGGCATGGGTTCGCGTCCCGGCGGTCCCGGCCGCGGCCCCTCCATCCCGGCCTCGGGGCCCATCGATCCCAACAGCCAGAAGGGCCCCGGTCGCGGCGCCCATGTGGGTGGCAAGAAGAAGAAGGGCGGCTACGTCCGGAGCAAGGAGGAGGAACTCGACCTCAAGCTCCGCCAGCCCCGGTCCCGCGCCCAGCAGGTGGCCAGCGAGTACATCGAGGAGGAGATCGGCATCGTCATGCTCTCCGAGGGCGTGACGGTCAAGGAACTCGCCGAGAAGTGCAACCGACCCGCCAAGGATGTCGTCGCCAAGCTGCTGCATCGTGGCGTTTTTGCCACCATCAATCAGCCCCTCGACACTGAGATGGCCAAGGATATCGCCCGCGAATTCGGGTTCCTGGCCGACATCGTCACCTTCGAGGAGGATGTCCAGATCGCCTCCGACGAAGCCGGCGATGTACAGGGCGAGAAGCTCCCCCGCCCCCCCGTCGTCACCATCATGGGCCACGTGGACCACGGCAAGACCTCGCTGCTGGACGCCATCCGCAAGACCAAGGTGGCCGCGGGCGAGGCCGGTGGCATCACGCAGCATGTGGGCGCCTACCACGTGAACGTGAAGGACCCGAACACCGGCGAGCTGCGCAAGGTCGTCTTCCTCGACACGCCGGGCCACGAAGCCTTCACCAAGATGCGCGCCCGGGGGGCCAAGGTCACGGATATCGCCGTCCTGGTGGTGGCCGCCGACGACGGCGTCATGCCCCAGACCGTGGAATCCATCAACCACGCCAAGGCCGCGGACGTGCCCCTGGTCGTCGCCATCAACAAGATCGACAAGCCTGGCGCCAATCCGGACAAGGTCCAGCAGGGCCTGCTCCAGCACAGCGTCCAGACCGAGGCCTACGGCGGCGATGTGCCCGCTGTCCTCGTCAGCGCCAAGACCCAGCAGGGCCTCGACGAGCTGCTTGAGACGCTGCTCCTGGTGGCGGACCTGAAGGAACTGAAGGCCGTCTACGACTGCCCCGCCGCCGGGTCCATCATCGAAGGCCGTCTCGACCGGGGCCGTGGCCCCGTGGCCACGGTGCTGGTGCAGCGCGGCACGCTGAAGGCCGGTGACATCTTCGTGGCCGGCGCCACCATGGGCCGCGTCCGAGCCATGTTCGACTACCTGGGCCAGCGCGTCACCGAGGCCGCGCCCTCCACCGCCGTGCAGATCCTCGGTTTCGAGGAAGTGCCCAGCGCCGGCGACAACTTCCAGGTGGTGGAGGATGAGGGCAAGGCCCGCACCATCGTCTCCTTCCGCCAGGAGAAGGCCAAGCTGGCTGCGCAGCAGAAGCAGCGCGCCACGCTCGAGACCCTGTTCAGCACCCTCAAGGACGGCCAGGTCAAGGAGCTGCCCCTCATCATCAAGGCGGACACCCAGGGCTCGGTGGAATCCTTGGTGGGCCAGCTGGAGCGTCTCAGCACCGACAAGGTGCGGGTGCGCATCATCCACAGCGCCGCCGGCACCGTCACCGAGAACGACGTGCTCCTCGCGGAAGCTTCCAAGGCCACCATCATCGGCTTCCAGACCCGGGCCGAGAAGAAGACCGAGGAACTCGCCCGCGAAGAGGGCGTGGACCTGCGCTTCCACGACATCATCTACAAGATCACCGAAGAGATCGAACAGGCCATGGTCGGCATGCTGGACGCCACCGAGAAGGAAACCATCCACGGCCAGGCTGAGATTCGCCAGCTCTTCAAGATCGGCAAGACCGTCATCGCTGGATCCTTCGTCACCGAGGGCAAGGTCCAGAAGTCGAACAAGGTCCGCGTGAAGCGCGGCGAGGAAGTCCTCTTCGAGGGCGGCCTCAAGAACCTCAAGCGCTTCAAGGAGGACGTGACCGAGGTGAAGAACGGCCTCGACTGCGGCATCTCCCTCGATGGCTTCGACGAGCTGAAGGAAGGGGACATCCTCGAGTTCTTCAGCAAGGAGAAGGTCATCGCCACCAGTCTTAGCTAGACTTCCCGCAGATCGCCAACGGGCCCGCTTTGCGGGCCCGTTTTTTATTGATTTTCATAATCGACTCAATGGTGTTTAAATATTGATTACACTATAGTAATCATCACTCATGTGATTCGTGTCACTACCGGCTGGCCTCACACTGGACGGTCCCCCCGACGAGGTCCCCATGCCCGCCCCCAGCTTCGCCCTGACCGCCCCCTCGAACCAGAAACCCGCCAGCAATCCCCTGGGCCTGGTGGGCATCGATCACTTCCAGCTGACCGGCCCACTCGAGCGCCTGGAACCCCTCTACCGCCGCCTCGGCTTCGCCCGCATCGCCAGCGGCACCCAAGCCTGGGGCCGAGTGGTCCACCTGCGCCAACAGCGCATGGACATCCTCATCTTCGAGGCGGATGCCACCCACCCGGCCGGGCGCTATTTCCAGACCCACGGAGAAGGGGTCTGCGCCCTCAACTTCGAGGTGGAGAACCTGGATGCCGCCATCGGCCAGGCCCGAATCCAGGGTGCCCGCGTGATGCTGGAGCCCCAGGCCCATACCCTCGGCGAAGGTTCGATCCGCTTTGCGGCCATCCAGGGCGTGGGCGATGTGTGGAACTTCCTCGTGGAGCGAAAGGGCGGGCTGGCCGCTTTCTGGCCCGGCCTCACGCCCGACCCCGCTCCGGCCCTCTGCGACCCCGGCCTCGTCCGCGTGGACCACCTCACCAACAACGTGGGCCCAGCCGAGATGGACGCCCTGGTGGCCTTCTACGAGCGCGTCTATGGCTTCGTGGTCACCCGCGAGTTCCACATCCGCGGCGCCCTGGGCACGGGCCTGGATTCCAAGGTCGTCCAGAGCGCCAACAACCGCGTGATCATTCCCATCAACCAGCCCACGGACGAGAAGAGCCAGGTGCAGGAATACGTCCAGCGCCACCGGGGCCAAGGTGTGCAGCACATCGCCCTGTCCACCAACGACATCTTCCACACCCTGCGCACCCTGCGGGCCCAGGGCTTCCAGTTCCTCCGCGTGCCCGACACCTACTACGAGCTGCTGCCCGGCCGCATCGCGGCCAGCGGCTACACCGTGCGGGAGAGCCTCGACGAGGCCAAGGCGCTGGGCATCCAGATCGATGGCGACCAGACCGGCTACCT
>DASXUH010000014.1:0-2177 GCA_036504935.1 Geothrix sp. | reverse complement strand
CGTTTCGCGGTTCACGCCGGTGGGTCCCCAGTAGTTGAAGTGGTAGGTGAACTGCCCGTAGCCGCCCACCATGAGGTTCGGCTTGAGCCGCGTCCGGGTGAGGCTGTTGTTCATGCCCGCCCGCTTCATGCCGCGCAGGGGGGACTTGGGCACGCTGTAGGTTCGCTCCGTGGCGTGGTACTGGATGCAGGCGCCGCGCGGGATGCGGGCGCTCACGCAGCAGCGCACCACCACCACGCCGTTGTCGTTGTGGACCTCCACCCAGTCGTTGTCCTTGAGGCCGATGGAGGCGGCGTCCTCCTCGCTGAGCCAGAGGGGATCCTGGCCCCGCGACAGGGTGGTCATGCGCTCGGTGTCGCCGTAGGTGGAGTGGATGTGCCACTTCCCATGGGGCGTGAGGAAGTTCAGGGAGAGGGTGTTCCCCTCGCGCTTGGAGCAGCGGAGGTCGCCGAGAATCTGGCTGGGCGGCGTGGGCTTGTAGGTGGGCAGGTGCTCGCCGAAGGCCAGGTAGCCCTCGTGGTCCAGGTAGCAGTGCTGGCGGCCCGTGAGCGTGCGCCAGGGCACCATGCGCTCCACGTTGTAGGTGAAGGCCGAGTAGGGCCGCTTGTCATCCACCAGGCCAGACCAGCAGGGGCTGTTGATGACGCGGCGGGGCTGGGACAGCAGATCCTTGAAGGTGCGCCGGACGCCCCGGTAGGGCTCGGCCAGGTCCTTCAGCGGCAGGCCCGTGCGGCCCTCCATGAACTGGTAGGCACGGTAGGCCAGCTCGCCGTTGGTCTCCGGCGCCAGGTGCAGCAGCGCGTTGGCGGCGTGAATGTCCTCCTCCAGGCTGGGTCGCTTCTGGCCTTCCACCATCACCGTGGGATGCGTGTTCAGCATGTCGTCGTAGACATCTGAGATGGGGTACTTGACGCCGTGGGCGCCCAGGCCCTGCTCGCGCACCAGGGGGCCCAGCGAGATGAACTTCTCGTGGACCGTCTTGTAGTCCCGCGTGACCACCTTCAGCCCGGGCATGGTCTTGCCGGGGATGGCCTCGCACTCGCCGGCCATCCAATCGCGGATATGGGGCTGGGCGATCTCGGCGGGGGTGTCATGGGCCAGGGGCGAGGAGACGATGTCCTCGATGGGCTCCGGCAGGTGCTTGGCGGCCAGCTCGCTCACCCGCCTGGCCATGTCCTTGAAGATGTCCCAGTCACTCTTGGACTCCCAGCAGGGCGGGACCGCCGCCGAAAGGGGGTTGATGAAGCTGTGCATGTCCGTGGAGTTGAGGTCGGTCTTCTCGTACCAGGTGGCCGTGGGCAGCACGATATCGCTGTAGAGGGCCGAGGTGTCCATGCGGAAGTTGATGTCGATGACCAGGTCCATCTTCCCGGTGACCGTGGGGCGCCAGGTCACGTCCTTGAGGGTCCCCTCGGCCACCTCCTCGGCGATGGCGTTGCTGTGGGTGCCCAGATAGTGCTTGAGGAAGAACTCGTGTCCCTTGGCGCTGGTGCCGATGGCGTTGCCGCGCCAGATGAACCAGACCCGCGGCCAGTTCTCCTGGGCATCGGGATCCTCCACGGAGAAGCGGAGGTCCTTCTTCTTGAGGCGGTCCACGGTGCTGGCGATGATGGCGGCTTCGTCCTTGGCGCCGGCTTTCCGAGCGTCGGCCACCACGGCCATGGGGTTCTCGTTGTACTGGGGATAAAAGGGCAGCCAGCCGCTGCGCACGGCGCGGGTCTGCATGTTCATGCAGTGGCCTTCCACCAGCGAGCTGCCATCGGGCACGGTGTTGTAGGCCTTGAACTCCCGCTCGTAGCGCCACTGGTCCGAGTTGACGTAGTGCCAGCTGGGGCCGTTCTGGAGGCGGTTCACGGGCACCCAGTCCCTGGCCATGGCGATGGCGGACCAGGAGGCCACGGGCGCCAGCTTCTCCTGGCCCACGTAGTGGGCGAGCCCGCCGCCGTTGGTGCCGATGCAGCCGCAGAAGACCAGGGCGTGCTGCGCGGCGCGGTAGATGAGGTTGTTGTGGTACCAGTGGTTGATGCCCGCGCCGATGATGACCGTGCACTTCCCCTTGGTCAGCTCCGCCGTGCGGGCCCATTCGCGGGCGAAGCGGAGCACGTTCTCCCGGGATAGGCCCGTGATGCGCTCCTGCCAGGCGGGCGTGTAGACCGCGGCGGCGTCGTTGTAGTCCT
>DASXUH010000013.1:0-3732 GCA_036504935.1 Geothrix sp. | reverse complement strand
GTACTGGGCCTTGAGCAGGTCCAGGAACTTCCGGAAGAGGACCCGGGCCGCCTCGGGGTTCATGGCCTGATCGAAGGAAGGCCGCCGCCCCCGGGCGATGCTGCCGGCCAGGGTGAACTGGCTGATGGCGAGGATCTCGCCGCCCACATCCTGGAGGCCGAGGTTCATCTTCCCGTCACCGTCCTCGAAGACGCGCAGCGAGGCGATCTTGGCGGCGGCCCAGGCGCAGGTCTCCTCCGTGTCGCCAGTTTCGAGGCCCGCCAGCACCAACAGCCCTGGACCGATGGCGGCCTCCAGCTCCCCGCACCGCACCGAGGCCCGCTGCACACGCTGGATGACCGCCTTCATCGCAGCCCCACCTTCCGCCCGATCTTCCCGGCCAATGCCTTCGCTTCGGGGTGCCCGAACCCCGCGGCGGCCACCCCGTAGACCAGCGCGCACAGGGCCACCAGGGGCAGCAGACGGAAGGCGAGCAGGGCCCGCGTGAAGACGTGGGGAGTGTCCAGCGCGAAGAACCGAGTGCCGCCCCAGGCCAGCAGGCCCATGAGGACGCATGCGGCGAGGGCGCGGGCGGTGGCGTTCAGGAGGGGGCGCAGGTCCAGGCCTGGTAGGCGGGGGCGCAGGCGCAGCAACAGGCCCACGAGGCCCGCGAGGCTGGCGAGGCCGTTGGCCAGGGCCAGGCCACCGGTACCCAGGGGCTTGAGCAGGGCGAGGCTGAGGGCCACGTTCAGCAGCAGGGTGCCGCCCGCCAGGGCTGCGGGACCGCGGTAGTCCTTGAGGGCGTAGAGGGCCTGGTTGCCCAGTCGCTGGGCCGCCACGAAGACCAGACCCACGGACTGGAACACCAGGGTCAGGGCCGTCCAGTCTGCGGCGGCGGGGTTGTAGGCGCCCGTGCGGAAGAGCAGGGCGCAGATGGGCCGCGCCAGCACTGCCAGTCCCACGGAGGCCGGCAGCACCAGCAGGGCCGAAGCCGAGATGGCCTGCGTGAGGCTGCGGTTCATCCCGGGCCAGTCCCGGGCCTCGGCCTGGCGTGACAGCGTGGGCAGTCCGGCGGTGGCGAGACTCATGGCGAAAAGGCCGAGCACCATTTCGCCCATCATGCCGCTGTTGTAGAGCACCATCTGGGCGCCATTGGGCAGCATGGAGGCCAGCATGGCGCTGATCAGGGCGTTGATGGGGTAGATGCCCGCCGCCAGCAGGCCGGGCCCCATGCGGCGCAGGGCCTTGCGGACCCAGGGATCCCGCAAATGCAGGCCGAAGGAGAGGCCGAAGCCCTCCTTCCGCACGGCGGGGAGCACCACCAGCAGCTGTAGCACACCGCCCGCCAGCACGGCGATGGCGCAGACGATGGCGACCGTTTCGAGGGGGACGCGCCCGTTCCGTTCCAGCACGCGCAGCGTGGTCCAGCCGAAGGCGATGAAGGCCAGATTCCAGAACACGGACACCGAGGCCGCCAGGGCGAAGCGGTGGCGTAGGTTCAGCAGCCCCGTGAAGCCCGCCGTGAGGCTCACCAAGGCCAGGTAGGGGAACATGATGCGGCCCAGTTTCGTGGTGAGCTCGCCCTGGGCTTCCGGGCGGCCCATCATGAGCAGGCCTGCCAGGGGCCCCATGAGCAGCAGCACCACGGCCACGCCCACCAGCAGGATAGCCAGCAGCGTGCCCAGGAAGCGCGCCGCCACGGCCTTCACGGCGGCCTCGCCCTCAGCGGCCTCCGCTTCTGCCAGGGTCGGCAGGAAGGCGGCGGTCATGGTGCCTTCGGCGGTGAAGCGGCGCAGCAGGTTGGGCAGGCGGAAGGCCACGGCATAGGCATCCGCCGCCGCGCCCGCCCCCAGCACATGGCTGAGGAAGAAGGTCTGGAGCAGGCCCGTGAGCCGGCTCAGCAGCGTCATGAGGCCGACAACCCCCGCGGAGCGGAGCAGGCTGGGACGGGCGGGGGTGGGGTCGCTCACGGTCGGATCGGCGTGGAGTGGTCCATGAGGTTCCCTGAAACTGGAGCCGCCTGCCGGAATCGAACCGGCGACCTCCAGATTACAAAGCTGGAGCTCTACCAACTGAGCTAAGGCGGCGCAAGTCCCAGTCTACAGGATTCCGCGGTGTTCCTGAATGGCGCCGGGGAGGCGGAGGCCAACCTGGTTGTGACTCTCAGCGGTGCGGGGCCCCACTCGGGACAGCGCCGATGCGCTGTCCGCTCGTGACCCGCGGGAAGACTGTGGCCGACCTGGTTGTTATTCTCAGCGGTGCGGGGGCCCAATTTTCAGGCGACATTCAGTCGCCTGAAAATTGACCCGCATCCGCTTCGACCCGCTACCGCGGATCCCCAGTTGGATTCCGCTTCAGCTCTTCGAGGAACCCCTCCATCCAATTGGTGGAGAAGGTGCCGGCGATGAAGTCGGGGTGGTCCATGATCCGCCGGTGGAGCGGCGCGGTGGTCTTGATGCCTTCGATCACCAGGGTGTCCAGGGCGCGGCGCATGCGGGCGATGGCCTCGGTGCGGTTGGCGCCGTAGGCGATGAGCTTCGCCACCATGGAGTCGTAGTGGGGCGGGATCACGGCGTCCTGATGCATGGCGGTGTCCACGCGGATGCCGGGGCCGCCGGGGAAGTGCAGGGCCGTGATGCGGCCGGGGCAGGGCGTGAACTTGAAGGGGTCCTCGGCGTTGATGCGGCACTCGATGGCGTGGCCCTTCTGCACCACGTCCTCCTGCCGGAAGCTGAGCTTCTGGCCCGCGGCGATGCGGAGCTGCTCTTTCACGATGTCGATGCCCGTGACCAGCTCGGTGACGGGATGCTCCACCTGGACGCGGGTGTTCATCTCCATGAAGAAGAAGTCGCCGCGCTTGTCGAGGAGGAACTCGATGGTGCCTGCGTTGTAGTAGCCCACGGCCTTCGCGGCGCGCACGGCCGTATCGCAGATGCGGCGGCGCAGGTCCGGAGCGAGGACGGCGCTGGGGCTCTCCTCGATGAGTTTTTGGTGGCGGCGCTGGATGGAGCACTCGCGCTCGCCCAGGTGCACCACGTTGCCGAAGAGGTCGCCCATGATCTGGACTTCGATGTGGCGCGGCTCCAGGAGGTACTTCTCCATGTAGACGCTGTCGTCACCGAAGGCGCCCTTGGCCTCGCTGCGGGCGGTGTTGTAGAGGTCGGGCAGTTCTTCGGCGTTGTTGCAGATGCGCATGCCGCGCCCGCCACCGCCCGCGCTGGCCTTGACGATGACGGGATAGCCGATCTGCTCGGCCACCACCAGGGCCTCTTCGACCGTCTCGATGATGCCGTCGCTGCCGGGCATGAGCGGCACGCCCGCCTCCAGCATGGTGGCCTTGGCCTGGGCCTTGTTGCCCATCTTGCGGATGATCTCGGGGCTGGGGCCGATGAAGGTGATGCCGCAGGCCTGGCAGACTTCCACGAAATGCGCGTTCTCGCTGAGGAAGCCGTAGCCCGGGTGGATGGCTTCCGCGCCGGTGACTTCCGCGGCGGCGATGACCTGGGGGATGTTCAGGTAGGACTTGGAGGACGGCGCGGGGCCGATGCACACTTCCTCGTCCGCGAACCGCACGTGCAGGGCATTGCGGTCGGCCTCCGAGTAGACCGCCACGGTCTGGATGCCCATCTCCTTGCAGGCCAGGATCACGCGGAGCGCGATCTCGCCACGGTTGGCGATGAGCACTTTCTTGAAGGGTGGCGCATCGGCCGGAGCCGCGGCTGGGGATGCCTTGCGTTTGATGGCGGCGCCCAT
>DASXUH010000012.1:0-7520 GCA_036504935.1 Geothrix sp. | reverse complement strand
CTACCCGGCCATCCTCGTCACCACCAGTTTCAACGACAGCCAGGTGATGTACTGGGAACCCGCGAAGTACGTCGCCAAGCTGCGCACCCTCAAGACCGACGACAACCCGCTGCTCCTGAAGATCAAGATGGATCCCGCCGGCCATGGTGGTGCCTCCGGCCGCTACGACGCTCTGAAGGACAAGGCCTTCGAGACGGCGTGGATGTTGAAGCAGGTCGGGATTACCAAGTAGCTGTTCATCCCTCCAAACGGCGCGTTCGCGCCCTTTGGAGATAAATTAGGAAAGGGAGGTGGGGCATGGCTGTATCACCGGTTCCTGCTGGCTACCACAGGGTCACGCCCTACCTGGTCGTGGCGGATGGGGAGGGCCTTCTCGCCTTTCTCCGCGGTGCCTTCCAGGCGGAGGAGTGCAGCCGTACAGTCCGTCCCGATGGGTCCATCGCCAACGCCGAGGTGCGCATCGGCGATTCCATGGTGATGGTGGCCCAGGCCCGGGAACCCTGGAAGCCCATGCCCGCGGGCTTCTACCTCTATGTGCCCGATACTGACGCTGCCTATGCGGCGGCCTTGGCGGCAGGCGGGGCCTCGCTTCTGGAGCCCGCCGACCAGTTCTACGGGGACCGCAACGCCGGAGTGCAGGATCCCTGGGGCAACAACTGGTGGATCGCCACCCACATCGAGGATGTGGACGAGACGGAGATCCAGCGGCGGATGGCGGCCCGGGGTTGAGTCCCGGGCCCAGTCCCGGGACAATGGACAAGCGCGGCGGCCCGCCGCGCTTTGTCATGTCTGGAAAATCATGGGTCTTCTTGAAGAAATCCAGCGGCGACGCACCTTCGCCATCATCAGCCACCCCGACGCAGGCAAGACCACGCTGACGGAGAAGCTGCTGCTCTATGGCGGCGCCATCGACCGGGCGGGCAGCGTGAAGGCCCGGGAGGGCGGCGCGGCGGCCCACTCGGACTGGATGAGCATTGAACAGGAGCGTGGCATCAGCGTCACTTCGGCGGCCATGCAGTTCGAATACCAGGGCCGGGCCATCAACCTGCTGGACACACCGGGCCACCAGGATTTCAGCGAGGACACCTACCGAGCACTCACGGCGGCGGATTCGGTCGTGATGCTCCTGGACTGCGCCAAGGGCGTGGAAGAGCAGACCAAGAAGCTCTTCCGCGTGGCCAGCGAGCGCAGGCTCCCCATCTTCACCTTCGTGAACAAGCTGGACCGCCCCGGCCGCGATCCCGTGGAACTCATCGACGAAGTGGAGGAACTCTTCGGCCTCCACGCCGTGCCCATGACCTGGCCCATTGGGTCCGGCACCGACTTCAAGGGCGTGTACGTGCGCGCCACGGGCCAGATCCAGGTGTTCGAGCGGGCCAAGGCGGGCCGGAAGGCACGCGTGGCGGGGCAGGGCGGGCTGGACGATCCGGAGATCGCGGCCCTGCTCACGGCGGCCGAGCTGCAGCAGCTCAAGGACGACGTGGATCTCATGAACCATGTGCTGCCCGCCTTCGACCGGGAGACATTCCTGCGCGGCGAGCAGTCGCCGATGTTCTTCGGCTCGGCCGTGAACAACTTCGGCGTGGCCGAGTTCCTGGAGGAGTTCCTGGACTTGGCCCCGGCGCCCGGCCCGCGCCCCCTCATGAATGGTGGCGAGGTCGCGCCGGAGCAGCCCTTTACGGCCTTCGTGTTCAAGGTTCAGGCCAACATGAACAAGGCCCACCGGGATCGTGTGGCCTTCGCCCGCATCGTGTCCGGGAAGTTCGACCGGGGCATGGACGCGCTCCACGTGCGGGAGAAGAAGTCCATCAAGCTGAACTATCCCCACATGTTCTTCGGCCGCGAGCGGCAGATCGTCGACGAGGCCTACCCCGGCGACATCCTGGGCCTCATCAACCCCGGCCTCTTCCGCATCGGGGACGTGCTCAGCGCCTCCGGGGCCATCGAGTTCCACGCCGTGCCGCGCTTTTCGCCCGAGCAGTTCGCTTCTGTGCGCCTGGCGGATCCCGGCGCTCGCAAGGGTTTTCTCAAGGGCCTCAGCCAGATCGCGGAAGAGGGTGTGGTGCAGGTCTTCTGGCCCAGGGGCGGCGCGCCCCTGCCCATCCTCGGCGCCATCGGCCGCCTCCAGTTCGAGGTGCTCCAGCACCGCCTGAAGGAGGAGTACGCCAGCCCCGTGCTCTTGGAGCCCCGCGGCTTCCAGATGGCCCGCTGGCTCGAAGGCGGCTGGCCCGAACCCAGCCGGTTCTGGGGCGAGCTGGTGGAAGACACCGAGGGCAACCCCGCCATCCTCTTCGAGAACGATTGGCAGCGGCGGACCACCGCCGAAAAGAGTCCGGGGCTGACGTTCCTGGAGCACCCGCCGAAGTAGTGGCCAGGAGAGCTCGGAATGCTTCGCATTCCGAGCTAGGAAAGGGCAGAAGGGCAAAAAGAAGAGCGGCGCGAATGCGCCGCTCTTCTATTCTCGAAACGCACAGCGTTCCGAGCGACTGCTACACCTTCGCGAACGTATCCATCACCGCATGCAACAACTTAATCGCTTCAGCCTTCGGCCGCTGGAAGGCGTTGCGGCCCATGATGGAACCGAAGGCGCCGCCCGCGGCGATCTCGGCCACTTCCTTCAGGACTTCTTCGGTGCCCTTGGCCTCGCCGCCGCTGAAGATCACGATGCGGCGGCCGTTGAAGGCACTCTGCACCACGTGGGCGATGCGGTCCTTCAGGGTGGCGGTGGGTATGCCGTGCTTCTCGTAGACCTTCTTGGCCTCGGCCTGCTCCACGTGATCCTTGGGCGGCTTCACCTTGATGATGTGGGCGCCCAGCTGGGCCGCGGTATGGGCGGCATAGGCCACCACGTCCACGGCGGTCTCGCCCTCCTTGCTGAGGCCGGCGCCTCGGGGGTAGGCCCAGAGCACGGTGGGCAGGCCCACGGCCTTGGCCTCGAGGATCAGCTCACGCAGGTCTTCGTACTGGATGTTGCGGTCACCGCTGCCGGGGTAGATGGTGTAGCCGATGGCGGCGCAACCGAGGCGCAGCGCATCCTCTACGCTGCCGGTGATGGCGCTGCAGGGCTCGTTGCCCTTGCTCAGGCTGTCGCTGTTGTTGAGCTTCAGGATGAGGGGGATGTCCCCGGCGTAATCCGACGCCACGTGCTCGATGAAACCCAGGGGCGCGGCGTAGGCGTTGCAACCGGCCTCGATGGCCAGCTCCACGTGGTAGCGGGGGTCGTAGCCGCCGGGGTTCGGCGCGAAGCTGCGGGCGGGGCCGTGCTCGAAGCCCTGGTCCACGGGCAGGATGACGAATTTGCCGGTGCCGGCCAGGCGGCCCGTGTTCATGAGGCGGGCCAGGTTGGCCTTCACGCCGGGGTTTTCAGAACTGTACCAGGACAGGATCTCGCGGACTTTGGCCGTGGCCATGGGGGCACCTCGCATGGATTCAATCGGTCATTCTAGCTGGAAATGGCCGGTCTGGCTCGCGCCAGGACTGGGATCAGGCCTTGCTGTAGTCGTAGAAACCACGCCCGCTCTTCTTGCCTAGCCAGCCCGCGTCCACGTACTTGATGAGCAGGGGGCAGGGGCGGTACTTGGGATCGCCCAGGCCCTCGTGTAGCACGTTGAGGATGAAGAGGCAGGTGTCCAGGCCGATGAAGTCCGCCAGGGTGAGGGGGCCCATGGGGTGGTTCATGCCCAGCTTCATGATGCCGTCGATGCTTTCGACGCTCGCCACGCCTTCATAGAGGGCGTAGATGGCCTCGTTGATCATGGGCAGCAGCACGCGGTTGCTCACGAAACCGGGGAAGTCGTTGCAGTGGATGGGCGTCTTGCCCAGCTTCTTCGACAGCTCCATCACCGCGTCGAAGGTGGCGTCGCCGGTGGCCAGGCCGCGGATGACCTCGATGAGCTGCATGACCGGCACGGGGTTCATGAAGTGCATGCCGATGAAGGCCTCGGGGCGCTTGGTGACAGCGGCCAGCTTGGTGATGGAGATGCTGCTCGTGTTGCTCGCCAGGATCGCGCCCGGCTTGCAGACCTTGTCGAGGGTCTCGAAGATCTGCTTCTTGACCTCCCACTTTTCCGTAGCCGCCTCGATGACGATGTCACAGGCGGCCAGGTCCTCGAGCTTCGTGGTGGTGCGGACCCGGCCCAGGATGGCGGCCTTCTCCTCGGCGGTCATCTTGCCCTTGTCCACGCCCCGCTGGAGGTTCTTGTCGATGGTGGCCACGCCCTTGGCGGCGAAGGCCTCGCTGATGTCCTGCATCAGCACACTGAAGCCCGCCTGGGCGAAGACATGGGCGATGCCGTTGCCCATCTGGCCCGCGCCGATGACACCGATGTTCTGGATGCTCATAACGACCTCTCCATTGGAAATGATGATCAGGGGGATGCGTGTGGTGGGGCTTCAAAGGCCTTGCCGGGAGAGGTCTCGCGTATCCGCAGAGTGGATACCGAGATTGGGAATCCTCCAACCCCCAATCATAGCGGAGGATGGGGTCACCAGCCTGCGAGCAGGGCGGGCAGGTCGCGGATGGATTCGAGCACGGGGAAGGGCGATTCCACTGGCGTGGCAACCACCTCGTGGGCCCAGGTCAGGTGGTAGGGGATGTGGATCGCCCGGGCGCCCAGGGCCAAGACCGGCAGGATGTCGGACTTCACGGAATTGCCCACCATCGTAAAGGCGCCGGGCCGGATGGCGTGGCGCTGGAGCACGGAGAGGTAGGCGGCCTCATCCTTCTCCGACACGATCTCCACCTTCGAAAAGTGGCCTCCCAGACCCGATTTCGCCAGCTTCGTCTCCTGGTCGAAGAGGTCGCCCTTGGTGATCACCATGAGGTCGAAGGTCCCCGCCAGCTCCGCCAGCACCTCGGCCACGCCGGGCAAAGGCTCCACGGGCTTGTCCAGCATGGCCTTGCCCAGGTCAAGCACCTGCCTGAGACCGGGGCCGTCGAGGCGGTTCTCGGTGAGTTCCAGGGCCGTTTCGATCATGGAGAGGGTGAAGCCCTTGATGCCGTAGCCGTACCGGCCGAGGTTGCGCATCTCCGTGTCGTGGAGGCGCGCATCGATCCAGGCATCGTCGTGGAAGGGCCGCAGCAGCGCCCGGAAGGCCTCCTGGGTCTCCGCGTAGTGGTTCTCGTTGTGCCAGAGGGTGTCGTCGGCGTCGAAAGCAAGGGTGGGGCGCATGGGGATCCAGGTGGAAAGATCCCAGCCTACAATGAACCTTTCCCGGGGAATCCATGGCCGCCTCCAAGACCCGTACCGACTGGGCCCTCCTCTTGCTCCGCCTCGCCGTGGGCGGCATGGCGGTGGTACAGGGTTTCGAGGTGCTCCGGCGCGCCCACGGGGCCATCACCATGGCCCATGCCTCCACCTGGGGCCTGGCTCTGGGTGAGCTCGCCTGCGGCGGCCTGATCCTCCTCGGCATCTGGGTGCCCTTGGCCGGCGGCATCCTGGTGGCCGTGCTGGGCTGGCCCTTGGTGCACGGCTGGATCCACGGTGCCGGCCCGCTGGCCAATCTGCCCGCCCTCTTCCGCCTGCTCGTGGGCCTGGCCTGCGCCGTGGGCGGCGGGGGCAAGTGGGCCCTGGAGAAGTAGCCATGCTGCGACCTCCCCATCCTCAGATCTTCGCCTTCGACGCCGAGTGGGTGCCGGACCCCGCCACGGGCCGGCGCGTGCTCGATCTCCCGAAGGACATGCCCGACGACGAGGTGGTGGCGCGCATGTGGGCCTACGGGGGTGCCACGGACGCAGATCCCAGGCCCTATCTCAAGACCATCCTCTGCCGCGTGGTGTCCATTGCGGCGGTGATCCGCACCGTGAAGCACGGTGAGGTCCATCACAAGCTGTTCGCCCTGCCGGAGGGCCCCGACCCGCTGCCGGAAGATGATCTGCTGCGCCGCTTCCTGCTGGCCCTCGGCGACAAGAAGCCCCAGCTCGTGGGCTTCAACTCACGGGACGCTGACCTGCCCATCCTCGTGCAGCGCGCCATGGTCCACCGCCTGTCCATCCCGGGCCTGGGGCGCAGCGCGGAGAAGTGGGCCCCCGGCGACTTCTTCGACCGCTACGGGAACCAGCACATCGACTTGCGCGAGATCACCGGCGCCTGGGGCAAGGCCTCGTCCACCCTGCATGAGCTGGCCACGGCCTGCGGCATTCCCGGCAAGCTGGGCACCGACGGCAAGAGTGTCATCGACCTCTGGCGGACCGGGGATGTGGCCGGCATCGTCCGCTACAACCAGTTCGATGCCCTCACCACCTTCCTGGTGTGGCTGCGCGCCATGACGCTGTCGGGCCACCTCACACCGGAGCAGATGGAGGCCGAGGAGGCCCAGATCCGGGCCCTCATCCAGCAGAAGGTGGCCGTGGATCCCGTCTTCGGACTCTTCCTCGAAGGGTGGGCCCGCCTTTCCTGACCGCTTCCGCTTGAATTCGCTTCCTGGGCCGCTAGACTGGCCCCGAACTTCCGGTCACCACTCGTTTCTTCCCAAGGGAGGCAGTGTGAACAAGCGGCTTGTTGCGGAGTTTTTCGGAACCCTCTGGCTGGTGTTGGGCGGGTGCGGCAGCGCGGTGCTGGCCGCGGCCTTCCCGGGTGTGGGCATCGGCCTCCACGGGGTGGCCGTGGCCTTCGGCCTCACGGTGCTGACCATGGCCTTCGCCATCGGCCCCATCTCGGGCTGCCACCTGAACCCGGCTGTGACTCTGGGGCTGGCCGTGGGTGGACGCTTCCCCTACAAGGACATCCCGGGGTACTGGGGCGCCCAGGTGCTGGGGGCCATGGCCGCGTCCCTCATCCTCTATGTCATTGCGACGGGCAATGGATCCCCCATCGGCGGCTTCGCGGCCAACGGCTTCGGGGAGCACTCCCCGGGCAAGTACGGGCTGGGCTCGGCCTTCCTGACCGAAGTGGTGATGACCTTCTTCTTCCTCATGGTGATCCTGGGCAGCACGGCGCGGAAGGCGGCTCCCGGCTTCGCCCCCATCGCCATCGGTCTCTGCCTGACCCTCATCCACCTCATCAGCATTCCGGTGACGAACACCTCCGTGAACCCCGCCCGCAGCACCGGGCCCGCCCTGTTCGTGGGTGGCTGGGCCCTCGGGCAGCTCTGGCTCTTCTGGGTGGCGCCCCTGATCGGCGCGGCCCTGGCGGGACTGCTCTTCCCGAAATTGGAGGACTGAGGACCGGATATTCTCCGGCGGCTCAGAGTTGCCGGAGGATCCGTTCGATCCCTGTGGCCTTGCGGCCCTCGGTGGTGACGAGTACGGCGTGGAGCTGCAGGTCGCCCTCGGCGACTTCGTATTTGGGGCGCTGCACTTTGAGGAAGCGCCCCAGGCTGGATTCCTTCTTCATGCCAATGACACCGCCGTAGGGCCCGGTCATGCCGATGTCGGTGACGTAGGCCGTGCCGCCGGGCAGCACCTTGGCGTCCAGGGTGGGCACATGGGTATGGGTGCCCAGGACGGCCGCGGCCCGGCCCTCCAGGTAGTAGCCCATGGCCTGGGCCTCGCTGGTGGCCTCGGCGTGCATGTCCACGAT
>DASXUH010000011.1:0-1736 GCA_036504935.1 Geothrix sp. | reverse complement strand
TACTCCCGGGCGAACTGGGAGGGGCTCTGGTAGCCCACGCGGCGGCCGGCAGTGCCGGCGTCGAGGCGGGTGAGCAGCATGAGGCGCCGCGCCTCCTGGAGGCGGATGGCCTTCTGGTACTGCAGGGGGCTCATGGCGGTGACGGCCTTGAAGTGCTGGTGGAAGGAGGATGGGCTCATGTGCACCAAGGTGGCCAGGCGCTCCACGTCCAGCGGCTGGTCGAAGTGGGCGCGGACCCAGGCCACGGCCTTGGAGACCCGGTGGAGCTGGCTCTCCTCCTGGCCGATCAGCGCCACCCGCGGGCCCAGCGGGCTCCGCAGGAGCCGGATGAGGATCTCGTCGAGGACGAGCGGGGCCAGGAGCTCCGCCTCGTCGGGCCGGGAGGCCAGCTCCAGGAGCCGCACCACCGCGTTGATCACCGGCGCGTCCAGCTGGTCCACGCAGATGGCGCGGCCCTCGCCCCGGCGGGGGAGGCCGAGGGGGTAGACCTTGGCCGTCAGGTCGGCGATCCGCGCCGGGTCCAGGTCGATGCGGATGCCGAGGTAGGGCGCTTCCAGGCTGGCCTGGGTGACCTGGGCCGACACGGGGACATCCACGGAGTAGACCAGCACCCGCGAGGCGTCGTACTCGTAGAGCTCCCGCCCCAGCAGCACCCGCTTCGCGCCCTGGGCCACCAGGCAGAGGGCCGGCCGCTGCACGGCGTGGTGGAAGTCTTTGTGGGCGCGGGAGGCCCGGGAGACCTGGACGCCCGGGAGCCGCAGCTCGAAGGTGCCGTCGAAGGGCGCATGGGCCAGCAGCAGATACGCCAGCCGGCCCAAGTCCGGCGACTCGGAATCGGGGCTCGGGGCCGGAAAGGAAGTGGGCGTTCGGCTCATGGAAGGGTCCCGGAACAGGATCTCATGCCTGGGGCGCGGGGTTCGGCGGCACCGGTGGAGCGTTCACAGGCAGTGTTGCTCCAGATGCCGTTGGTAGTCCTCAAGCGCGCGCGGGATGTCGGGCGCCTTGAAGATATCGAACACCCCGAAATCCGGGAGGATGTCGAACCCCATGAACTTGTAGTTCGAGGTGATGTGGAGGAACAGGTCGGCCGTTCCCTTGCCGCCGTACAGCACGCCGTCGGGGTTGTCGAAGGCCTCTCTTGGGGCATTCAAGGTGGCGGAGATCATGAAGGCCCGCCCCTGCATGAGGCCGCCCGTCCCGTACTGCCGGCCCGGATCCTGGCGTGTGCGGCCATCGCCTTCGAGCAGGGCCTTCGTGGTCAGCCCCGCATTGAAGACCTCGTCCACGTATTTCTTATAAATCCACGGTGCGGAGAACCAGTTCACCGGCGTCTGGAGGATGACCAGGTCGGCGGCCACATGCTTGCCCACCTCTTCTTCCGGGTCGTAGCCGCGCTCGACATAGGTCTCGGCGACTTGGTGTCCGCGCGCCAGGAAGAAGGCCTTCGCCTGGTCCATGAAGGCGAGGTTCAGGTTGCCCTCGGACCATCCGGGATAGGCAAGGCGGGCATTGATGATGAGAACGTTCATGGCTCTGTCTCCATCGTCTCCGGGCTCCATTCCGATCAGCGGCCCACCAGCTTCTGCAGGTGCTCGGGGTACCGGGCGCCCTGCAGCTCGATCTGGGAGGCGGCAGCGTCGATGGCCTCCAGGTCTTCGGCGGTCAGCTCGAGGGCCGCGCCCCCCAGGTTCTCCTCGAGCCGGTGAAGCTTCGTGGTGCCTGGAATCGGGACGATC
>DASXUH010000010.1:0-1932 GCA_036504935.1 Geothrix sp. | reverse complement strand
GCTGGGCCGGAGTTC
The DNA here is from genome assembly GCA_036504935.1 of Geothrix sp. Lineage (GTDB taxonomy): Bacteria > Acidobacteriota > Holophagae > Holophagales > Holophagaceae > Geothrix. Next base: position 1,917 of record DASXUH010000010.1, on the reverse strand, counting down.
CGGAATCACCAATGCATCCAACAGGGGTTCCAGTTGCGTCACATCATGCCTGTTGGCCCCGCACACGACGAGCGACAGCGGGATGCCACGCCCGTCCACGAGCAGGCTGACCTTGCTTCCTTTTTTCCCCGGTCCGTGAGGTTCGGGCCCACGGCTTCCTACGCGAGCGGGGCCTTCCCTTGACTTCCGTCCACGCTCAGCCACTGCCAGGCTACGCCCTCCATCTCGTCGTATTCCGCTAGGCCAACCCGCCAGAGGTTGGTAAAGAACCCAGCCCGGTGCCACTTCTGGAAGTAAGCATGTATGGCACTCGCACGGCCATAGATCTCTTTGGGCAAAGCCTTCCACTGAATCCCGGTACGAAGCACATAGATGATGGCCTCGAACACCTTCCGGGGCTCCATGAGTGGCCGCCCAGCTCCGGGCTTTCTGCGGAAGGCCTTTCCCGGGTCTCGCACTGCGGTGGGGATTAGAGGCGCGACCTGCTCCCAAAAAGCGTCAGAAACCTCCCACGACCGTGTCTTTCCCATGCTGCCTCCACGATGGGGACAGTTTGAGCTCTCCGCAGCGCGGGTAGCACACTATTTACGGATAAGCACTAAGAAGCCCTTCCAAGGCTCGAGTCCTCACCCAATGCCTGCGATAGAAAACCGGGGCGGGTCACAGGAAATCCAGGTCTCCTTCCGACTCCACGGCCGCCGATCGGATGGAGGCCCTCCTGCGGGGCGATATCTCCAGGACCCTGGAACTGAGCCGGAAGCACATCGGGAGCCTCCCTGTCCGCCGCTGGACCCCCCGGGCTTTAGGTCGCCAACCTCCTCTTCCCGGCCGGTCATACTGACCTCCGGAGGAATCTCATGTCGTACCGGAAGCCCTGCGGAAGTATCGTCGAGGCCATCGGCAACACGCCGCTGGTCCGGCTGCGCCGCGTCGTGTCGGACCTTCCGGTGGAGGCCTTCGCCAAGCTCGAGTTCCTGAATCCCATGGGCAGCAGCAAGGATCGCATCGCGAAGCACATGATCGAGGCCGCGGAGCGCGATGGCCGGCTGAAGCCCGGCGACCTGATCATCGAGAACTCCTCGGGCAACACGGCCATGGGCCTGGCCCTCATGGCCATCCAGAAGGGCTACAAACTCAAGGTCGTGGTGCGCGACACCATCTCCCAGGAGAAGCTGAACCAGCTGCTGGCCTTGGGTGCGCAGGTGCACAAGGTGGACACCAGCCTGCCGCCGGAGCACCCGGACAGCTACAACAACATCACGCCGCGCCTGGCCCGGGAGACGCCGGGCTGCTTCTTCCCGGACCAGCATGGCAACCGCGAGAACAACGCCGCCCACTACCACGGCACGGGTCCCGAGATCTGGGAGCAGATGGAGGGGCGCATCGACTACCTGGTGGCCGGCGCGGGCACCGGCGGCACCATCGGCGGCGTGGGGCGCTACCTGAAGGAGCAGGACCCGAGGATCAAGGTCGTGGCCGTGGATCCCGTGGGCTCGGTGTTCACGCCCCACTTCCACGGCGAGAAGAACCCCAAGGCCGGCCCCTACCGCCTCGAGGGCCTGGGCGACGAGTTCCTCATCCCCACCATGGAGTTCGACCTCATCGACGAGATGTACCAGGTGACGGATGCCCAGGCCTTCCGGCACGCCCGGAGGCTGGTGAAGGAAGAGGGCATCCTGGGCGGCGGCTCCAGCGGCGCGGCCCTGTGGGCCGTGCTCCAGGTGGCGAGGAATCTCCCCCCCATGGATCGCCCCGCCCGCATCGTGACCGTCTTCCCCGATGGCGCGGGCCGCTACCTCAGCAGCATCTTCAACGATGCCTGGCTGGAGGAACGCGGCCTGCTGGAAGCGGAATGACCGCCTTCTCCGGCACCTACGTCGAGGCCATCCGCCGGGCGCTCTTCGACGCCATGGAGGC
>DASXUH010000009.1:0-2217 GCA_036504935.1 Geothrix sp. | reverse complement strand
CGAGGTCATGGCCAAGCGCATGGCCAAGAACCAGTTCACCCTGGAGGACATGCGGAAGCAGTTCCAGCAGGTGCAGAAACTGGGCTCCATGAACAAGATCATCGGCATGCTGCCGGGCCTGGGGCAGATGAAGGACCAGCTCGCGAGCGTGGCCACCGACAAGCGCATCAAGCACCTGGAAGCCATCATCAATTCCATGACCCCCGCCGAGCGCGCCAACCACAACCTGCTGGACGGCAAGCGCAAGCGCCGCATCGCCGCGGGCTGCGGGCGTCCCGTGAGCGAGATCAACCAGCTCATCAAGCAATACGTGGAAACGAAGAAGATGATGGGCCAGATGAACGATCCCAAGTTCATGGCCCGCATGCAGCGCATGGCCAAAATGGGCGGCGGCCCCAACCTTCCCTTCTAGAGGTCCTCCTGGCATCCCTCCGGTCCCTGACATCCGCAAGAACCTGGATGCTCCTGGGCGCGTGCCTGGGGGTCTGTCTGGCGGGGGCGTGGCTCTGGCGATCCAGCGCCCACCCGGCTGGTGCGAGGCGGGTACTCATCATCAGCCCCGAGCCCTCGCAGCAGACCGACGTGAACCTCGGGCTCGAAACCCTGATCACGGACCATTTCGAGGTGCTGGCCGGCATCACGGTCACCCACGCTGCCGCGGTCCCCGGCCCGGAGGATCTGCGGAAGCTTCCCGCAGATCTGGTGCTGTTCCGTTTCCTGGGACGCCGGGAGGGTCAGCGGCTGGCCCTGGGCACCCAGTGGGCCACCCCCACCGAACTGCTGGCGGGGCATCCCTGGAGTCGCAGCGCCCAACCGCCCATGGATCCGGGGGAGGCTATGGAAACCTGGGCGGCGCACTGGCCCCTGGAGCGTCGCCACCAGTTCAGGGCAAACCTCTATCCCAGCAAGCCTGACCATTTCTGGGAGCTGCTCCAGGCCATGGCCATCCGGGATGACCGGGAGGCCACCACCCACCTGACCGCCACCCGGGCCCTGGCTGAGGCCGAGCCCATGTGTGCCACGGCCTGGACCACTCTGGGCGACCACCTCTACCGCAGCCTGTGGGTGGATCCCGCCCAAGCCGGCATCGGCCTGAATTCCCGCACCCACAAAGCGTTCCAGCGGGCCGTGAGCCTGGTTCCCGGCCACCCGCGGGCCACATTCCTGTGGTCCCTGATGCTCACGGACACCGGAAACCAGGATCTGGCGTTGAGGGTGCTCGGCGAGGCTGTGCACCTTCGTCCCAGGGTGCCCGATCTCTACCTGGGTTTCACCTACGCCGGCCGCACCTCGGGCCTGCTGGCTGGCGCACGCTCCGCCTTGACCCAGCGGGAGGCCCTCCTGGCCCCCCTCGCCCCAACCTCGTTCTGGACCGTCGAGACCACCAACCTGTACCTCGGCGACTGGGCGGCCTTCGAGCAGGACCTGCGGCAGGTCCGCGCCGTGCGCGAGGATGCTGGCGTCCTGTTCTACCTGGGCTACCTCGCCCTCCTGAAAGGCGACTGTGAGGCCTCCCTAGGGCACATGAAGGCTGCCGGAACGGCGGGGGGCTTCAGCCCCTTCCAGGACCTCAGCCGCGTCTACCGAGCCTTTCTGGAGGGACGGACCGGGGATGGACTGGCTGAACTCCGGCGCATCGACGAGATCCGCGGGAAGCTGCGCATCCCCGACGGCGAGCTGACCTTCAAGCAGGCCGAGGCCTACTCGCTCCTGGGCGATGCGGACCGGGCCGTGGACTGCGCCACGCGGGCGTTCGTCCAGGGGTTCAGCTGCGCCCGCTGGTACGAAACCTCGCCCTTTCTCGAGAAGATGCGGACCCATTCCCGGTGGCCAACCCTGCGGCGGAACATCCGGGAGCGCCAGGCCGTCCTGGAAGGCAGCTTCCCGCCCGCCAGCTTCAGGCCCTGAATTAGCGCTTGGGCGAAGCTCTTTTATAGGCTACACTTTCCTGCTCAGGGAGTGCCCATGCTTTCGATCCGACTTGCTCGCAATGGTGCCAAGAAGCGCCCGTTCTACCACATCGTCGTCTCCGAGAATGACCGCATCCCCACCGGCCGCGCCGTGGAGGTGCTGGGCTTCGTGAACCCCATCGCCGGTTCTGGCGAAGAGGTCCGCATCGACGCCGAGAAGGCCAAGTCCTGGCTCCAGAAGGGCGCCCAGCCCTCCAAGACCGTGCTCGATCTGTTCAAGAAGAACCAGATCCTGTAACCCGGTTTC
>DASXUH010000008.1:0-31911 GCA_036504935.1 Geothrix sp. | reverse complement strand
GGCAAGCCCGACGCCCGGCTCAGCCGCCCCAAGGAGATCAAGGGCTTCCTGGATGACTACGTCATCGGCCAGGAATCCGCCAAGAAGCGCCTGAGCGTGGCGGTCTACAACCACTACAAGCGCATCGTCACCCCCCGGAAGGCCCTGGGCGGCCCCGAGGTTGAGCTCTCCAAGAGCAACATCCTGCTGCTGGGCCCCACGGGCACCGGCAAGACCCTGCTGGCCCAGACCCTGGCCCGCTTCCTGGATGTGCCCCTGGCCATGGCCGACGCCACCACGCTGACCGAGGCCGGCTATGTGGGCGAGGACGTGGAGAACATCCTCACCAAGCTGCTCCAGGCCGCCAACTACGATGTGGAGCGGGCCCAGCGCGGCATCGTCTTCATCGACGAGATCGATAAGGTGGGTCGCAAGAGCGAGAACCCCAGCATCACCCGCGATGTCAGCGGCGAGGGCGTGCAGCAGGCCCTGCTGAAGCTGGTGGAGGGCACCGTGGCCAACGTCCCCCCCCAGGGCGGCCGCAAGCACCCACACCAGGAGTTCATCCAGCTGGACACCAGCAACATCCTGTTCATCTGCGGCGGCGCCTTCGTGGGCATCGAGGACATCATCAAGCAGCGCATCCGGGCCAAGGCCGTGGGCTTCGGCTCCACGCCCTCGTCGAAAGAGGACAAGGAGAACCTGCTGCGGCTGGTGGAGCCCGAGGACATCATCAAGTTCGGCCTCATCCCCGAGCTGGTGGGCCGCCTGCCCGTGGTGGCGGGCTTAACGCCCCTGGACCGCGAGGCCCTGGTGGCCATCCTCACCCAGCCCAAGAACGCCATCACCAAGCAGTTCGTGAAGCTGTTCGACATGGACGACGTGGACCTGAGCTTCGAGGAGGGCGCCATCGCCGCCATCGCTGAGCAGGCGCTCACCCGCAAGCTCGGCGCCCGCGGGCTCCGCAGCCTGGTGGAGCAGATCCTGCTGGAACCCATGTACGAGCTGCCCTCGGACAAGCGCACCTCGCGCGAGTCCCTGCGCATCACTCGCCAGAAGGTGGAAGAAGTGCTGGGCCTGCCCTCCCAGCCCATCTCCGCCGCAGGTTGAATCGAGGCGCTCCTTGGCGGTTCCCAAGACTCTGACCCTGCCGGCCATCCCCATCCGGGACATGGTCTTGTTCCCCGGCGCGAGGGTGCCCTTCGTGGTGGGGCGGTCCGGCTCGGTGCGCACGCTGGAGCTGGCCATCAAGGCCGGTGACCACCTCCTGATGCTCACGCAGAAGGACGCCAGGGTGGAGTCGCCAGGCCAGGAGGACCTCTTCGCCATCGGCACCCTGGCCCTGGTGGAATCGGTCATCGCCCTGCCCAAGGACTACTACAAGGTGGGCGTGAAGGGCATCGCCCGGGTGAACCTGCGCCGCTATGACGACAGCGGCGAGGTCATCCAGGCCGAGGCCTACCTGCTGGCCGAGCCCAGCCAACCGGCCGGTGAACCCCTCCAGCCCTTCCACCAGGCGGTGGAGGCCTTCCTGGGCCGGAACCCCGATGCCTCGCGCCTGCTGAGCATGGATCAGATCCGTGAGCTGCCCCTGGGCAAGGCCATCGATACCGTGGCGGGCCTCGTGCCCGCCGAGGTGAGCCAGAAGCAGGAGATCCTCGAGCAGCTGGAGATCGGGCCCCGGCTTGAGTCCCTGATGCACCTGCTGGAGCTGGACGCCGCCCGTTCCGAGGTGGACCGCACCCTGGACGAGAAGACCCGGCAGCGCCTGGACCAGGACCACAAGCAGTACGTCCTGAACGAGAAGATGCGCGTCATCCAGCAGGAGCTGGGCAAGAAGGAGGAGAAGGACGAGTCCGCCCGCCTCAAGGACCAGATCGAGGCCGCGGGCATGAGCGCCGAAGCCAGGGCCAAGGCCCTGGAGGAGCTGGAGCGCCTGGACGCCATGCCGCCCCAGAGCGCCGAGGCCACGGTGAGCCGCACCTACCTGGACTGGCTGCTGGCCCTGCCCTGGAAGGCCATGGCCGACGAGCGTCTCGATCTCATGGAGGCCGAGCGGGTGCTGGACGAGGATCACTCGGGCCTCGACAAGATCAAGGCCCGCATCCTTGAACACCTCGCCGTCATGGCCCGGTTGCGGAAGGATGAGCCTGCGGCGGCAGGCGGCCGTTCCCCGCTCCGCGGACCGATCCTCTGCCTCGTGGGCCCTCCCGGGGTCGGCAAGACCTCGCTGGCGCGCAGCATCGCCCGGGCCCTGAACCGGCCCTTCGTGCGCCTCTCCCTGGGCGGCGTGCGCGACGAGGCGGAGATCCGCGGCCACCGGCGCACCTACATCGGCTCCATGCCGGGCCGCATCATCTCGCTGATGAAGAAGGCCAAGGTCCGCAATCCGCTCATGCTGCTGGACGAGATCGACAAGATGGCCTCGGACTTCCGAGGCGATCCCAGCAGCGCCCTGCTGGAGGTGCTGGACCCTGAACAGAACGCCAGCTTCCAGGACCACTACCTGGACGTGGGTTTCGACCTCAGCCAGGTGCTCTTCCTGGCCACGGCCAACCTCCGCCACCAGATCCCCGAGCCCCTGGAGGACCGCCTCGAGGTGCTGGATCTCTCCGGCTACACCACTAAGGAGAAGCTGGCCATCGCGGAGCAGCACCTTCTGCCCCGCGCCCTCGAAGGCCATGGCATGAAAGACATGGGCGTGCATTTCGAGCCGGCGGCGCTGGAGAAGCTCGTGCAGTCCTACACCCGCGAGGCAGGCGTGCGCCAGCTGGAGCGGGAGATCGCCAACATCCTCCGCAAGCTGGCCCGCCACACCCTCCAGCCCCACCTGTCAGATGCGGCGGACGAGGCCTTCGATCCCCTCATCACCGCCGAGCGGGTGCCGAAGCTGCTGGGGCCCGAAAAGATCCTCGAGACCCGCGCGGAGGACACGGCCCCGCCGGGTCTCGTGAACGGCCTGGCCTGGACGCCCACGGGGGGCGACCTCCTCACCATCGAAGCCGCCGTGCTGCCGGGCAAGGGCATCCTCAAGCTCACGGGCAAGCTGGGCGAGGTCATGCAGGAGAGCGCCAACCTGGCCCTCAGCTATGTGCGCTCCCGGGCCGAGCGCCTGGGACTGAGGCGTGACTTCCTGGACACGGTGGATCTTCACGTCCACGTGCCCGAAGGGGCCATTCCCAAGGACGGCCCCAGCGCCGGCATCACGCTGGCCACGGCCCTGATCTCCGTGCTGACGGGCATCCCCGCGCGGGCCGATATGGCCATGACCGGCGAGCTGACCCTGCGGGGCCGGGTGCTGCCCATCGGCGGCCTCAAGGAAAAGCTCCTGGCCGCCCATCGCCAGGGCCGCAAGGCGGTCCTCATCCCCAGCGAGAACGCCCGCCACCTGGAGGAGATCCCCGCCGAGGTCCGTGAGCAGCTCAGCATCCACCTCGTGAGCCACATGGACGAGGTCATCCAGCTGGCCCTCACCCGCATGCCCCAGCCGCTCGGTCCAGAGGCGAGCGCTCCGGCCTCCCCAGGTCCTGTCCGGGAGAATCCGGCGACGCAGTAGGGGCTGTCAGCTGTCGGCTCTCAGCTATCAGTTTGGGGCGAGGCGACCGCTGGGAGGCTGACAGCTGGCGACTGATAGCTGATAGCCTGATGCCATGCGCTTTCTCTCCAGCCATGTCATCCACTTCGTCGTCATGGGGCTCGGCATTGCCCTGGTGCTGGGACTCCTGCACCCGACGACGCGGCCGGAGCGGACGCGGGCCTCGATTCTCAAGCACGTGGCGGGTCTCATCGGCATCGGCCTGGTGCTGGCCTGGCTGATGTACCTGCTCCCCCGGCATCCCGTCCGCTTCTAGGAGCTGTCGTGGTCGAGAAGGTCCTGGGTCATTGGGCGAACCTGGTCGCCACCCTGGAGCGGATCTGGCGCGGCCTGGCGGTGCTCTGGCATGAGGCCGCCCGGGCGGTGCCGCCCCTGGGGCGGGCCGGGGCCTTCACCGTGGAAGTGCTGGGCAAGTACCACAAGGACGACTGCCTGAGCTACGCCGCAGGCCTCAGCTTCTGGCTCATCGTGAGCCTGGTGCCGCTGTCCACGCTGCTCTTCAAGCTGCTGGGCGCCGTCATCGGCAGCCGCGCCTACGGGTCGGCGACCCTGAAGACGCTGCAGGAGATCGTGCCGTACCTGCCCCGGGAGTTCGTGATGGACGCCGTGGCCAACAGCCAGAAGATCGGCGGCATGGGCCTGTCCTGGGGCGTACTGCTGTTCGGCAGCTACTGGGGCATCAGCCAGCTGGACACCAGCCTGGCCCACGTGTTCGGACTGCGGATCAAGAAATACCGGCAGACCCGCAAGAACCACCTGCTGCGCCAAGTGGCCTTCCTGGTGGGCGGTCTGCTGACGATGGTCCTCTTCCTGGCCGTGCTCCTCGGCGGTGTGCTGCGGAAGTTCCTGCCCGGCCGCCAGACGGACTTCCTGCCGTACCTGGGGCCCCTGCTGGGGCTGGTGGTGGTGACCGTGGTGCTCCAGCACCTCCCCCGCCTGCACGTGAAGTTCCGCCACGCCTTCCTCGGCGCCGCCATCTCCACAACCCTGTGGTGGCTGGCCAAGTGGGGCTTCGGCGTCTACCTGCGCCACACCATGACCTGGGGCATCATGTACGGCTCCCTGCTGGGCATCGTCGCCGGCCTGACCTTCCTCTACTACAGCTGCGCCATCCTGCTGCTGGGCGCCGAGATCACCGCCGCCTTCTACCGCCACGAATCGGGCGCCACCACCGTACCGCCCTGGCTGAGAGCGAAGGCCGGAGAGCCGCCGAGGGGCTGAGGGGCTGAGGGCTCAGCGTCCGCCCGGCTTCGGCGTGCCGTGGTAGGTCATGGAGTCGCCGTCGTAGAGGTAGACCACCGCGTCGCCGTTGGGATGGGGGAGGCGGCCCATGACCCAGTCCTTCTTCTCCTGCCCGTTCTGCAGCAGGATGCCGTCCTTGTGGCTGATCCAGCGGCCCTGGATGACGCGGCCGTCCCAGGCGCTGTTCCAGACATAGGTGCCATCCGGGTTGATGCGGACGGCGCTCTTCGTGACGGTTCCGGCAGCGGCCACATGGGTGCGCGTCTGGGTGGCCAGGTTGTCCCAGCTGTAGGCCACGCCCGGCACCGCCAAGCCGAAGGTGTGGAAGAACAAGGATGACTCCTGGCGGGGCGCCGCTTCTTCCCGCCGCCTGTCCCGGGGCCGGGCGGGCTCGGCCCGGTACGGCTTTACCTCCTGGGCGCGCACGGGCTTGGCCTCCTGGGCCTGGAAGGGCTTCACATCCTGCGCCCGGAAAGGCTCGATGCTCTGGGCGGCGGCGGGCAGGCAGGCCGCGCCCGCGGCCACGAACAACAGGATCCGGCGGGATCGCCGAAGATGCGTATGCATGGAAACTCCGAGGGCTGGATGGGTTCCAGCCTAGGGTGTTTCAGGGCCCACGACAATGGCGATGCGGCTCGGGGCCAGGCGCCTATTCCGTCCCGCGCTGACTCGGCGGAATGGCGAACCCATCCGCCTTGTATTCATTGATCTTGTTGCGCACGGTGCGCAGAGCGATATCCAGCTTCGCGGCGCAGTGGGTGCGATTGCCTTTGAGGGCACTGAGGGTGGAGAGCAGCCAGAAACGCTCCAGCTCCGGCAGGCTCAGGCCCAGGGGCAGCACCACGGGGGTGCCCAGGGGCAGGCCCACCAGGGGCTTGCGGGGATCTGCCACCACGGCGTCGGCGGCCGGAGTTCCGTCAGGTCGTGCCGAGGCACCCGGGGCTGGGGAGGCCCAGGCTCCGGGGACTGAGGATTCGGGCGGGTCGGCGGGCAGGCCCTCGAAGGCCTCGGCGGGCAGGAGCCAGCGGAGATCCTGCGGGCTGATCCGATGGCTCTGGTTCAGCACCACGCAGCGCTGGATGACGTTCTCGAGTTCGCGGAGGTTGCCGGCCCAGGGGTGGCGGGCCAGGGCCGCGAAGAAGCTGGGCATCAGCTCCGGCACAGGGCGGTCGTTCTCCCGGGCGTAGCGCTCGGCGAAGTGCGAGGCCAGCAGCTCCAGGTCGCCCGGCCGGTCGCGCAGGGGCGGCAGGTTCAGGGGGATCACGTTCAGGCGGTAGTAGAGATCCTCGGCGAATCGGCCCACCTTCACTTCCGCCAGGAGGTCGCGGCTGGTGAGGGAGATGAGGCGCACGTCCACGGGAATGGGGTGGCTGCCGCCCACGCGTTCCACCGCGCGTTCCTGGAGGATCCGCAGCAGCCGGCCCTGGAGGCCCAGAGGCAGCGCATCCACCGCGTCGAGCACCAGGGTGCCGCCGCCGGCCAGTTCGAAGGCCCCGGGCTTCGCGGCCGAGCCGGGATGCGAGCCCGGCTCATGGCCGAAGAGTTCGGCTTCCAGCAGATCCTCTGTGAGGGCCACGCAATTGATGGCCACGAAGGGGCCGCGGCGGCGCGGGCTCGAGCCATGGATGAGCCGGGCCAGCAGCTCCTTGCCGGTGCCGCTCTCGGCCTGGATGAGGATGGTGGCGCGGCTGTCCGCCGCGCGGCGGGCCAGGGCCAGGGTCTCGCCCAAGGCCAGATCCTGCGTGAGGATCAGCGGCACCTCGGCGGGTTCCCGGGCCCGGAGGTGCTCCTCGGATTTCAGGGCCTTCTGCAGGGCGGCGGTGAGCTCCTCAGGGCTGAAGGGCCTGGAGATGACGTCGAAGGCGCCCAGATGCGGGGCTCCGGGCGCGGTCTCGTAATCCCCGGCGGCCAGGAGCAGGACGGGCAGGGCGGGGTCCACGGCCTTGAGGCGGGCAGCGAGCTGCAGGCCATCCATGCCGGGCATGTGGAGATCGGCGACTACGGCGTCGTAGCTGCCCGGGCGCACCATGCGCAGGGCCTCCGCGCCGCCGCGGGCCTGATTCACCGTGGAACCCGAGCGCTTCAGGCTCAGGCTCAGGCCCACGCCGTCCCGCATTCCGGGATCATCGTTCACCACCAGTACCCGAAGGGGAGTCGCCATATTGAACATCCGTACCGCGGCCGACTGACCGCACCCCCGTTATCGGGTTCCGGGCGCCGGACTGGAGTTTTGTGCCGATCTCCGTTTCCTCAGCCGCTGGGGCAGATCCCCGGAGGCAGATTCGCCCCGGACGGGATCCCCGTGGCGGCGGATGAGCAGGTAGACCTGGCGGCGGCTCACGCCCAGGCGGGTGGCGGCCTCCACCCGGTTGCCATAGGCCCGGCGCAGGGCCCGGTGGAGGAGGAAGCGCTCCAGCTCATGCAGGTTGGTGGCCAGATCCTCAGCCTCGAAGCGGGGCGGACCCGCGGGCTCCGATCCGGGCAATTGGCCCAGCAGCTTCCAGCGCAGCAGGCGGTTGCGCAGCTCCCGCAGGTTGCCAGGGCAGGGCAGGGCCGCCAGGGCCGGAGGCCAGGGGGCGGGAATGTCCTCCTCTTCCGCCAGCGCCGCCAGAAGCCCGGGAAGGCTGGCGGGGTCCTCCTCCAGGGAGGGCAGGCGCAGCTCCAGGCAGGCCAGGGGGCGAGGCATCGGCTTCCGGGCGGCAACGATGCCCCCCGGGTGGAGGGCCAGCCAGGCAGCGCCTTCCTCCGCCGTATCGGCCTCGGTCCAGCCGCTCTGTCGGCGCCGGGCAAATTCCGCCGCTAATGTGGAGACCCCTGATCCTGCCGGCCCATGGATCCACAGGGCCTCCGGCCGGGCCAGCAGGGCCTCCAGGTGCGCGCCCCATTGGCCGAAGCCGGGCAGGAGGGGGAGGGGGATCACAGAGGCTCCACGCCCAGGCAGGCGGGCGTCAATAGGTCCAGGAGAGGGCGCATCCGGCCTCCTTGGCGAGCTGTTCCGCCAGGTCTGGGTCGTGCTTCAGGCGCAGGTCGCGGCCGGCCCGCACGCGGGCCATCAGGCCCTCCTTCGAACGGTACTCGAAGGTCACGGGCAGGTCGCCGTGGTGATCCTTGAGGATGGCTGCCAAACGGGGCGGGCATTCGCCCACGGGCAGGCGCACCAGGGCGCCGGTGAAACCCTGGCCCTGGAAGGATTCCAGCGGCTCCAGCAGGGTGGCGAAGACCTTCACCACGGTCTGTTCTTCCTCCTCCTCGCCTTCGCCGTTGCCGTTCCCGTTGCCCTGGAGGGTCTCCACCCGCAGCTCGCCCGTGATGCGCAGCATGGCCTCGGGCACGGCCAGGTGCCGGTAGCGGTCGAAGGGACGGAGGGCATCCTTCCGCTTGGTGACGGGATCCCACTTGCTGGCCATGAGGAGGACTTCCATCTTCCCGGCCAGGTCCTCCACCTGGAGGATGGCCCAGGGTTCGCCCTTCTGATTGGTCTTGAAGGCCACGCTCGTCACCATGCCTCCGAGGGTGACCTCGTTGCGGTCCCGCAGGCGGCCGGCGCTCACCTCCTCCAGGATCTTGGCCAGGGTGCCATGCGTGTGCACCTGGATGGCATCCGCGAACTCCTCCAGGGGATGGCCGCTGACGAAGAGGCCCAGCACCTCGCGCTCGGCGGCGAGCCGGGTCTTGCGATCCCAGGGCTCGATGCCTTCGGGCACGCGCCAGTCCTGGCTGAGGCTGGCCAGCTCGGCGTCATCGAAGAGGCTGGTCATCCCCGTATCGCCGCCCCCGCGGGAGGCCGCGGACACGGCGTCCGGCAGGCCCTGGAGCAGGGCGGCCCGGTTGGGTTCCAGGCTGTCGAAGGCGCCCGCCTTGATGAGGGATTCCCAGACCTTGCGGTTGGCCTTCTGGAGGTCCGTGCTCTTCAGCGCGTGGAAGAGATCCTTGAAGCCGCCCTCGGCCTCGCGCGCTTCGAGGATGGCCTGCAACGCCGCCTCCCCCAATCCCTTCACCGCGGCAAATCCGAAACGGATTTGCCGTTCCGAGGTGGCGGTGAAGTCCAAGGCCGATTGGTTGATGTCCGGGCCCAGCACCTCGATGCCGCCCTCCCGGCAGTTCTGCACGTACTTGGCCACGTCATCGGTGCGTCCCGACTTGGTGGACAGCAGACCCGCCATGAACTCCACTTTGTAGTTCGCCTTCAGGTAGGCGGTCTCGTAGGCCACCATGGCGTAGGCCGCGCTGTGGCTCTTGTTGAAGCCGTAGCCGGCGAAGTACTCGATGAGGTCGAACATTTCCGAGACCTTGGCCTTGTCGTAGCCTCGCTTGGCGCCCTGCTCGATGAACTTGTCCTTCTCCTTGGCCATCTTGGCCTTGTCCTTCTTGCCCATGGCCCGGCGCAGCATGTCCGCCTCGCCCAGGGAGTAGCCGGCGACGAGGCTGGCGATCTGCATGACCTGCTCCTGGTAGAGGATCACGCCGTAGGTGGGCGCCAGGATGGGCTCCAGGTCTGGGAAGAGGTAGGTGACGGGCTCGCGGCCGTGGCGGCGTTCCACGTACGTGGTGCCCATGCCCGCCCCCAGGGGGCCTGGGCGGAAGAGGGCGTTGAGCGCGATGAGGTCGTCGAAGCGGTCGGGCCCCAGCTGGCGGAGGAGCTGCTTCATGCCGCCGGACTCGAACTGGAAGACGCCATCCGTGTCGCCCGCCGCGAAGAGCTCGAAGGTCTTCTTGTCGTCGAAGGCGCGGATGGTGGTCATGTCCTTGGGCTGGCCGTGGCGCCGGGCGATGACCTCCTGGGTCTTGGCGATCTGGGTGAGCGTCTCTAGGCCCAGGAAATCCATCTTCAGCAGGCCCGCGCGCTCGGCCTCGACCATGGTGTACTGCACCATCACCTTCTTGTCCTTGTCCATGGACAGCGGCGCGAACTGGGTCAGCTCATCGGGCGCGATGATGACGCCCGCCGCGTGGACGCCGGTATTGCGGGCCAGGCCCTCCAGCCGCGCGGAGATATCGAGGATGTTCTTCACCTCGGGATCGGACTCGTACAGCTCCCGCAGCTTGTCGCTCTTCTCGAGCGCCTCGCCCACCGTGATGGGCTTGCCCGGCTCCTGGGGCACCAGCTTGGTGAGGTTGTTGGCGAAAGCGAAGTCCTTCTCGAAGACCCGCGCCACATCCTTGATGACGGCCTTGGTCTTGAGCTGGTTGATGGTGATGATGCTGCTCACCTTGTCCTGGCCGTACTTCTCGGTGACGTAGTCGATGACCTTCTGGCGGCCGTCGCGGCAGAAGTCGATGTCCACATCGGGCATGGACACGCGCTCGGGGTTGAGGAAGCGCTCGAAGAGCAGGTCGTACTGCATGGGATCGATGTCCGTGATCCGCATGGACCAGGCCACGATGCTGCCGGCGGCCGAGCCACGGCCGGGCCCCACAGGCACGCCCATCTCCCGTGCCTTCCGGATGAAGTCCCAGACCAGCAGGAAGTAGCCCGGGAAGCCCATCTTGAGGATCATGTCCAGCTCGAAAGCCAGGCGCTCGCGGTATTTCGCCTCGGGGTGCTTCAGCGTCCCCGCCTGCCAGAGGGGGCGGCATTCCGCCAGGCGCTGCTCGAAGGTCTCCTTCGCCACATGCATGAAGTACGATTCCAGGTCGTAGCCCTCGGGCACGGGAAAGCGGGGCGTGACGGGCTTTCGCGTGATGGGGAACAGGTCGACCTTGGCGGCGATCTCCAGGGTGCGCTCCAGGTATTCCGGATGGTCCGGAAACACGGCGCGCATCTCCTCGGGCGTCTTCACGAAGAACTGGTCCGTGGCGAAGCGCATGCGCTTCTCCTTGACCTTGGTGGTCTTGGTGCCGATGCAGAGCAGGGTGTCGTGCAGGTCGGCGTCTTCGTGGTTGAGGTAGTGGGCGTCGTTGGTGGCCACCAGGGGGATGCCCAGCTTCGCGGCCAGCTCCATCTGGGAAGGGATGATCTCCTTCTCCTTGTCGAAGCCCTGGTCCTGGATCTCCAGGTAGAAGTCCTCGCCGAAGATGTCGCGGAAGTCGCGGGCCACGCGCTCGGCCTGGTCGAGGCGGTTCTGGAGGATGCGGGCCTGCACCTCGCCGCCGAGGCAGGCCGACAGCCCGATGAGCCCCTCGCTGTGCTGGCGGAGGAGATCCTTGTCGATGCGGGGCTTGTAGTAGAAGCCCTCGGTGAAGCCCGCGGACACCAGCTTCGAGAGGTTGGCGAAGCCCACGGGATTCTTGGCCAGCAGCACCAGGTGGTAGCCCGCGTCGCGCGATCCGCTGGGATCCACGCAGTCCTCCAGGCCCTCCTCGCCCGTGGCGTTCTTCGCCTCGAGCTTCCGGTCGAAGCGGGTCTTTGGGGCCACGTAGACTTCGCAGCCCAGGATGGGCTTCACCGCCCAGTTGCCCTCGGCGTCCTGCGTCTTCTCGCAGGCGTCGAAGAGCTTCATCATGCCGAACATGTTTCCGTGGTCGGTGACGGCCACGGCGGGCATGCCCGACGCCCGGCACTTCTTCACGAGATCGGGGATGCGGGTGAGACCGTCGAGGAGCGAATGCTCGGTGTGCAGATGGAGGTGGGCGAAGCTCATGCCCCCATTCTCCGCCGGATCGAGCGTTCCCGGGCAAGTGCCCGGGGGTCAATACCCGGCCTCCCTGCGGGGATCAATGCCGGGAAAGCAGATCGCGGAGCAAGTTCCTCAGGCTGGCAGCGTCCAGGTCCAGGTCCAGGCGGGCATGGGGTCCGGCGGTGGTGGGACCGCCCAGCTGCACCCACCGGGGCCGGCGGCGCAGGAGATCATCCTCCCGCCAGACGGCCAGGATGCTGGGTTCCCGGGCCCAGAGGAGGACGCTGGGATAGGGCCCCTCCCGGGGCGGGACCGTGCTCCAGAGCTGCACGTCAGCTCCCCAGCTGAGGAGCCACTCCTGGATGCGGGCACTGGCCACAGGATCATCCATGCCCAGGGCCACGGTCCACCCGGCGAGGAATCCCCGGGTGCCGGGCTGGGTGTCCTCCTCTCGCTCGTACCACCCCAGCCGCTCGTGGTGGTGCAGGAGGCGGGTCCGCAGGCGGTAGGAGCCCCCATCCAGGGCCACCAGGGGCGCCTCGGGGTTTTCCCGCACCCGGTCGGCCCAGCCGCTGCCGAAGAGCCCTTCCATCAGCGCCGAAGGCCGGTCCGTGCGGAAGGCATTGCCTGGCACGAGGCTGCGCCAGACCTCCACCTCGGTCTCGGCCCGGTGGATGCGGGCTTCCATGGTCCGGACCACGAGCCACTGCCAGGAGGTGCCGATGGCCATGGCCAGGATCACGAGGCTGAAGCCGGAGAGCCGGATCTTCATCCCGAACAGGCTCTGGGCGGCAATCTCCACCACCACGGGAATGGTCAGACCGAGGAAGCCGAGGAAGAGCCTGCGCCCCATGGGATCGCCATCCATGCGGGCGCGCAGGGACCAGAAGATGATGAAGCCGCAGCCCACGAGGTAGGTGAGGTTGTAGATGTGGTGGGTCCAGACCTCCGCCAGGCTCGGGTGCGGCAGGAGGAGGTTCCGGATGAAGTTGGGAATCATGCCCAGGGCGATCCATCCCGGGAAGCGCCGGGGGATGTGCTGCGGGAACAGCTCGATGAGGGCCATGCAGAGGCTGATGAACCCGAAGGCCACCAGCAGGCTCTGGGCGCGGTCCACGAGGTCCGGGTTCCAGGTGGGCAGGGTGCCGACGGCCAGCACGCCGTGCCGGAAGCCCACCAGCAGGCAGGTGAGGGCCATCCAGCCCATCATGCGGTCCCGCCGGGACAGGGCGTCCGTGCCGAAGCTGACGAACAGGGCTGTCAGCGCCCCGGTCTGGAGCGCGTCGAGGAAGGGCCAGTCCAGGAGTTGCATGCGGAAGTCCCCGGGGGATGGGAGGATGGTTGCCATCAGCCTAAGTCGCTTTCCTTGAACAATCCATTCCACCGCATCCCAGGGGCGATCTAAGGGGCCGTAACGAGATAACCAGGGAATACGCTGGTCATCCCGAAACGCCCCCTAATCCATTCCAGGCCCCACTCGTAGCAACCTACATCCTGGAGAATGCTGTGACCGTCATCTGGAGGCTCCGTTGATCGCCTTCGAGAACCTGGAAGTGCGCTACGCCACCATGGCGGCGCCCGCCCTGAAGGGGCTGACCCTGGCCCTGGACCGCGGCATCGTGGGCCTGCTGGGTCCCAACGGCGCCGGCAAGTCCACCCTGCTGAAAGCCCTGCTGGGCCTGCTGCAGCCATCGGGCGGCGGTGGCACGGTGCTGGGCGTGCCCCTGGGGGCGCCCGAGGCCGCGAAGCTGCGGTCCCGCATCGGCTACATGCCCGAGTACGACGCCCTCATCGAGGACGCCTCCGCCTACGAGCAGGTGGCCTTCTGGGGCGAGCTGAGCGGCCTGGCCCCGGAGTCGGCCCGGGATCGCGCCCACGAGGTGCTCTACTTCGTCGGCCTCGACGAGGCCCGCTACCGCCCGGTCAGCGGCTATTCGACGGGCATGCGCCAGCGGGTGAAGCTGGCCCAGGCCCTGGTGCACAGCCCCGAGCTGATCTTCCTGGACGAGCCCACCAACGGCCTCGATCCCGATGGCCGCCGCCGCATGCTGGACCTGGTGCTGCGGGTCCACGCCGAGCTGGGCACCGGCGTCATCCTGGCCTCCCACCTGCTGGGTGACGTGGAGCGGGTGGCGGACCAGCTGGTGATCCTCGACCAGGGCCAGATCAAGGCGGCGGGTTCCATGGCGGGACTCCGGAAGGCCCTGGCCCGGCGCGTGGAGCTGCGTTTTCTCGATCCGCTGGACGCCGCCCAGGAGGCCGCCCTGGCGGATCTTGGCTCGGTGCTGGAGGCCCGCAACGGCCTCTACGATCTGGAGCTGGCCGAGGCCGATCCCGCGGCCGCCTTCTGCTGGGCGGAAACCAAGGGCGCCACCCTCATCCAGCTCACGCCTCGCCACGACCGCCTGGACGAGGTGCTGCTCCGGGCCTTGCATCCAGGGGAGGCCTAGCCATGCCCATCTACGCGCCCACCCTGCCGCCAGCCCCGGACCTCAGCCACGGCCATCCCCCGGCCCTGGTGCTGATGCGCTTCGACCTCGCCCGGCTCTGGCGCCAGAAGATCGGCCGCTTCTTCGGCTTCGCCTTCCTCCTGGTGCTGCTCTGGAAGGTGGCCCGCATCTACGTGGACCACCTCCTGCAGACCAACCAGACCTTCAAGCCCATGCAGGAGTTCGCGAAGACCATCCTCACCCAGGGCGCGGACTTCCAGGCGGACCTGCTGAACCCCGCCAGCTACCTGCTCTGGTTCCTGGTGGCCCTGGTGGGCGGCGGCCTGGTGGCCCGGGACACCCTCTATCGCGTGCGGCCCCTTATGTATGCCCATCCCGTGGGACCGAGGGACTACCTGCTTGCCAAGCTGGGCTTCGCTTCCGCGTTGCCCTTCGCGATCCTGCTCCCCTTCGCCCTGCTGCCCTGGTTGATGTCCCTGATCCTCGCGGGCGCCAGCGGCCCCGTCTGGGTGACGGCGCCCCTGCGCCTGCTGCCCGCCATGGCCATCAGCTCGACCCTGATGGGCTCCCTGGCCGTGGGCGCCTCCAGCATGGCCGCCACGCCCCGGGCCGGCATCGGCTGGGTGCTGGGCCTGGTGCTGGGCGCCGCCACGCTGGCCTCCATGATCCATGGCCTCACGGGGATCTCGACGGTGCAGGCCATCAATCCCATCCTGCTCGCGGAGACCTGGCCCCAGCTCTTCGTGGGCGTGGACCACCCCCTGCTGGGCTGGGTTCCCGCGCTGCTCGGCACGGCCTTCCACCTGGGCCTGTGGACCTTCGTGGCCGTCAAGCGGACCATGCCTTCGGAGGCGGTCATCTGATGATTTCCCTCGACCGCGCCTCCCTCCGCTACGGCCCCATCCTGGGCCTCAGCCCCACCACCTTCGAGCTGCCGGACGGCGGCGGCATCACGGGCCTGCTGGGCCCCAACGGCGCCGGCAAGTCCTCCCTGCTGCAGCTGCTCTCGGGCCTGCTGCCCCCTTCCGGTGGCGACGTGAAGGTCTTCGGCGCGGCCCCCTTCCGCAACCCGGCGGTGCTTGCGCGCCTGGGCCTCGTGCCCGAGGGCGACCGCCTGCCCACGGGCCTGCGGGCCGACCGCTGGCTCCGCATGATGGGCGAGCTGTCCGGGCTGTCTGGGGATGGCCTGAAGGCCGCGGTGGTCCGGGCCCTCGCCACCGTCGGCATGAGCGACCGCGCCCACCTCACCTTCGCGCGCATGTCCAAGGGCATGCGCCAGCGCATCCGGCTGGCCCAGGCGCTGCTGCACGAGCCGGAGCTGCTCATCCTGGACGAGCCCTTCAACGGCCTGGATCCCGAGGCCCGTCTCACGCTCATGGCCCTGCTGCGCGACCTGGCCGCCAAAGGCACGCGCATCCTGGTGTCGAGCCACATTCTCGGCGAGATCGCCCAGCTCACGGACCGCATCCTGCTGCTGTTCCGGGGCCGCCTCCTGGCGGAAGGCACCGTCACCGAGATCCGCCAGCTGCTGGACCGCCATCCGGTGGAGCTGCGTCTCACGGGCGAGGCCCAGATCCTGGCCCGCTGGGCTGTGGAACAGCCGGAACTGGCGGCCCTGCGCATGGAAGAGGATGCCGTGGTGATCTCCGTGCGCTCGCCCCGGGACATTCTGCCCCGCCTCCAGAAGGCCGCGGCGGAGGGTGGCATCCCGCTCCGCGCCCTCGATCCGCTGGATCTCAACCTGGACGCGGTCTTCCAATATTTGACGAAGGATCACGCATGAACGCGGTTCCCTCTCCCCTGGCGACGATCCGCGCCACGGCCCGCGGCTACGCGCCCCGCGTCCTCCAGGGCCGGGGCTGGGTCCTGGCGGCGCTGGTCATGGCGCCCGTGGGTCTCAGCCTCCTCATCTTCACCATCAGCCGGATGCGGGGCCTCGATACGAACCCTGGCGAGGCGCTCCGCATATTCCACGAAGGCCTGGTGAAGATGATGCTGCCCATCATGGCCATGGTGGCGGCCCCGGCGGGCATCCGCGAGGATCTGGAACAGCGCACGCTGCCCCTGCTGCTGGTGCGGCCTGCGCCCGCCTGGGCCCTGCCCCTGGGCAAGGGCCTGCCCTGGTTCGGCTGGGGCGCCGGCTGGCTCATTCTCGGGGCCTTGGGCCTTCAGGTGGTGGGCGGCGACCCAGCTCTGCTGACAGTCCGCATCCTCGCGCTGGTGGGGGCCTGGTGGGGAGAGCTGGCCTTCATGACCCTGATGGGCCTGGTCTTCAAGCGGGGCACGCTCTGGGGAGCCCTGTACTTCTTCCTCTGGGAGCCGCTGGTGCGGATCTTTCCGCCCTTCCTCCAGCGCCTCACCTTCACCCACCACATCGAGAGCCTGGCAGGCAGCCGCGCCGCCCAGGTGCAGGCCAACCAATTGCTCGCCCAGGAGCAGGTGACGACCCACCCCGCCCTCGCCCTCCTCGCCCTCCTCGCCTTCGGCGCCCTCTGCTGGGCCCTCTCAGGCTGGAAGCTCCATCGCACGCCCACCGGGCTGGCCGGAAGCGAAGCAGAGGGGTAGCGCTCCCCCCCCTGTAAACTGGAGGGATGGCCGAACCCCTCCGCACCCTCACCCCCGACGGCACCGAGATCCTGATTGAACCCATCTCCCATGTGCGGAGCTGCTCGGTAGGGTTCTGGGTGCGGCGGGGATCACGTCACGAGGGGCCGGCGGAGGAGGGCCTGGCCCACTTCCTGGAGCACACGGTCTTCAAGGGCACCGAGGCCTACCCCACGCCTGATGAGCTGGCCGCGGCCACGGACCGCCTGGGCGGCCACCTGGACGCCTTCACGGGCAAAGAGGTGGCCTGCTTCTACGGCAAGGTGCTGGCAGACCAGTTGCCAGAGCTGATCCACCTGCTGGGTGAACTGGTCACCTCGCCGCGTTTCGATGCCGAGGAACTCGCCCGGGAGCGCAGCGTCATCCTCGAGGAGATCGCGCAAAGCGAGGACCAGGCGGACGACTGGGTGAGTGAACTGTTCTACGGCGGCTTCTGGGAGGGCACGCCCCTGGCCCATCCCATCCTGGGCCGCCGGGATCAGGTATCGACCTACGGGCCCACCGAGGCCCGCGCCTTCTTCGACCACACCTATCGCGCACCGAACCTCGTGGTGGCAGCCGCGGGCGCCATCGAGCCGGATTCCTTCCACGATCTGCTGAAACCCATCCTGGAGCGCCTGCCCAAGGGGACGGACCACGCCCCCAATCGACCGGCCCGCACCCAGCCCTTCCTATTGAACGTGCCCCGGAAGGACCTCCAGCAGGCCAACCTGGTGATGGGCTTCCCCGCGCCGGATCACCGTTCGCCGGATCGCGCCGCGGCGCATCTGCTCAGCTACGTGCTGGGCGGGGGCATGGCCTCCCGGCTCTTCATGGAGCTGCGCGAGCGCCGGGGCCTCTGCTACCAGGTGGGCAGCTACCTCAGCCCCTACGCGGATACGGGTGCCCTCCAGATCAGCGCCAGCTGCGCGCCTGCGCAACTGCGCGAGCTGGTGCAGCGCACCATGGTCGAGTGCGCGCGGGTCCGCCAGGCGGGCGTGGCGGCCGACGAGTTGGAACGCGCGAAGCTCCAGGCCCGCACCAGCCTCGTGTTCAGCCAGGAGAGCAGCAGCAGCCGCATGTTCAGCCTGGCCCACCAGGCCATCCATCAGGGCGAGCTGTACAGCCTCGACCAGCAGATGGCGGAGATCGAGGTTGTCACCTCCGAGGACCTGCTGCGCGTGGCCCAGGACCTACTCGACCCAGCCCAGGTGGGCCTCAGCGCCCTCGGCACCCGGCGGGGCGGCGAGATCCGCCTGAAGGATCTGGTGGCCTGATCCGCACGTCAGGTTGACTGACTGCTGCTTCTCATACGGACAAAGACGCTACCTTCAGAAACATCTCCTGGCTGCGAAGGGCAGAATCGCCAAGCCGAGCAGGCACACCCACGCGAACGCGTCACCTATGCGCGAGTACACGGTGCGGACGCCGTGTGTGGGCACATAAGCCGTCATCTCGCGATCCGGCGACCCGAAATCATCCATTTGGGCCAGCACGCGCCCTTGATAATCCACGGCCATCGACATGCCGGTGTGAACCTGCCGCACGAGGTTGAAGCCCTGCTCCACCGCACGGAACGTCGCCATTCGCGTATGCAACGGATCGATGGCCAGCCAATCGTTGGAAGGAGCGAGCAGGATGTCGGTCTTCATCCTCCCCGCCTGCGCCAGGAGTTGCGGGAAATCCAGATCGAAACAGATGACCGAACCGAGACGTCCATAGGGGCTCAGCGAAGTTTTGACCATGCCATCGAGCAGGCTCGACATTTTCTCTTCACTTCCCGGTACCGGATGCGCCTTCCAATACTCGTAGGCGATTCGACCGTCAGGCGCGATAAGAACGATTTTGTTCTCAAGTGGCTTCACGAAACCACGCCGCCATGTGCCGAGTGCGAGCCCGAGATAGATCTGTTTACGGCTCGCCAACTCCTGTGCCCGGGTGATCAGCGCAGCCTCGTCTTCCTTGAAGACATCTCCCGCGGTTTCGCTCCAGAAGACGATCTTCGCGCCCGCATCACTGGCACGCTCGGACCGCGCCAGCAGATCGTCTGTGTCGACGCGCGCGAAGCCACGGAGCAGATCCACTTCTGCATCCGTCAACGGTTGATTCCGTACGAGACGCAGCTCCAGGTCTTTGGGCGGAGCGCTGGCGAAGTCCTTGCGGGAGATCGATACCAATTTCACCGTCGATGAATTCGGAGGGAAGAACGCCAGCCGAACTCCACCGCCAATGAACACAGCAGTAAACGTCCCTGCGAGCAAGGCAAACGGCTTACGAATATCGGGCCAACTCCAGTTGCGAACCCAGGCAAGATTCACTGTTGAAGCGAACCATCCCATGAGGAAGGTGATTCCGGGCAGCCCCGTGACAGAGACAAGCTGCACCAGCGGTAGGTCGCCATACTGTGAATAGGCCATCGAGCCCCAACTGCCGTACGGTGAGGTGACGCTCGTCAAGTGTTCCGCCCCGGCCCAGGCCGCCGGGAACACCAGTGTGGCCCATCCGGCATGCAGTTTGGGCGCCAGCGCGCGGTCCACCAAATACGGTACAAGCAAGGCCAGAGAGAATACAACCGCGACGGCGATCACGATGGGTCTCGGCGCTGGTACCGCTCCGCGGAACTGGAACAGCCATGTGAAAAAAAGCATCGAGAAGGCAGTCAGCAGTCGCGCCCAGGCTCGTCCCCCGCGCGTGAAACGCAACAGGAACACGGGTGCCAGCCATGCGGCCAGCGGAACCGTGTTGCGACCGTTCGCTATCAGCAACAACACCCCAGCCATGGCCGGCAGCAGCCATGTGTACTGGCCGGCGCTCTCTGTTTCCGTCCCCTTACTTTCGTGCCCCGGCGCGGGAATGCCCATGGTCTCCTCCTTCCTCCCTGGTTGCCGCAGGGCGCGCAATGCCGACTGTCGCAGTCTCGATCAACTCATCGATCAGCCTGTCCTTTAGGACCCACGGGAACGCCGGTCTCGCGATCAGCAGTGCCGTCAATCCGTGGATGCAGGACCAAACGACCTGGCTTGTCGTTTCTAGATTAACTTCGGGCAACAAGCCAGACTCAACGCACGCCCTCAGCCCCTGCACCAGCTCTTCGAAAGCTGGATGAGGCCTGTAGGGACGGTCACCGTTGCTCTCCGACGGCAGCACGAATGCACACTTGTAGTGGTTGGGATTCCGCAGGCCGAACTCGATGTACGCCCGCAGTTTCGTCTTCAGGTGACGGATGGGATCACCCTCGTTCGGGACGGCCCGCAACGTCTTCAGCAGTTCTGCGAAGCTTTCTTCGACGACGGCGTGCAGCAGTTCGTCCTTATCCCGGAAGTAGAGATAGAGCGTGCCGGGCGAGCACTCCAGCCCGGCCGCCAGCTTGCGCATCGAAAGTTGCTCGTATCCTTTGTGGGCGAAGGCGGCGCTCGCCGCATCGAGGATTTCGCGGCGGAGTTGGAGTCGTTGTTGGTGGCGTCGGGAATGGGAAGTCATAATGAACGATGTTAAGTATAATGAACAACGTTCATTTGTCAAGGCGGGCCGAAACATGGTCAAGGGTTCAGGGTCGCGAGCGGCCAGGGGCGAGAAAATGGCGCCCGAACCCGTACCAACCGGGTGTCCATAGGTCTCATGTGCAGTTCCACAGTCCCGAACCGCCGCCGAGGGCCGGGCTGCTTGAGGCTTCGACCGATAGAATGGTGGGATGACGAACGCTGCACTCATGCCCTGGGACCGCCCCGCCCCCGAGCGGGCGGGCCTGCCCTCGGCCTGGTCGCTGTTTCCGGAGGACTTGGTGGCCCTGGGCTGCCCCGGCAGCGCCCTGGAGACGTTCAAGCGCCTGCACCGTCCCTGGAGCTGGAAGGATGGCGCGCCGGATCTGGGATCGGGCATCCGCCGCTGGCTGGAGGGCGTGGCGGACCTGCGCCTGCCATCCATCGTCGAGCGCCAAGCCTCCGGCGACGGGTCCACGAAACTGGCGCTGGAGCTGGCGGACGGCCGGCGCATCGAGTCCGTCCACATGCCGCGCAGGGTGCGGAACCCCCGCGTGACCTACTGCATCTCCAGCCAGGTGGGCTGTGCCATGGGGTGCACCTTCTGCGCCACGGGCAGCATGGGCATCCTGCGCAACCTCCAGTCCGGCGAGATCCTGGGCCAGGTGCTGGCGCTGATGGCGGAGCTCGGGCCGGACCGCGGGCACGAGCTGACGCTCGTGTTCATGGGCATGGGCGAGCCCCTCCACAACCTCGACCACCTGCACCGCGCCATCCGCCTCATGTGCCACCCGGCGGGCCTGGGCCTGGGGAAGAACCGCATCACCGTGAGCACCTCGGGCCTGGTGAGCGGCATCGAGAAGCTGGCGAAGCTGGAGCCCCGGCCCCTGCTGGCCCTCAGCCTCAACGCCACCACGGACGAGGCGCGGAGCCGCACCATGCCCGTGAACCGCGTGTGGAACCTGGCGCGGCTGCGCCGTGCGCTCGACGACTGGTGCCCGAAGCGCGGCGAGAAGTTCTGCTTCGAATACGTGCTCATCGCCGGCGAGAACGACACCGAGGCCGACGCCCAACGCCTGGCGGACTGGTTGGGCGACTTGCGCAGCGGCCACAACCTGAACCTCATCCCCATGAACGAGCACGCCGCCAGCGCCTTCCGCCAACCCGGCGAGGATCGCGTGCAGCAGTTCTCCGAATGGCTGAAGGCCCGCGGCTGCTTCGTCACTGTCCGCCGCAGCCGTGGCCGCGACGTGCAGGGCGCCTGCGGGCAGCTGGTCAAAGAAAATCCAACGCAAAGGCGCAAAATCGCAAAGGGGTGATATGGAACCCGTGTCAGATCCGCTACATGGGGGTGGAATTGGGGTCGCCCTTGCGGATCGATCTGCTGGTTGAGAATTTGATCATCGTAGAGTGCAAGGCGGTGACCGAGATCGCTCCAGTCTTCGAAGCTCAACTGTTGACCTATCTTCGCGTGACGGGGTCGCGCCTTGGCCTACTCTTGAACTTTGGCCAGCGCTACATGAAGGAAGGGATCCGTCGGGTCGTCAACGGCCTTGATTAACCCTTTGCGCCTTCGCGCCTTTGCGTTGAATCTTTTTGAATGCGCATTCCGGTCCATCAGCTCCCCCATGGCCTCGGCCTCGACCTGCCCGCGGTGGCCACGGCCCATGCGGCGGGCATGGACCTGCGGGCAGCGACTCCCGAAGGCGAAACCTGGATGATCGGACCGGGCCAGCGGCGCCTAGTGCCCACGGGGCTGGTGCTGGCCATCCCCCAGGGCTTCGAGGGGCAGGTGCGGCCCCGCTCGGGCCTGGCCCTGCGCCACGGCCTCACGGTGCTGAACGCCCCCGGCACCATCGACGCCGACTACCGTGGCGAGGTCCAGGTGCTCCTCATCAACCACGGCGAGGCCCCCTTCGAGCTACGCCGCGGCGAGCGCATCGCTCAGCTGCTCGTGGCTCCCGTGGAGAGCTGGACCTGGGTCCCCGAACCCAGCGTCGAGGCCCTGGGTGACACCGAGCGTGGCGACGGGGGCTACGGCAGCACCGGGCGCTAGGACGCAATGGTGCTCAAGGCAGAAGGGAAAGCTCTTTCACCACCAAGGCACCAAGACCACCAAGAACTGCATGGGGACTGGCTTTGGCTTTTCTTGGCGCCTTGGTGTCTTGGTGGCGGTCTTTATCTAGAGCGCTGGTTTTCCAGTCTGAACAGCTATAGGATCGGTCTCCCATCCCGGAGGCCCCATGCGATCCGCCGCACTCGCCCTCACCCTCGCCGCTCTGCCCGTGTTTGCGGGCCAGCCTCTGACCTACACCGATGGCGCCACGAAGCTGGCGGGCTATGTGGCCCGCCCGACCGCCGTGAAGGGCAAGGTCCCGGGCGTGGTGGTGATCCACCAGTGGATGGGCCTCACGGATCACGAGCGCAAAGTGTCGGATGACCTGGCGAAGTTGGGCTACGTGGCCCTGGCGGCGGACATCTATGGCGAGGGCGTGCATCCCAAGAACACGGCTGAGGCCGGGAAGCTGGCCGGCACCTACAAGGGCGATCGGGCCCTCTACCGGCGCCGGATCGCCGCGGCCCTCGACGCGCTGAAGGCCCAGCAGGGAGTGGACGGCAGCCGCGTGGCCGTCATCGGCTTCTGCTTCGGCGGCACGGGGGCCCTGGAGGCCGCCCGGGGCGGCCTGTCCGTGAAGGGGGTGGTGTCCTTCCATGGTGGGTTGGACGTGCCCGCGGGCTTCCAGCCCGGTCCTGTCACCGCCAAGGTGCTGGTGTGCCACGGGGCGGATGATCCCTTCGTGCCCTACAAGGATGTGGCGTCCTTCCAGGATGAGATGCGGGCCTCGAAGGCGGACTACGTGTTCGTGGCCTACGCCGGCGCCGTCCATGCCTTCACGCAGAAGGAGGCCGGCAGCGACAACTCGAAGGGCGCCGCCTACAACGAAGCCGCCCACCGCCGCAGCTGGCAGCACATGAAGGACTTCTTCAAGGAGATCTTCTAGCGCCGCTCGGATTGCCTCAGCAGCTCCATCAGGTAGCCTTTCCATAGGGCCGCCACGGTGTGGCTGCCGTGGCCCCGGGTTTCGGGTGTCAGAGGGAGCAGCACGGCCCGGCCCCTCGACACCCGCTTGATCTCGCGCTCAAGGATGCCCAGCTCCGGTGGGTTGATGAGGTCATCCGCGGAGTTCACCGCCAGCAGCGGCGCTTTGATCTTCTCCAGGCCCGGGCCGGGGTCGTAGTCCTTCGAGGCTTCCAGGGCGTAAAGCATGTCGTTGGCGTCGGCGGTCTTCACGTACTGGACGGTGTGTTACGCCTACTTCAAGGACCCCCACAAAGAGGCCCTTCTTTTTGCCCTATCAATAGGAGTCGTCGTGATCTAGAACGGCCACAATCTCAATCACCGGCCCAGTTCGCAGTTTGCAGACGGCCCTCCAGTCTCCTGTGATGCGGTAGGTGTAGACGGGGATCTTCGTGCCGGGGAAGGTTTTGCCGACGAGTTTTTCCCAGCGAAGACCGTGGTCCTGGCTCAACTGGGCCATCGTGGTGAATGAATGGATCCTCTTCAGGGACTGGAAAAAGGCCGTTGTAACCTCTGGGCCGCCTGCTTTGAGTTGTTTTAAGATCCGATCCTGCTGAAGTTCAATTTCAATGAGCATTACGGGCATACAGATACTCTCCTACATAGGAGTATCGATTAAAATGCCCAAATTTCAAGTGGGAAAATGGGGAAATGGACGATATTTTTAAATACTACAATCAGACGACTTCATCATTTCTTCCAGAACGCCGGGGTCCGTCACCCTCACCTTCGGAGACCTGTCGAGCGCCGCCTCTGCAAGCAGTCGATCAACCCGCTCCGTCCAAGCCCACATCTGGTGACGAGGGATCCTCACCACAGGGGTCAACATCATCCTGCCGTCCTCGAGGATCTCGATTTCAAGGTCATCACCAGTCTTAACTCCCGCGACGTTCGGCAGCGTCACGCGCTTTCTGGAGTCAACACTCAACGTTGTCTTCATTCTCGCTTCTCTCTATTGGCCTTCTGGCCTAAGGAATGGGGTCGTTTCCCATCTACCCACTCAATGTATGACGTGCAATTAGCGGCTTGCAACCAATTATTTTCGCCTTGGGGTTGACAACTACTGCGTTTGGGACAGGAAAAGGCTTTGACACTCCTTTCTAAACAACATTTACAAGTGCATGCCCTGTCGCAAGTGGGTTTCAAACTAAAGTCACAACTGATTTCTCGGCTACAGCGGCCGACAGCGCCACCCAGTTCTCTGGGCCGCCAGGCGCAGGTGTGGGTCACGCCAAGCGTTTCCGTCAGCAGGCGCCGCTGGGCATCCACCATGTCCAGGTAGCCGTAGCGGGGGAACCGGGCGTGGAGACCGTCACTGGGCTTGCTGGACTTCCCGTGGCCGATGCCGTCGGGAACACGATGAAGTACTTCGCCGCGTCCAGGGGCTGGCCGGCGCCGAAGAGCTGGCCCGCGAAGGCAGGGCCCATGAACTGGGCCCCGCTGCCCGTGGTGCCATGGGTGATGAGCACGGCGTTCCGCACCACCCCCGACGCGTCGCGCCGGGAGGCGCCATAGGTGCGGTAGTGGACGCGCAGCTCGGCCAGCGCCTCCCCGGACCGGAACCGGAAGTCCCGGAGGGTGGCGTCACCCTCCGTGGGCATCTGGGCCGCGAGCCGGTCAGCGCATAACACGACCACGAGGAGGGGAGACGTCGCAGGGATTTCATGGGAATCCTCAGCACATGACCAGGGGAACGGGTGATCCCGACAGGGTACCCACGGCGGGCCGTCATCACCTCCGCCTGGCCCAGCGCAGCTTGGCGCTGGTGGAGCGCGGGTTGGCGTGGCGTTCCTCGGGCGAAGCACGGATGGGTTCGGGGGCCACGTCCGCGTAGATTCCCTCGCGCAGGCCCTGCTGGAAGGCCTTCTTCACGCGGCGGTCTTCGCCGGAGTGGAAGGTAAGGATGGCCACGCGGCCGCCGGGATTCAGGCTGCCGGGCAGCAGCGAAAGGAACTGGTCCAGCACTGTGAACTCGTCGTTCACGGCGATGCGCAGGGCCTGGAAGGTGCGCTGGAGGGCTTTCCTGGTTTCGTCATCGTCGCAACCGTCAGTCTGCACCGCCGCCCTCACTCGGTTCGCCAGGTCGCGGGTGGTGCGGATCTGCTGGCCCACCACCGCCCGGGCGATGGCCTCGGCGTGGGGTTCGTCCGCGTTCTCCACGAGGAGTTCGGCCAGGGCCTGCGCGTCCAGCGTGGCCAGCAGCTGCGCGGCGGACCGGCCGCGCTGGGGGTTGAGGCGCAGGTCGAGCGGTCCTTCGGCCTTCCAGGTGAAGCCCCGGGCGGGGTTGTCGATCTGCATGGAGGACACGCCCAGGTCCGCCAGCACCAGGTCGAAGCGACCAGTTTCGGCCTGCAGGCGCGGCAGCCCCGCGAAGTTCATGCGGCGCACCGTGAACACCTCCTCGCCGAACCCCAGCTCCCGCAGGCGAGCCTCGGTGCGGGGCAGCTCCAGGGGATCCACGTCCACACCGACGAGCCGGCCCCCCGGCAGCAGGCGGGGCAGGAGCTCCCGCGTATGGCCGCCGTAGCCCAGGGTGGCGTCCAGAGCCACCTCGCCGGGCTTCGGATCGAGGGCCGCGAGAATCTCCCCAACCATGATCGAGCGGTGGGTGCCTGCGGGGGTGTGGCCACGGGCCGCCACCTTGGCCTGCTCTTCGGCATAGCGCTCCGGAGCCAGCTCCTTGTATTTCTCATCGAAGCGCCGCGGGTGGGTGCCCTTGTAGCGGGGCCGGCGTGGGGGCCGGCCTGAGGTCTGATCGTCAGATCCGTTCATGAGGCCATGGTACCCGTCAACGGGTTGCGACCTCCTTCAGAGCCAGGGCCATCCGGCGGCAGGCTTCGTTCTGCTCGTCCACCGTATGGGCGGCGAACCCCAGGCTCACGTGGGACAGGGGCTGCCGGTTGAGGTCGTACAAGCTTCCGGGATAGAAGACGACGCCATGGGCGAGGCAGCGCTCGGTCCAGGCCTCGAGGGGCACGTCCCCGGCCACGCGGACCCAGAGGGAAAGCCCCTCCCGCGGGTTCTTCACGGAGAGGGCCGGGTGGAGGTGCAAGAGGAGCCGGTCGACCATGGTCTCCCGCCGCTCGTCCGTGAGCTTCCGCACGCGCCGTAGGTGGCGGACGATCTCGCCATCCCGCAGCGTCTCCTCGATGGTGGCCTCCTGCACGAGGTTCCCGGGCCAGTCCACCAGCTGCCGCTGCTGGGCCAGGGCCTTGATGAGGCCCGCCTCGCCGGCCAGGAAGCCGACCTGCAGGCCCGGCGCGAGGATCTGCTCGAAGCTGCTGAAGTAGAGCACGCGGCCGAGGGGATCCTCGCTGGCCAGGGGGAGGTGGGGATTGCGCTCGCGGTGGAAGCCCAGGGCGGGGTCGCCCTCCAGGATGCGGAAGCCGTGCGCCTGGGAGAGCTGGAGCAGCCGCTGGCGCCGGGCCGGGTCGAGGTTCACCTGGGTGGGCTGCTGGGGGCCGGCGGTCAGGTAGAGGAGGCGGATGGGTTCCCGGCGCAGGAGGAGCTCGAGGGCCTCCACGTCCAGCCCCTGGGCGTCCACGGGGACCGGGAAGAGCCGCGCCCCGGCGGAGCGGAAGGCCTCGGCCACGCGGAACAAGCCCGGGTTCTCCACCGCCACCGCATCCCCGGGCGCGAAGAGCACACGCGACACCAGGTTGAGCGTGCTCATCAGGCCCCGGGTGAGGAGGAGGTTGCCCGCCTCGACGGAGAGGCCGCGCAGGTCCCGCAGCATCTTGCAGAGCGAGTTCCGCAGGTCCAGGAGGCCCCGGGGATCCCAGCCCGGCTGGAGCAGGCGCTCGGGGTGCAGCCGCAGCACCCGGCCGTAGGCCCGGTGGATGGCGTCCGTGGGCGTGAGCCTCAGGTCCGTGGTGTCCGGGATCAGCTGGAAGGACTCCGGCGCGGGGACCCCCGGCTGGAAGAAGGGACCGCTCCGGGGGGTCGCCCGCTTCCAGGAAGCCGAGTCCTGGGCCGAGATCCCCGCGGGGACATCCAGCACGACGGGCTGTTTCCGGGCGATGAAGGTGCCACGGTCCGGGGCGACCTCGATCCAGCCTTCGGCCTCGAGTTCCCGGTAGGCGGTCAGGGTGGTGTTGCGGTTCACGCCGAGGAGGTCCGCCATGGCCCGGGTCCCCGGGAGGGCGTCGCCGGGCTTGAAGCGCCCGTGGCGGACGCCGTCCTCGATGGCCTTCACCAGCTGGAGGTACAAGGGCTCCGGGAGGGATCGATCCAGTGCGATGGCGAGATCCCAGGTGCCCAAATGGAACTCCATGCCTTGGGTCAGAATCCGATTGCGGATGGATCCCGTCAAGGCGGCCGGGGAGGTCCACGGCCCAGGTTGGGGTCCGGGCGGTCCCGCGCCAGCTCCGATTCCGGAATCAGGACCCCTCCGGTGCGGCATCCACAGCCATCGCTGTCACGGACATTGGGCTACCATCCACGGGAACCCGCAACCCCTCCGGAGGATCATGCCGATCCGTCGCTGGACATTCCCCCTGGTTGCCGCCCTCGCCTTCGGCCAGGAGGCGGCGCCCTTCCCCCCGGAGGCGCCAGGGCCGTGGCAGCCCGCGTGGGAGTTGACGCTGCGGGGGGACCGGTTTTCGGATCCCGGCTATGAATCGGATTCGTTCCGCCGCGCAGGCCTCCAACTCCGCCTGCGCTGGGCCTGGGAATCCGGGAACCTGCGGGTCGAGGCCGGGACACGATCAGCGCTGGGCTCGGACGGGAACAGGTTCAACGCTGCCCGCTGGGACCAGCAGCCCTCCAACGGGACCCAGGTGGATGTGGCCCGAGGCACCTTCTCGTGGCTGTCGGAGCGGGCCTTCGGCTCGCTGAGCCTCGGGTTCCAGGAGAACGGGCTGCTGGCGTCCCAGGCCCTGTGGGACCGGGACCTCCGCTTTCTGGGGGCGGGGGGGCGGTTCGGGCTGCGCGGGCCGGAGAGCCTGCTCCAGGAGGCGGGCGTCCGGGTCGCGGTGGGCCGTGTGAGGGACGTCCTGGGCGGGGAGGTGGATCTCGCTGCGGGGCAGGTGGTCCTCAAGCTGGATAAGGGTCCCTGGTCCTGGACCGCCCATGCCGGCCGGTGGCAGCTGTCCTGGAACCCCGGCGACGAGCGGCTCCGGCGGCTGCCGGGGCACAGCCCGGTGGAGCGCCAGCACATGACTGTCGACGCGGCCGGGGCCTCCGGCACCTGGCACGCTGCGCTCCCCCTCGAAGCGGGCTGGTCCGGCTCGAGGAACCGCGAGACCGGCGAAACGGCCGAAGAGGTGCAGGCGGCGGTGGGCAGCCGCCTGCGGACCTACTGGCCCCAGCTGACCTTCACCTGGCAGCGGCTGTCCTCCACGGGCACCCTCTACCCCGTGAACGGGGACGAGTGGTGGTTCTACCGGCGGGCACGGGGGCCCCGCCTCGACCTGGCCCTGCCGCTCCCCCGCCGCTGGCTCGCCACGGTCGTGCATCTCCGGCAGCGGGCCGATGGCGCCGACGAATCGGTCACCCGGACCATGCTGATCCTCCAGAAGCGGTTCTGATTCAGTAGGCGCGGTCGTCCGCCGGCGGCGCGTAGTCCCTTCCGAACTTGTTCTTGTGCGGTTCCAGGGGCGGCAGTGAGAGGTCGAGGTCCCAGGCGCCCCGGGCCACCTCGGCGTCGATCTTCACCGTCCAGGTCTTCTCACCTGATTCCGGGTGCCAGAGGCGGAGCCGATAGACCCCCGGGGGCACCTGGTCGAAGGCCAGGCCGGAACGCCCATCCAGCACCTGCGCGAACGGCGTCGCCACCACCCAGAGGAAGGCGTTCATCTGGTGGTGCACATTGCAGTAGAGCTTCACCAGGCCCGGCCGGACCACTTTCACCTTCGGCGCGTCCCCCGGCTGGTACTGGCCGGTGTCGAAGCGGTTCCCTTCGGTTACGCTGAACACGTTGTGGAGGATGTGGTCGAGGTTCGGGAAGGCCACCTCGGTCCCTGGCGTGGCGAGGGAGACCCGGGGGTGGAACTGCTTCCCCACGGTCCGGATGGACACGGGTTTCGAGGGCTCCGGGGGCGGCAGGGGCGCATCGACCGGTTCCAGGATGGCCACGCAGTCCTTCAGGGAGCTGCGGAGCCTCCCGTCCTTCTCGTGCAGCCGCACAGGGCCCTGGAGACCGCCCGCCAGCAGGGGGGCGGCCAGGATCAATGCCAGCAGGCCGTTCGCAGGGACTCGAATCATGCTGGGCATCCGGGGTAGATTCGAGCCAGTATAGCCACCGACCAAGGAATGCCCATGCCGCAGTCCATGAGCTGGTACCGAACGCTGGCGTGGAGCTTCTTCCTGCGGCAGGCGGCCGCGATCGTGGCCCTCTTCGCCCTCATCCTCTGGGTGGCCTACAGCGAGGCGGAGCGCGGTGCCCGGGCCACGGCGAGCTCCAGCCTGTCGGCGGGGCGGTACGTGGTGGAACGCGCCTTCGAGCAGCAGGGACGGTCGCTCGACGCAGGGCTGGAGGTCTTCACCCAGTACTCGGGCAATGTCGCCCTCATTGAACAGGCGCTGGAATCGGGGGCCGCCACCAGCCTCGCGGACACCCTGCTGGAGAACCTCTCGCGCCTGGGCGCGGATCTCGCCCTGGTGGTGAAGCCGGATGGCACCCTGCTGGCCGCCACGGGGGGAGGCGGGCGCCTCTCCTTTCCGGAAGTGGGGATCCTCCAGATGGCCCTGGCCCCGGAGGAGGCCGAGGTGGAAGGCCATCCCGGGCCGGTCTACCGGGGGTTCCTCCGGGTGGACTGGGGGGGGCGGCCTGGGATCTACCACGCGGTGGCCCGCCCCCTGAAGGCTCCCGGTGGCCGTTCGCTCGGGGCGATGCTGGTGGGGGTCCGGGTGGACGACCGGGCCGCCAGTGACCTCCGGCGCGTGGCCATCGCCGGGCCCCAGCGCGGAGATCCTTCCGCCCACCTGGCCCTGCTCAGCCGGTTCCAGACCCTGGGTGCCACGCTGCCCGGAGCCGGCGAACTCGACCGCCTCCTCGCCCGGGATCCCGCGCTCCTGGCGGTGCGGGGGCCGGTCCTGGACGGGCAGGGCTCCGGCGTGCTCTCCTTCCGCCTGGGCGAGCGGAACTACCTGGGGATGGTCTCGCCGATCCGGGGCGTGAACGCCCTCGACCTGGAGATGGCCGAAGTCCTGTTGATGCCCGTGGACCCGCTCCTGGCCCCCTTCCGGAATCTGCAGCGGGCCATCCTCGCCGCGGGCGCGGCGGGGCTCCTCGTGGCGCTGGCCCTCAGCCTCCGCTCCGCCCGGAAGGTCACGGCGCCGCTCAAGGAACTCGCCGCGGCTACGGAAGCCCTCGCGGCCGGGGAACACCCCGAGACGCTGGCCCTCGTCCCCACGCAGGACGAGGTGGGCGTGCTGACCCGGACCTTCAAGTCCATGGTGGCCGAGCTGAAGGCCAAGGATGAGCTGCTGGCCCTGCTGGCCTCGGCCCGGAAGGGTCCCGGGAGCGGTGGTGGCGGCAGGCCCGTCCCCGTCCTTTCCCCTTCGGTTCCGGGAGGCGGCGCCGGGGAAGATGAGGCCACGCGGCGCCTCCGGCACCCGGCTACCCCTGAGCCGGAGGAACCGCTTCCTGTTCCGCTCCAGCTCGGGGGGACCTTCGCCGGAAGGTACCGGGTGGAGCGGCTGCTGGGCCGCGGCGGGATGGGCGTGGTTCTGCTGGTGCGGGACCTGCAATTGGAGGAGGAGGTGGCGCTGAAGGTCGTCCGCCATCGGCTGGCTTCGGTTCCCGCCTTCCTGGAGCGGCTCAAGCAGGAGATCCGCCTGGCCCGGCGGATCACCCATCGCTACGTGCTCCGGATCCATGATTTTGGCGAGAGCGACGGCATTCCCTACGTGACCATGGAGTACCTCCGGGGCACCACCCTGCGGGAGTTGCTGGAAGGGCGGGGGCGCCTCCCGCTGCCGCTCGCGCTGCGGATCGCCCGCCAGGTCGCAGAGGGTCTGGAGGCGGCCCATCAGGTGGGCGTGGTGCACCGGGACATCAAGCCGGCGAACGTGCTGTTCGACACCCGGGGCGACGCCAAGATCATGGATTTCGGCCTCGCCGCCCCGGCCACGGCCGCCGTGCCGGGAGACGCCGACCACATCATCGGTTCGCCGCGGTACATGTCCCCCGAACAGATCCGCGGCGGGCCGGTGGACGCCCGGACTGATCTCTACGCGCTGGGGATCATGCTCTTCGAGCTGTGCTCCGGGAGCCCGCCCTTCGACAGCCCCCGCATCGAGGACCTCCTGGCCCTGCACCTGGAGGCGCGGCCGCCCGTCCTGGCGGAGTCGGTGCCGGATCTCCCCCCGGACCTGGGCCTCCTGGTGGCCCGGCTCATGGAGAAGCGACCCGAGGATCGGCCCCAATCCGCTGCCGAGGTGGTGGAGATTCTGAAGGCGCTGGCTTCCAGCGGTGGCGCTACCTCCCGCCTGTGAACCACCCTCAACCTCGGGTTAGCTGGCCGACGAAGGCCGCCAGCGCCGCCAGCACCTGCGCCTCCTGGTCCTTGTGGGGGGAATGCCCGCACCGGGGCAGCTTGAGCAGGCGCGTGCCGGGCACCTGCTCGGCGATGACGTCGATCTGCCGCAGGGTGGCGTACTCGTCATCCTCCCCCTGGATGGCCAGGACTGGACAGCGGATGTCGCGCAGACAGGCCTCGATGTTCCACTCGCGGAAGGCTGGCGACAGCCAGGTGTCGTTCCACGCGCGGAACACCTGGGCCGCATCCGCGTGGTAGCGGGCCAGCCTCCGGGGCCAGTCGGTGGCAGTCCAGGCCTCCCGGGCCGCCCGCAGGCCCGCCAGGGTCTCTTCCTCCACGAACGCGTGGGGGGCCATGACGGCCACGCCGAGCGGAACCTCCGGGAAGGCCGCGGCGAAGAGCAGGGCGATGCTGCCGCCGTCGCTATGCCCGATGAGCACGGGGCGCTCGATGCCCAGGGCGGC
>DASXUH010000007.1:0-18982 GCA_036504935.1 Geothrix sp. | reverse complement strand
TCCAGGATCTTCTGCACCAGCACCAGGGAGCGGGCGCAGGAGAAGGCGTCATCGATGCGCTCGTCGAAGGTCCAGCGCACCGACAGGGCCTCCTCCGCGGTCACGCCATCCCGGGTGGCGAAGGTCGCGCGCCGGGGGGCGGACACGGCCCCGAAGATGGAGACGGTGCCGTACTCGTAGAGGTGGTGGAAGACGTCGGAGACGCCCACGGAGCCGAGGTTGGCGAGGAAGATGGTCGCGTACATGGGGTCGTCCCGGATCATGAAGCCGGGGAAGAGGTTCCAGTGGTCCAGGCCCCGTGCCAAGGCCACCAGGAGACGGACCAGGGGGCCCGGCAGCCGCATGATCAGGGCCACTTCCTTGTCCACGGACCGCTCCGTCTCCCGCGCTTCGTCCACCTGGGTCGAAATCCGTGCGGAGAAGGCCGGGAAGGTCTCGCCCTGGGCGACCGCCAGCTTCACGGTGGCCCCCGGGGCCTCGTCGGTGAAGGCTTTCTTGGCGACGAAGGAGACGGACACGCCCCGCCGCTGGTAGAGCCGGCCGCCCGAGACGAAGCGGTTCAGGCGCGGCCGGGTCTCCAGGGTCATGGCCGTGGCGTAGGCCACCAGGTGGAAGAGCGTCGCCCGGGGATGGTGCGCGCGGTTGTAGGCCTTGAGCCAGATGCGCGCTGCGGCGATGCGGTACAGGGACTCCTGGTAGACGCAGCTCTCGTTCCGCCCCCGCATGAGGTATGGCATGATGCGCCGCACCGGGGCCTCGCCACGGACCAGGTCGCCATCGGGACGGGAGAAGAGGGGCATGGACCAGGGTTGGCCCTCTGGACCGGCACTGTCAAGAACACCCAAATATCTTCTTTTCACATTGACACCCCGGAACACCAGGACTATCCCTGGTGGCAACCCTTCCGGTGATGCCATGACGACGCGCTCCGTACGTCTCCGCCTGCCCGCTTCCGGCCTGCTGGCCGCGGGCCTTTTCCTGGGAGGAGCCTCGATCTGGGCCCAGGAGGCGTCGGCGCCCTGGACCGCGACCGTCTACCTCCAGCAGAGCTGGCCCAAGCAGACGGAGACCAACCGCCAGATCAAGGACATCAACGCGGCCATGGGCACGTCCTTCAAGACCTGGGATGACGTGGCGAACCTCAACCTCGGCGCGCAGGTCTACCGCGACCTGGATCCCCGCTGGAAGTTGGGGCTCGAGCTGGACTACTCCCGGGGGAAGATCGACGGCGCGGCCACGGTGGCCACCCTCGCGGGCCCTGCGACGCTCCGTTTCGAGCAGAAGTACACGATCTACGCGGACCTGCTGCTCCTGGCCCAGTTCCGGCCCCTGGGAGCGAACCGCCGCTGGGTTCCCTTCCTCCAGGCGGGGGCTGGCCTGGCCTACGAGAAGGACCGGACCCTCCTGACCATGCGCAACCCCGTGCTGGATGAGACCCTGGTCCACGTCGACAACGACGGCTGGTTCCCCATGTACACCTTCGGCGTCGGCGTGGATGTCTACTTCTCGGACAAGCGCGCCTGGTACGCCGAGGCCGGCGCCAGCTACTCCTGGGCCCGCCTCAAGCACGATGTCCCCGCCAGCGGTTCCCTGGTCCCGCCCACGGTCAAGGCGGACACCGATTCCACCGGGCCCAACGTGTGGCTCGGCATCGGGCGGCGGTTCTAGGGGCACGGCAGAATCAGGCGTGGGACGCGCCCTCCGCCCGATAGGATGGAGCCATGTCCCTGACCCTTCCCGCTTTCATCGCCCGCTGGCAGGCCGCCGATGGCCCTGAGCGCGGCAACAAGGAGCTCTTCCTTCTCCAATTGGCAGAGGTGCTGGGGCTTCCGTCCCCCGAGCCGGCTGGCGCCTCCAGCGACTACTGCTTCGAGAAGCAGGTCCCCAATTACTCACCCGAGGGTAAGTTCACCAAGAACTACATGGATCTCTACAAGGCCGGGTGCTTCATCCTGGAAGCCAAGCGCACGTCCGATAAGCTGCGGGCAAAAGGGGCAACCGGCGCGGGCGGCGGTGGCGCCGCGAGTGGCAAGGGCGACCCACGGCCCACGATCCATGTCCCCGGACTGCCGGGGCTGGTGGAAGAACCCTCCACCGGAGGCTACCGCGCCCACGCCACCTACGACGCCCAACTCGAACGGGCCTTCGGTCAGGGGATCGAGTACGCCAAGACCCTCGCCCTGCACGGGACGCCGCCGCCCCCCTTTCTCATCGTGTGCGACATCGGGCACAGTTTTCACATCTGGAACCGCTTCGATCCCAAGGCCGGTGGCGGCTACGGCGGCTTTGGTGCCCGGCGCATTGTGATGCTCGACGAGCTGGTGGACCCGGACATCCAGCAGCTCTTCCGCGACATCTGGATGAATCCCAAGGCGCTGGACACCAGCCGCCTGCGTGCGTCGGTCACGCGGGGCATCGCCACCGAGCTGGGCGGCCTCGCCAAGGAACTGCTGCGCACCAACGCGCGGGGCAAGGAGGAAGTGGCGCACTTCCTCATGCGCTGCGTCTTCACCTGCTTCGCCGAGGACATCGGCCTGCTGCCGGGCAAGCCCTTCAGTGAGGGCCTGCGGCAGCTGGAGAAAGATCCCGACCAGGCCGAGACCTTCCTCCACGACTGGTGGAAAGTCATGGACGAGGGTGGCAAGTGGGGCTGGAAACGGGTGCTGCGCTTCAACGGCGGCCTCTTCAAGGACACGAGTGTCCCGCCCCTCTCCCAACAGCAGATCGCCCTGCTGCGCATGGCGGCGGAAAAGGGCTGGCAGGACGTGGAGCCCGCCATCTTCGGCACGCTGCTGGAAAGCGCCCTGGAAGATGACGAACGCCACCGCCTGGGCGCGCACTACACGCCCCGGGCCTACATCCAGCGCCTGGTGGATGCCACCTTCGGCCATGAGCTGCGCCGCCAGTGGGCCGAGGTGGAAGCCGGCCTGGCGGCGCTGCTGGAGCACGGCAACACCCCCGAGGCGGTGGAGGCCGCCAAGGCCCGGCTCCGCGCCTTCCACGAGCACCTGGCGACCCTCCAGTTCCTCGATCCCGCCTGCGGCAGCGGCAACTTCCTGTACGTGGCCTTCGATACGCTGAAGCGGCTCGAAGGCGAAGTGCTGCAACGCCTGGAGGATCTGGGCGAATGGTTCTCGGCCTTCGAGCTCTCCCACGAGCGCATCTCCCCGGCCCAGTTCAAGGGCATCGAGCTCAACCCCTGGGCCGCGGGCATCGCCGAGCTGGTGCTGTGGATCGCCTACCTCCAGTGGTTCCGCCGCCGCCACCCGGCCGGCACGCCGCCCGAACCCGTGCTCCAGAACTACGGCAGCATCGAGGAGCGCGATGCCGTGCTGGCCTGCGATGACGAGGAAGCCACCGGCGCCAGCCGCTGGGACGGCAAGACCTTCAAGGTGGATGCGCGGGGCCGCGATGTGCCCGACGACAGCGCCCGCGTCGCCACCACCCGGCTGGTGAACCCGCGGCCCGCCCTCTGGCCCCAGGCGGACTACATCATCGGCAACCCGCCCTTCCTGGGGAACGCCTCCATGCTGGGCGAGCTGGGCGTGGGCTATACGGAAGCCCTGCGCGCGGCCTATCCCGACGTGCCCGACACCGTGGATTTCGTTCTCTACTGGTGGCACCGCGCCGCACTGGAGGTGCGCGAGGGCCGCGCCCAGCGCTTCGGCCTCATCACCACCAACAGCCTGAGCCAGGTGCGCCAGCGCGGCGTCATCGCCCACCACTGCGCCGCGACACCGCCCCTGAAGCTGCTCTGGGCCATTCCCGATCATCCCTGGCACGGCGGCGGCGCGGCCGTGCGCATCGCCATGACCGTGGGCGGCCTGACAGGTTCGTCCGTGCTGGCCCGCGTCGTCGCCGAACCCAAGACGCCCGATCCCGAACACGCCGCCGAGGGCCTGGTGATCGATGAGTTCCCCGTGGACGCCATCCATGAGGATCTGAGCGCCGGTGCCCCCGTGGCCAGTGCGGTGGCACTGAAAGCCAATGATGGAATCTCCAATACCGGCATGAAGCTCCATGGCAATGGCTTCATCGTCACGCCCGAGCAGTGGCAGGCCTGGAAGCAGCCCGCCGTGGTGCATCCCTACCGCAATGGCCGTGACCTCACGGACCATCCCCGGAACGTCATGGTCATCGACCTCTTCGGGCTCACCGAAGAGCAGGTCCGCAAGACCCACCCGGCCATCTACCAGCACCTGCTCCAGACCGTGAAGCCCGAGCGGGACCAGAACAACGACAAATCCCGTCGTGAGAATTGGTGGTTGTTTGGCCGATCCAACTCAGAACTTCGTGCGGCCCTCGCGGGCCTGCCCCGCTACATCGCCACCCCGGAAACCACCAAACACCGAGTCTTCCAATTCTTGGACGGCGCCACGGTTCCCGACAACACGATCATCGCCATCGCCAGCGCCGATGCCTTCCACCTGGGCGTCCTCAGCAGCCGCATCCATGTCATCTGGGCCCTGGCGGCGGGGGCGTTGCTTGGCGTGGGCAACACACCGCGTTACTCCAAATCGCGCTGCTTTGATCCTTTCCCCTTCCCCGATGCCAGCGAATCTCAACGGACGATCATCCACAGCCTGGCCGAAGAACTGGACCAGCACCGCAAGCGGGCCGAGGCATCGGGCCTGGGCATCATCACGCAGTACAACTTGCTGGAACGCCTGCGCAGCGGCGAGGCGCTCACCGAGAAGGAACAGGTGCTGGATGCGAAGGGCCTGGTGAGCCTGCTGCTGGACCTGCACCAGAAGCTGGACGCCGCCGTGGCCCAGGCCTACGGCT
Source organism: Geothrix sp. (assembly GCA_036504935.1). Classification (GTDB taxonomy): domain Bacteria; phylum Acidobacteriota; class Holophagae; order Holophagales; family Holophagaceae; genus Geothrix. The sequence continues at coordinate 14,197 of DASXUH010000007.1, read as the reverse complement.
GGGACGCGACGCTCTCCGACGCCGCCATCCTCGACCACCTGGTGGCCCTCAACCACGAACGCGCCGCCGAAGAAGCCCAGGGCCACGTCCGTTGGCTGCGCCCCGAGTACCAGGCGGGGGCTTCATCGAACCGGAAGGAAATAGATCAAAGCCCTGAGAAAAACATCAAGAAGCGGAGGAAAGCTGAGTAGCAGAGCAAGCGGAGAAGGGAACCTCCAGAGTCGAGAAGGTTTTCTCCGCTCTCCTCCGCTTACTTAAGGCTTCCCGGCACATCGGCGTGGTGGCGGTTCTTCCGGCTGAGATCAGGCGGCGCCGGAGAGGCCGCCGAGCCACGCGAGGACATCGGCCCGCATGGCGGGGCTCAGGGTGTGGCCGGCGGGGTACACGTGGGTGACGTGGGGGATGCCCAGGTCGTCCAGCCACTGGTCGGCCCGCTGCGCCCAGGCCAGGGGCAGGGTGCGGTCCTGCTCGCCGTGGCTAATGAAGGCACGCAGGTGCGCCAGCCACTCCCGCTTGGCGATGCGGGGTTCGAGCTCCGGCAGGATGCGGCCCGAGAGGATGGCGAAGCCGCCCACCCGTTCGGGGGCGACGAGGGCCACGCTGGCGCTCATGATGCCGCCCTGGCTGAACCCGGCGATGACCGTGCGGCGGGCCTCGATGCCGTGGACGGACTGCAGGTGGTCGACGAACCGGACGAGCGCGTGGCGGCTGGCCTCGGCCTCGGCGAGGGTCGGCTTCGGACCCTCCGCCGTGAAGGCCACGCGGAACCAGCCGAACTGCTCGGGCCCAAGCGAAAGGCCGCCGCGAACCAGCACCACCAGGGTTTCGGGATCCACGCCAGCCGCGAGGTCGGCGAGATCCATCTCCTGGCCACCCACCCCGTGCAGGAGCACCACGAGGGCCCTGGGCTGGGCGGGCTGCGGCTGCCTCAGGCGGTAGGACAGGCCCGAAGCCGAATCCTGCTGGAGCGGACCGATCGAAAAGGATGGGAAAGACATGGGATCTCCGTTCCGGTTCCCCCAAGCCGCCGCCCTCCCGGGGCCGCGGGTCGCGGCCTTCGGGAAGCGGATAGGCAGGGCTTCGAGGGCGGCTGGTCGAGCTTTACTTCTTGGCGGCGGCGGCCGGAGTGACCTTGCCGGCCTCGGCGTTCAGGCTGACGGCGACGGTCTCGCCGATGACGCCGGGGAAGGTCTTGATGCCGAACTCATTGCGGTTGAGGCTGAGGGCGCCGTCGATGAAGCCGGCCACCACGGTGCCGGGCGCCATGCCCGCCTGGGTCCCCGCATTGGTGATGGGGAAGGTGATGCGCTTGGTCACGCCGTGCAGGGTGAAGTCGCCGGTGATCTCCAGCTTGCCCTTGGCCACTTCCTTCACGGCCGTGCTCTTGAAGGTGATGACGGGGAACTTCGCCACGTCGAAGAAATCGGGGGACTTCAGGTGCTTGTCCCGGGCCTCGTTGTCGGTGGTGAGGCTGGTGGCGTCGATGGTGACGTCCACACTGGACTTGCTCATGTCGGCGGTGTCGACCTTGATGAGCCCCTCGAACTTCGTGAAGCGGCCGCTCACCTTGGCCAGCAGGTGGCTGACCTTGAAGCTCACCTCGCTGTGGACGGGGTCGATCTTGTAGGAATCCTCGCCGGCCAGGGCGGGCACGGCCGCCAGGGCGAGGGACGCGAGCAGAACACGGAAGGGGTGGCGCATGTGACCTCCAGGGAATAGGTGTTTCACCATGCAATCAAGTCTAGGCCTTTTTTAATGTGTTGCAACATCTTTTTGAATTTCTTTTTGATTGTATGTTAAATAGTGTAGTTAATAAGTTTATTCGAATACATCGACCCCCCAGACCGGCTGGCGGCGCCATGGGGCCTACATTAGAGTCATGGATCCGGGCCCCCTGGCGCGCCAGCACACCCCGTCGCCCCTGGACGGGGCCGCCAATGAGCTGTTCCTCCGGGCCGAGTACTTCCTGGGCCAGATCGATTTCCGGGCCTTCTGCGCTCGCCACCCCCACTACCGGATCCTGTCCACCAACCCCCTGGTGCTTGAACCCGAGGCCGGAGCCTGGGTCTACCTCTCGCGCTTCGGGGCCGTGGTGTTCTGGAACGCCCCGTCGCGGGTCGTGGAAGCGGTGCTCCGCGATCTGGAGGACCTCCCGGGAACGGGTGCCCGGGCGGAGGGCGCCCGGGATGACCTGCGGGTCCATCTGCGGGCCGAGACGGACCGGGTGGGCTTCTCTGAGGTCTGGCTGCGCGAGCTCTCCCTGGACAAGCTGAAGATCGTCTCCCTGGCCCTCGCCCAGAGCGTCGCCCTGGATGAGGTGGAGGTGGAGGTGAGCCTAGCCATGTCCCGCTTCGGGCCTGTGGTGACGGCGCTCCGCGACGAGGGGCGGCTGGTATTCGGGCAGAAGGATCTGCTGCGCACTGTGGGCTTCGCCATGGCGGTGCGGGCGGCGGTGCTGGATACCCTCACCCTCTTCGACGACCCGCCGGAGACCTGGGAAAGCGAGGCCCTGGCCCACCTCGACAGCGCCCTCTTCGACCAGTTCGACCTGGAGGAGCGCCTGTCCGCCGTGAACCAGAAAGTGGCCTATCTCCAGGACGCGGGCGGCACTGTGCTGGACGTGCTCGCCCGCCGCAAGGATCAGCGGCTGGAGTGGATCATCATCGTGCTCATCCTGGTGGAGGTGGTCCTCTTCATCTGGAAGGAGTTCCCCCTCCGCTGAACCGGCGGACCCCTACACCTTCGGCGCCTCCATGCCGAACGCCGCCCAGCCTTCCTTGGTGGGGCCGTAGAGGCTGGGCACGTGGAGGCCCGCTTGGCGCATGAGGACCGTCATCTGGCCGCGGTGGTGGGTCTGGTGGCTCACCAGCACATAGAGCGCGAAGGCGCCGGTCCAGGTCTCGCCGTAGAGGGTGAAGTTGCGGCCCAACTCAGTGTTGCTCCAGCTGCCGATGTGATCCAGCAGGGAATCGCTCACGGCACGGTAGGCCGTGGCGGCCTCGGCCATGGTGGGCGGCGGCGGGGTGGCGATGAAGCCATCGGGGCCGAGGCCCACCGGCCCCTTCACCTTCAAGCCCAGGTTCTGGGGCAGCTCCAGGATGGTTTCCACGAGATGCCAAGCCATGCGCCGCAGGTCCCGGTGATGCTCATCCACGGCCTGGTGGGCCGCCGCATCGGGGATGGCCGCGAAGACCGCCAGGGTCTTCTCCGCCTCCTGCTGCCAGATGGTCTTGAAGTCGTCCACGCGACGGAACATGCCTACCTCCCCGAAAGCTGCCGGAAGCATAGCGCAACGGTCGAGCGGATGCTCAGACCGGCGTGACGCTGCGGCGCTTGGCGGGCCAGACGTCGCGGCGGCGGGCGCGGGCAAGGCGGGTGATGAGTTCGGCGCGGAGGTCGGTGGGAGCCACAATGGCATCCACGTGGAGGTCGGCGCCCAGCTTCTTCAGGTTGATGTCCTCGTTGTAATCGTCGCGGAGCTGCTGCACGTAGGCGGCGCGTTCCTCTTCAGGCTTCTCCGCGATCTTGTTGGCGAAAACGGCGTTCACGGCGGCCTCGGCGCCCATGACGGCGATGCTGGCCGTGGGCAGGGCCAGCGTGGCGTCGGGATCGAAGCCCGGCCCGCTCATGGCGTAGAGCCCCGCGCCGTAGGCCTTGCGCACCACCACGCAGATGCGCGGCGTGCTGCAGCTGGCCATGGCGCTGATCATCTTGGCGCCGTGGCGGATGATGCCCTGCTTCTCGACCGCGCTGCCGATCATGAAGCCCGGCACGTCGCTGAGGAACACGAGGGGGATGCCGAAGGCGTCGCAGAGCGTCATGAAGCGCGTGGCCTTGTCGGCGCTGTCCACGAACAGCACGCCGCCCTTCACCCGGGGCTGATTGGCCAGGATGCCCACGGGCTTGCCGTCCAACCGCGCCAGGCCTGTGATGATCTCGCCGGCATAGAGCTTCTTCACCTCCAGGAAGCTGCCCTCGTCCACCAGGCCCTCGATCAGGTCCTTCATCTGGAACGGGGCCATGATGTCCATCGGCACGAGGGTTTCCAGGGCTTTCGCTTTGGGAGAGACCGCCTTCGGCGGGGCTGCGGGCAGGGTGTCTTCGCAGTGTTGCGGGAAGTAGGACAGATACTGGCGGCAGAGGGTGATGGCCTCGGGCTCGGTCTTACACAGGAAATCGCCGCAGCCGCTCACGGAGCAGTGCATCCGCGCGCCGCCCAGATCCTCCAGGCTGATCTTCTCGCCGATGACCATCTCCGCCATGCGGGGTGAGCCCAGGTACATGCTGGCGTTCCCCTCCACCATCATCACCACGTCGCAGAAGGCGGGGATGTAGGCGCCGCCGGCCGCCGACGGCCCGAAGAGCAGGCAGACCTGCGGCACCAGGCCTGAGAGCGCCACCTCCATGTGGAAGATGGTGCCGGCGTGGCGGCGGCCCGGGAACATGTCGAGCTGGTCCGTGATGCGGGCCCCGGCGCTGTCCACCAGGTAGAGCATGGGGATCTTCATCCGCATCGCCACTTCCTGGATGCGGATGATCTTCTCCACCGTGCGGGCGCCCCAGCTGCCGGCCTTGATGGTGCTGTCGTTGGCCATCAGCGCCACGGGGCGGCCGTCCACCGTGGCCGTGCCTGTGATGACGCCGTCCGCCGGCAGGTCCTTGTGCAGCGCGTTGGCGAAGAGGCCGTCCTCCACGAAGCTGCCCTCGTCCACCAGCAAATGGATGCGCTCGCGGGCAAAGAGCTTTCCGGCTTCGGTGTTTTTCTCGTGGGCCTTTGTCGAGCCACCCTTCTTGATGCGCTCAACTTCCGAATGGAACTGATCTAGCTGCATGGGTGCCTCGGAATGGATCCTTCAGCATAGCGACCCAGCGTGCGATCCTGGAGAGATGCTGAACGCAGACGAGCCAAGGCGAACCGGGTTCCTCACGGTGCCTTTTTTTGTGGTCTGCACTTTCTATTTCCTGGTCTTCGCCGCGGGCTACCAACTGTTCCCCGTGGTGCCGCTGCGCCTGCGGGAACTGGGCGCGAATCTGGCGGAAAGCGGGCGGTTCCAGACGGCCTTCATGCTGGGCTCGGGCTTCGGCGCGCTGTTCACGGGCCCCCTGGGCGACCGCCTGGGGCCGCGCCGCGTGCTGCGCGTGGCCTCCCTTGCGGTGGTGGGGATCCTCGTGGTCTACGCGCTGCTGAAGGTGCGCTGGGTGTTCTATCTGCTGGCGCCGTTGCACGGCCTGTTGTGGTCCGCCCTGCGCACGGCCTCCGTGGCCAAGGTGGGCGGCATCCTGCCCCTGGAACACCGGGCGCAGGGATTGTCGATCTTCGGCCTGACGGGCCCCGGCGGCGTGGCAGTGGGGCCCCTGGTGGGCCTCTGGCTCATGCCCTACCTGGGTTTCACCTGGATGCTGGTCCTGCTGGCGGGCGTGTTCGCGCTGCTGTGGGCGCTCATCGGCGCCCTGCCCCCGGAAGCGACCCGAGAGATCGAGGGCCCGGTCTTCCAGTGGCCGGATCGATCCGTGTGGGGCGGCGTGGCCGTGATGGGCCTGGTGGGCCTCAGCTTCGGACCCATGACGCCCTACAGCGCCCAGGAGGCCAAGGCCCTGGGCATGGCCTGGCCGGCGGCGTTCCTGACTTGCTTCGCCTTGGGCATGATGGCCATGCGCGGCGTGCTGGCGCTAACGGGCATGGGCCGGCGGCCCGTGGCGCTGATGCCGGGCATGGCCGCCCTGACCGCCGTGGGTTACGCCATGCTGGCCTTCCTGCCGGGGGGCCTGGCCCGGCACCTGTCATCGGGTCTCGTCTACGGCGCCGGTTATGGAATGGTGCACACCTTGATGCTCACGCACCTCATGGAGACCACCCCACCCCAGCGCCGGGGTTCCGCCACGGGGGCCTTCTTCTTCGCCTTCGATGCGGCCACCGCGATGGGATCCCTGGGGCTGGGCTGGGTCATGCAGCACGGCGGCTTCCGCTGGGGCTGGGCCATCGGCGCGGGCCTGATGGCGCTGTGCGTCCCCGTGGCCCAGCGCGTGGTCCACAGACCCGCCGTGACATCCGCGCCGGCGCCCTCTGTCATCGTAGAGGGATGACGGATCTTTCGAGCCCTCGGCCGCGGCTGATCACGCGGCAGTTCGCCCTGGTCTGGGCCATCACGTTCCTGACCTTTTTTGCCGCCTTCCAACTCTTCCCCACGGTGCCACTGCGGCTGCGGGACCTGGGCGCCTCGCTGGCGGAAAGCGGCCGGTTCATGAGCCTCTTCACGGCGGGCAGCGCGCTGGGCGCCCTGTTCACCGGCGCCCTGGGCGACCGCGTGGGGCATCGCCGCCTGGTGATCACCTCCGCCCTGCTCTACGCAACCTTTGTCGGCGCCTACGCCGTGCTGCCCGTGCGCTGGGGCTTCTACGCCCTGGCCTTCCCCCACGGCATCGTGTGGTCGGGCCTGCTGACCGCCACCATGGCTTCGCTGGCCCACGTGCTGCCGCCGGATCGCCATGCGGACGGCCTGAGCCTCTACGGCCTGGCCAGCCCGGGCGGCGTCATCGTGGGGCCGCTGCTGGGCCTGTGGATCCAGCAACGCTGGGGTTTTGCGCCCATCGGCTGGTACCTGGCACTCCTCTTCCTCCTGCTGGGGGCCCTCGGGACCACCCTGCCGAAGGATCACCCCCACGGTCGTGCCGAGGGCTTCAAGTGGCCGGACGCTGCCGTCCTGGTCCCCAGCCTGGTGCTCTTCTGCGTGGCCCTGGGCTACGGCGCCCTGGGCAGCTACACGGCCCAGGAGGCCCTGGCCCTGGGAATGCCGGTGCCTTCGGCCTTCCTCTCCTCCATGGCCGTGGGCATGGTGCTCATGCGCCTGGCCATGCTGCGGCGCGGCTTCGGGAAACGGCCCATCCGCAAGCTCCCCGCCATGCTCATGGGCGCTTTCGCGGGCATGGCCCTGCTGGCGGCCCTGCCCGGCGGAACCACGCGGCATGTGCTCTCCGCCCTGCTCTACGGCGCGGGCTACAGCATGATGCACACGCTCATCAACGCGAAGCTTCTGGAGTCCGCAGATCCCAAGCGCCGCGGCTCGGCCTTCGGCGCCCTGCTCTTCGCCTTCGACTCCGGCATCGGCCTCGGCAGCTTCAGCCTCGGCTGGGTCATCGGCACCTATGGCTACCGCGCTGGCTGGGCCCTGGGCGCCCTCGCCATCCTCGTGTCCCTGCCCCTGGCGCTGAAGTTGGGCCGGGACTGATCACACCCGCCGGTGCAGCTTGTGGACGCTGGCCTGATCCACGCACTTCACGAGGATCTCGTCGATGTTCACGTGGTCCGGGAGCATGAGGCACCAGCGGACGCACTCGGCCACATCAAGGGCGGTGAGGGGCTTCACGCCCTGGTAAACGGCCTTGGCCTTGTCGCCATCCTTGAGGCGCACGTTGGAGAACTCCGTCTCGGCCATGCCGGGGTCCACGGAGGTCACGCGGATCTGCTCGCCGTTCAGTTCCAGGCGCAGGCTGTGGGCCATGGCCTTCACGCCGAATTTCGAGGCGCAGTAGACGCTGCCGCCTTCGTATGGCTGGTGCCCGGCCGTGGAGCCGATGAAGAACACGTGGCCCCAGCCGGCCTTGCGGAGATAGGGCAGGCCCGCGCGGATCGTCTTCACCACCCCCTCGACGTTGGTGCGCATCATGGCTTCCAGGTCCTCGTCCGGTGTCTCCCACATCTTGAAGGTGCCGCTGGCCAGCCCTGCGTTGGCCACCAGCACGTGCAGCCCACCCAGGGCCGCAGCGGCTTCCGCCACGAAGGTATCCACGCTGGCGGTGTGGCGGGTGTCCACAGCGCCTGCGAAGGACTTGATGCCATGAGCTTTGGTGAGTTCTTCCGCCAGGGCCCGCACGCGCTCCACGCGGCGGGCGCCCAGGGCCAGGTGGCAGCCCTGGGAGGCCAGCAGCCGCGCCATGGCTTCGCCAAAGCCGCTGGACGCACCAGTGATGAGGACGATGGGATGCTCGGGGCGCATGGGGACTCCTGGAGGATCTAGCGGTAGCTGTGGTGGAACTCGCCCAGGGCATCCACCACTTTCTGGATCTTCTCGGTGGGCGGCAGGATGGTGGTGCGGAAGTGGGCGGTGCCTTCGGCCTGGCCGAAGCCGGAACCCGGCACCACGCAGATGCCAGTCTGTTCCAGCAGGGCCATGGCGTAGTCGGAGTCCGTGCGCCCCTTCGGCAACATGATGCTGGGGAAGGCGTACATGGCGCCGGCGATCACGTTGCAGGTGATCCCCTCGATGCGGTTCAGGCCCTCGGCCAGCAGGATGGCCCGCAGCTTGAGGGCGTCGAGGATGGCTCCCCGTTCCTCGACGTACCGGGCATGGGAGGGCATGCCGGGTTTCGGCGGGCGCACCATGGCGTAGGTGGCGGCCTGGCCCGCGAGGTTGGCGCACAGGCTCACACTCTGCAGCTTCACGATCTGCGCGGCCACATCCTGGGGGACGTTCCGGTACTCGAAGTAGCCGCCGCGCACACCGCACTCGCCCAGAAAGCCCTTGGAGCAGGAATGGAAGCTGAACAGCGACACGTCCTTCGCCTCCAGCTGGTGGAGCACCTTGGCGAAGGACGTGAACTCGTCACCCGGCAGGTAGATGTTCTCCTGGTAGACCTCGTCGGCCAGGATCGTCAGCCCGTGGGCCTTCGCGAAGTCGATGACCATCGCGATGTTGGCCTCATCCAGCACCGCGCCCGTGGGGTTGCCGGGGTTGATGACGCAGATGGCCTTCACGTGAGTGCCTTCGGCCTTCGCCTGGGCCAGGGAAGCCTCCAGCATCGTGTGGCTCAATTTCCAGCCGTTGGCCTCGTCCAGGTAGTAGGGCACCATGCGCCCTTCATACAGCGTGATGGTGGCCGAGTACAGCGGGTACTGGGGGATGGGGATCATGATGCCATCCGTGGGCCCGCTGATGAGCATGCGCAGGGCGGTCTGCACGCCCTTGCTGGCGCCGTCGGTGAGGAAGATGGCATCGGGGTCCACGCCGATGTGATCGCGCTCCAGGATGAACTCGGCCACGGCCTCGCGGATGAACCGCACTCCGCGGCTTTCGCTGTAGGCGCCCAGCCCGTGCTTCGTGCCGGCCAGGATGGCCTTGGCGGTCTCGATCACGTCAGCGGGGAAGGCACCCGGGGCCAGGTCCATGAGGGCCGGGTACTCGCAGAGGGCCAGGATCTGCCGGCTCCAGGTGAGGGGCTTCTGCCCCAGCGACTGGGGGTTGCCGATGTTGCAGTAGATGATCTCGCGGCCCTGCTTCTCCAGCTCCGCCGCCCGGGCCACGATGGGCCCCCGCACGGCGTATTCGGTCTCGAGGACGGCCTTCCCAAGATCAGTCAATTGGATGGTCATGAGCGCTCCAACCCACGAGTTTAACCCGAGCCCGTGGTGTGACCGCCGTCATCCTACTTCACGTCAGGGCCTCCGGCCTTGGGCGGGGAGGGGCGGGCAGATAGACTGGACGCTCCGGAATCTTCCAGCCACGCCACCTCCCTCCTTTTCAGAAGAGGCTTTCATGCTCGGTTTTTCGCTTTCCCCCGAACAACAGGCCGAAAAAGATCGGGCCCACACGTTCGCTGAAAAAATCATGCGGCCCGTGGCCCGCAAGTACGACGAGACCGGCGAATGGGCGGTGGATGTCTACAAGGCCGCTTTCGATTACGGCTACCTCCAGGCCCTGGTGCCTGAGGATTGCGGCGGCCCCGGCGCCAAGCAGGTCGAGGAAGCCATCGTCTGCGAGGAATTGGCCTGGGGCTGCGCCGGTCTCTACACCTCCATCATGGCCAACGGCCTCGCCATGACGCCCCTGCTCGTCGCGGCTTCCCCCGAGCAGAAGAAGAAGTGGCTGGGCATGCTCGCGGAGGAGCCCAAGTTCGCGGCCTTCTCCCTGTCCGAGCCCAATGCCGGTTCCGACGCCGGCGGCATGAGCTGCCGCGCCGAGAAGAAGGGTGACAAGTACATCATCAACGGCACCAAGTGCTACTGCACCAACGGCGGCTATGCCGACTGGTACGCCCTCTTCTGCAGCACCGACCCCAGCAAGGGCGCCCGCGGCACCAGCTGCATCGTGGTGCCCCGCGACACACCGGGCCTGGTGGTGGGCAGGGCCATGGACAAGATGGGCCAGCGCGCCAGCAACCAGGTCGAGCTCTACTTCAACGATGCCGAAGTGCCCGCGGAGAACCTCCTGGGCAAGGAGGGCATGGGCTTCGTCATCGCCATGAAGACCCTCGACCAGACCCGCGCCGCCGTGGCCGCCGGGGGCGTGGGTGTGGCCCGCGCCGCCTTCGAGATCGCCCTGGAGTACGCCAAGACCCGCATCCAGTTCGGCCAGCCCATCTTCGCCAACCAGGCCATCAGCTTCATGCTGGCGGACATGGCCAAGAAGATCGAGGCCAGCCGCCTGCTCACCTGGCAGGCCGCCTGGATGACCGACCACGGCATCAAGAACTCCAAGCAGAGCGCCATCGCCAAGACCTTCGCCACCGACACCGCCATGGAAGTCAGCACCGACGCCGTGCAGATCCTCGGCGGCAACGGCTACAGCCGCGACTACCTTGTCGAGAAGTGCATGCGCGACGCCAAGCTCCTGCAGATTTACGAGGGAACGAACCAGATCCAACGCCTCGTCATCGCCAAGGAAATCCAGCAGGGGAACTGACCTCGATCAACCATCTATCCTCAGAAGGCGGCCCCTGGGCCGCCTTCGCCATTCCGGGAGCCCCCATGCGCAGCTGGATCCTCCTTCTCGTCGCCGGCCTCCTGGAGACGGCCTGGGCCATCGGCCTGAAGTACACCCATGGGTTCACACGGCCGCTGATCTCGGTGCTCACGGGACTGGCCATCGTGGGCAGCATGATCCTGCTGGGGCTGGCGGCCCGGGACTTGCCCATCGGCACCGCCTACGCCGTGTGGGTGGGCATCGGTGCCTTCGGGGCCGCGGTGCTGGGCATGGTCCTCTTCCGGGAACCCGTGACTCCGGCGCGGATCTTCTTCCTCGTCCTGCTCCTGGTGGCGGTGATCGGATTGAAGGCCACCGCCCAGGCCTGATTCGGGAATTTGGGTCTTGAAGGCCACAACACCCGACCCTAGAATCCCTGTCAACCATCCATCTTTACCAGCCCAACCGCCGTGAAAGTGGGGGAGGGACTCCCGCCGGGGATCCCGTTTTCACTCGGGCGCAAGCCCCCGCGACTCGCACGCCTGGTGCGTGTCGCGCGATCAACCTCCAGGCGTATGGGGCCTGGTCCCCGGGAAGAAAGTCATGTCCGAAGGCACCGTCAAGTGGTTCAACGCCGAGAAGGGGTTCGGCTTCATCACCCCCGATGAGGGTGGCGCCGATATCTTCGTCCACTACTCCGCGCTCCAGGCCAAGGGCTTCCGCACCCTGGACGAGAAGCAGCGCGTCAGTTTCGATGTGGTGCAAGGCCCCAAGGGCCCCCAGGCTGCCAACGTCACCAAGGTCTGAGCAGCCGTTTTCCCCCGGGCCCCGGTCCTAGCCGGGGCCCGTCGCGTACCCTGGAGCCATGACGAAGGTCTCCCTGCGCCCGGCTCTGGGCATCCTGCTGATCCTCCTGGTGGTCCTCTTGTCGCTGGAGGGATTCCGGCGCGATCCCAGCTTCGGATGGATCCTGCCCCTCGCCGCGGCCGCCGGGGCCTGGCTGGGCTGGGCCCTCCGGCAGGCCTGGGTCTACCCGGCCCGGCTGGCCCGGGCCGAGACCATGTGGGCCGCGGGCGAGCCCGCTTCGGCCGTGGCGGAGTGCCTATCCCGCGCGCCCCTCGCCACGGGAGAACTGGGCTACCGGATGCGCCTCCTGCGGAGCGCGGCGCACCAGTCCCTGGGCTACCGGGACCGGGCCTGGCTGGATGCCTTGGAAGCCCAGCTCTCCCGGCTTCCCCTCTGGAAGCGCCTGGTGGTGTCCCAGGCCTTCCGGAAGATCCCCGAGACGCCCTCAGCCCGGCGCCTGGCCTGGGGGAACCGGCTGCTCCGTCTGGCCCCGCGCCTGGCCCGGCTGCGCCATCTCATGGGCATGCTGCTGCTGCGCTCCGGGCAGGAGGACGCTCTGCACGATGCCTGGGTCCACTTCGAGGCGGCCCTGCCCCTGGCCTGGGATGATCCCCTGTTGCTGGAGGACCTGATGCTGGCCGGCTTCCAGCACGGGCGGGAGGACGTGGCGGAGCGTGCCCTGGCCGTGCTGGCCGCCCGCCACAATGATCCCCGCTTCCCCTGGGACCGGGGTGCCGCCGCCATGCACCTGCTGCGGAACGGCCGCCCGGCCGAAGCGCTGGCACTCGTCCAGGGGCTCCCCAGGGAGCGTCGCGACCAGCCCCTGCTCTGGCTCGCGGAAACCGTATCCCGCCGGCGCCTGGGGGATCCGGAAGGTGCCTGGCGGGTGGTGGAGGAGGCCGTCGGCCACCTTCCGGATGCCTTCCGGCTCTGGATGGAGCGGTACCAGGTCGCCCTCGAGCTGCGCCAGGACGGGGCGGCCCTCGACAGCCTGGAGCGGGCCTGGCAGACCCTGCCTGCCGAGGTGGAAGGAGACCCCCTCCGCGAGGAGTGGCAGCTCCGCCGGGCCGAATTCGCCTTCTGGCGGGAGGACGATCCGGCCTCTGCGAAGGAGCTGTTGGGAAAGGTTCCGCCCGAATGCCAGGGCGAGCACCACCCGCCGATCCTCCTGCAGGTCCGGGTGGCGCTGGGGGAGTATGAGGCCGCCTACGGGGAGGTCGCCGCTCTGCTCCGGGAGGCGCCTGGCGACACGGATCTCCTGCTGCTCCAGGCCGATTGCCTCGCCGGCATGGGCGCCTGGGAAGCTCTGCTGCCCTACTTGAACGGCCTGGGCGGGGCTTGCCGCGAACAGGCCGATTTCTGGCATCTGCGGGGGCTCGCCCGGGCCAACCTGGATGAGCAAATCCCCGCGCGCCTGGACCTGGAGCGCGCGGTGCGCATGGCTCCCCGGAACCTCAGGTACCTGCTGGACGCCGGCCATGGCTGCGCCGAACTCGGCGACTGGGACCGCGCCGAAAGCCACTGGCGGCAGGCGCTCCAGGTGGACGGCCAATCCGAAGAGGCCCTGATCCATCTCGCGGAGGCGCGGAGGGAGCTGGAGGATCTGGAGGGAGCCCGCCGCTACCTGCGCGAATGCCTGCTCCACCATCCCGACAGTGAGGACGCCCAGGCCGCGTTGGCGGAACTGGAAGCCAACTGAGGTCCCGGGCCTCACTCCGGCTTGATGTTCCGGAGCAGGGTGAGCTTGCTGTCGTAGCGGGACTGCGCTTCCGGCTGGGCCCACTTCCGGGCCTTCTCCAGGGCCTTGATGGCATCCTTCGTCCGTCCCTGGGCGAGGGCCACCCGGGCCTGGATCCAGTAGAACTCGGGTTCCATGGGAAGGAGCTTGATGGCCTGCTTGACGCGCCGCGCCGCCTCCTCCCACTGCTGGTCACTGAGGGCCTCCTCGGCCAGGAAGGCATTGAAGAACGGATCGCGCTTCCGGATCTCCAGCCCGCGCTCCCGGTAGGCCTGGGCCTCGTCCAGACGGCCCTGGGCGCGCAGGAGGTTCTCCAGGTTCCCACAGGGGGCGCCATCCTTGGGATCCACCGCCAAGGCCTTCCGGAAGGAGGCCTCGGCCTCGACATCGAGCCCCTGGGCCCGTTGGACCACCCCCAGGATGTTCCAGCCCACGCCCAGTCCTGGATCCACCTCGATTGAGCGGTGGGCCGACGCCAGGGCCTCCTCGATGTGGGACTCCGCCATCAGTTCCACGGCCCGGTTGCTGTGGAAGAGCGCCAGCACCCGCTTGGGTTCCAGCGGCGCGATGAGCAAGCTGTCCCGGCGCACCTCGGGCAGGAAGTCGGCCACCAATTCCTGGCCGGGGGTTCCGCCCTGCACCACGGCCACCACGTGCCGTTCGAACCGGACGGTCGCGCCCACGCGCCGCCAGCGGCTGATCCGGAGGGGTTCGCCGTACCGCGCCTCGAGACCGATGGATCGGCAGGCCCCGACATAGAGCGCGGTGAGGCTGAGGCAGTTGGCCTTGCGATCCCGCCAGACCTCCTTGGGGGTCCGGGTGTAGGCATTGTCATAGGTGATCCCCAATCCGCCCTCCTCGGGGGACGTGAAGAATGCCTTGAGCAGGGCCGAGACCTTGGCGGAAACGCCCTGCCGGGCGATGGTGTGCTGGCGGG
>DASXUH010000006.1:0-5747 GCA_036504935.1 Geothrix sp. | reverse complement strand
GCGACGGTCACGTGCTTCATGCGGCACCTCCTGTGCCGCACCCTACGGGCTTCGGCTTGACTCGCGCCCTTGGCGCTCGCCCCTTCGGGGCCGTCTGCTCCGCAGCCGGTCCTATTCGCCTTCGGCGAATGGTCGCCAAAGTGGAACGACGCACCTGCTTTGTTCTCATGGGAGGTCCGCCTCTTCGATCGGGTTGGGCTTGGGCTTGGTCTGGATCAGGGCCCGGAAGGCCAGGGTGCGGCCGCGGGTCAGGATCTCCTTGAGGGCCTCGCGCTGGACCTCGTCCAGCCCCTGCATGGAGTCCTCGAGGGCCTTCACCTCGGCCTCCAGGGCGCCCCAGGCCGAGTCCAGGCGTTCCTGCGCACTGGCCAGGTGGCGCTTGTGCCCCCGGGCGTGGGCCCGGTGACGCAGGCGGCCCGCGGCGCCCACGAGGAAGGCCTCGGCCTTCGTGGCCGCCTCGGCCCGCTGGGCCCGCGCCGTGGCAGTCTCGGCGAGAAAGGCCGTCAGATCCACGCGATGGACCCAGGGCAGTTGCTCCAGGCCGGGCTCGGAGTCCGGTGGCAGGGCCAGGTCGAGGATGCGCAGGATCGGGCGCTTGAGGGGCTGCCAGGCCTCCAGGGTGAAAATCGGTTCAGGCGCGGCGGTGGCGCTCACGATGGCCTGGAAGCCGGCGGGATCGTGTTGGAGCTGGGGCAGGTCCACCACCGTGAGGCCCAGGGGGTCCGCCAGGTCATGGGCTTTGCTCCTGGTGCGATTGGCCACGGAGACCTTGAACCCGCGCTCCGGCAGGCGCTCGGCGAGGTACTGGGTCATGGGGCCCACCCCCACCAGCGCGATGGAGGAGCCTTCCGGAAGGCCCTCGCACAGGTGCTTGAGAGCCACCGTGGCGACGCTGACATTGCCATCGGCCAGCCCGAGGCGTGAGCGCAGGCGCTGACCCTCGCGGATCACATCCTCGAAAACTGCCCGGGCCTCGTCGCCGGCCACGCCCACCTGGCGGGCCTGCTCGAGGGCATTCTTCATCTGGCCGGGGATCTCGCGATCGCCCAGGTTGGCGGATTCCAGCCCGGCCGACATGGCGAGCAGATGCACCCAGGCCTCTTCGCCCTCGTAGCGCCGGACGCCCGGCCCCGGATCCAGGGCCCCGGCATCGCCGCCCCAGACCAGCCAGAGCACCCGCTGGCAGGTGGCCAGGTAGACGAGCTCTCGGGCCCCTGAGGCGCGCTGCCATTCCCGGAGCCGGGCCGGCACGCCATCCCGCACCACGTGCTGGGCCACCTGGTCCAGGTCGTGGACGGGGGCGTGGAAACTGAGGAGGACGGGTTCCATATCGGATTCGATTGTCAATTGGCCCGGAGAGGGCAAGGTCATCGGTTCGTCATGCGGCCGCGATGTGGCGGCCATCACAATCAAATCATCTTGAGAACAGCGCCTCGATGGCATCCCAGTTCCATTCCGCCATCGCCGTCACCGAGCCCTCCCGGAGGGCCTGCTGGGTGAGCCAGGCGTCGTAGACCACCAGGGCGCACATGGCTTCGGCCACGGGCACGATGCGGGGGGCGATGCAGGGATCGTGGCGCCCCTTCGTGGAAATCTCGGCGGGATGTCCCTCACGGTCGATGGTCCGCTGGATCTTGGAGATCGAACTGGTGGGTTTCACCGCCAGGCGCACCACCACCGGGGCGCCAGTGCTGATACCACCCAGGGTGCCGCCGGCATCGTTCTTGAGCGGCCCGCCAGGCCCCAGCGGGTCGTTGTTCTCGCTACCCCGGCGCCGGGCGCTTTCGAAGCCCGCGCCGAGTTCCACCCCCTTCACCGCGCCGATGGACATGCAGGCCAGGGCCAGCAGGCCGTCGAGCTTGCCGAAGGCAGGATCTCCAAGGCCCACGGGCAGCCCCTCGATCCATACCTCGCAGACACCCCCCACGCTGTCGCCTTCGGCGAGGGCGGATTCCACGGCGGCTCGCTGGGCCGGGAACGTCGCTGGATCTGCCACCCGGAGCGGGTTGGCTTCCACGAAACCCCAATCCACCGCCGTCCCCGCGATGCCGGCGATTTCCCGGTTGAAGCCCCGCACCGTCACGCCCAAAGCAGCGAGCTGCTGCTTGGCCCAGGCGCCGGCCGCCACCCGCGCCAGGGTCTCCCGGCCACTGCTGCGCCCCCCGCCCCGCGGATCCCGGATCCCGTACTTGCGGTCATAGGTGAGGTCCGCGTGGCCGGGCCTGAACAAGTCGGAGATAGCCTTGTAATCGCCGCTCCTCTGGTTCTCGTTGAACACCGCCAGGGCGATGGGATGCCCAGTGGTGCGGCCCTCGAAGACGCCACTGAGCACCTGCACGCGGTCCGCCTCGTTCCGCGGCGTCACCAGATCCGACTGGCCCGGCCGCCGGCGATCCAGTTCCTTCTGGATGGCCTCCAGATCGAAGGGCAGGCCCGGTTTCACACCATCCATCACCACGCCCACGGCGGCCCCGTGGCTTTCGCCGAAGGTGACGATGCGGAAGGTGCGGCCGAAAGACGAAGGGGAGGCGAAGAGCATTCCCCAGTCTAAATCAGCCCTCCGATAAAAGCGCCATGAGCTGGGGCCCCACGGCTTCGATACCGTAGCGGGCCCGGCAGGCCAGGTCGGCGGCGGCCCTGCGGCGGTCCACCTCGGCATCGTCCAGACTCCAGATCTGCTCGAGGGCTCCAGCCAATGCCTCCGGGGAAAACGCGTCCACAGCCCAGCCGAACCGGCCCCCGTCGAGGATTTCCAAGGGGCCCCCATGATCGGGACCCACCAGAAGCAGCCCTTTGGCCGCGGCCTCCGGGTAGACCATCCCGAAGGGTTCATCCAGCGTCAACAGGGCGAGGACATCACAGGCCTCGGAGACCTGGCGCAGTTCTTCATCGGAGAGATAGCCGTGGAAACGGATCGATCCCGGGGGGCAGATCTCCCCGGCCAGGGCTTCCAGCCGGGTCCGGAAGGGTCCCTCACCCACCACATGCAGCTCACAGGGGACTGGGCTGGCCGCCTGGAAGCTGGAGAAACCCCGGATGACTGTATCGATGTTCTTGAGCACTTCCAGGCGGGAATGGACCAGTATCCGGCGCACCGAGCGTTCCAGCCCCGTGCGGTTCCGGCCGCTTTCGGGGAAACGCACGATGGGGTAGATCACCTCATCCCGGCAGCGGCCATAGATGCGCCGGGCGTTGTCCCGGCTGAACTCGCTGATGGCGTAGATGACATCCAGGCCTCGTGTGACCTCCAAGTCATAGATGTGGCGGGCGCGGACACTGGTATCACGAGCCAGTCCCAGCTCGTGAAGTTCCAGGCTCCTGGCAAAGGCGAGGGTCGCCTCTTCCGGTCCCCTCCCTCCGGTGGCCAGGACCCTCGCAGTCAGGACGGGGTTCGCGTCCCGCCGGTGGATGCCCCGGGGGGGCTCATTGCACTGCCAGACCTTGCGGGCATGGATCGGAGCGGCCCCCAGCATCGCGCTGGCGGGGAAGTTGTGGGCAATCACCAAGTCGTACCCCTTCAGGGCCTTCGCGGCGCGCATTCCCCGCCGGCGCAGCTTGGCCAGACGGCTCCAGCCGTACAACACATCACTCCAGTGCCGCTTCTGGACCGTGTGAACGGGGATCCCCGCCAAGCGGGAGCCCCACCGAGCCTCATCGAACCCCATGGTCACGATCTCGGGCGCCGCGCCCTGGGCACGGAAAAACTGCGCCTGGGCCGCCACCAGCAGTTCCGCCCCACCCACCGTCTCGAAAGCTGGATGGAATACGCCGAGCCGCATCAGGCCTCCTTGATGAACCGCTTCAACACCAGAGTTCCAAAGGGCTAGATGGTAGCATTTCGCCAGGCCTCGCTAGACGGGGCCCGCGCCGGAGTTACACCGGAGCCTCGGGTCGCCTTCAGGTCTATGGAGCGGAATGCATGAAAATCCTTGTGGTGGGAGGCTCCGGTTTTGTCGGAAGAGCCCTGACGGCCCGGCTTCTGGAAGCGGCCCATGAAGTCGAGATCTGGGACCGGGCCCCCCAGGCGGAAGCCCCCGGACTGCGATGCCAGGCGGTGGACCTCCTCGGCAACGACGCACTGCCGGAACCGGAAGGCGACCCCTGGGATGCCGCCATCCATCTCGCCGCCTATTCGGTGCCCGGGATGGCCTGGAACCAGGACCTGATCTTCGCCAACCTGCGGATGACGGCGCGGGTCTTCGACCATCTGGCGGCCACCGCTCCCGGCTGCAAGGCCATCTTCGCCTCCAGCGCCTTCGTCTACGTCCGGGGCAGCCGGCCGATCAAGGAAACGGACCCCCTCGATTCCTCGCATCCCTACGCTCTGTCCAAGCACTTGGGGGAAATCTGGGCCCGGAGCCGGCAGACCTCCCTGAACGTGTTCATCGTCCGCCCTTTCAACCTGATCGGACCCGGCATGGCGGCTGGCCTGCTCGTACCCGACCTCGTGGAGCGCATCCGGAGCGGCGAGAACCCTCTCATGATGCAGGGCCGCGACGACATCAGGGACTTCCTCGACTGGCGGGACGCCGTGGAAGCCTACCTCCACCTGCTGGAGCTCGACGCCCCCAGCGGGTCCGTTTGGAACCTCTGTTCGGGCCGTCCAACCCGAGTTTCCGCCCTGGTCCGCGCCCTGCTCCAGGCGCATGGCCTGGAGCGAACCATCCAGTTCGCAGATCCGGCCGTGGAGACCATGGTCGGAGATTCCTCGTGTCTGCTGGAAGCCACCGGCTGGTCACCAAGGTTCAGCCTCGATGAAACCGCCAAGGCCATCATCTCCCTGCGATGAGACCAGGCCGAGACCTGTCCTTCCGCTTGATCGATCCCGCGGGTTAAAGTGATGGTTTCCCATCTGATTTGAGGATCCCATGCAGAAAACCGCACTCATCACGGGCGTGACCGGCCAGGACGGCAGCTATCTGGCCGAGCTGCTTCTGTCCAAGGGCTACCAGGTTCATGGCGTGGTGCGCCGGGCCAGCCTGTTCAACACGGACCGCATCGATCATCTGCACGTGGGGGAGACGCCGGATCCCGCGTTCTTCCTGCACTACGGCGACCTGTCCGATGCGGGCGCCCTGCGGAACCTGCTGGACGAGATCCAGCCCGACGAGGTCTACAACCTGGGCGCCCAGAGCCATGTGCGCGTGAGCTTCGACCAGCCCGAGTACACCGTGGATGTCGTGGGCGTGGGCGTCATCCGGCTGCTGGAGGCCATCCGCAGCTACATGAAACACACGAAGAAGCAGATCCGCTTCTACCAGGCCGGCAGCTCCGAGATGTTCGGCAGCGCCAAGCCCCGGCAGCACGAAGGCACCCGCTTCGAGCCCCGCAGCCCCTATGCCTGCGCCAAGGTCTACGCCCACTACCAGGTGATCAACCACCGGGAGAGCTACAGGCTCTTCGCCTGCAACGGGATCCTGTTCAACCACGAGAGTCCACGCCGCGGCGAGACCTTCGTCACCCGCAAGATCACCCGGGCCGCCACACGGATCAAGCTGGGGCTCCAGGACAAGCTGTTCCTGGGCAACCTCGACGCCAGGCGGGACTGGGGTTTTGCCGGTGACTACGTCGAGGCCATGTGGCGCATGCTCCAGCAGGACCGGCCTGACGACTACGTGGTGGCCACCGGCGAGAGCATCAGCATCCGCGATTTCCTGGATCTCGTGTTTGGCCGCATGGACCTGGACTGGCAGAAGCATGTCGAGATCGATCCCCGCTACTTCCGCCCTGCCGAGGTGGACCACCTC
>DASXUH010000005.1:0-14107 GCA_036504935.1 Geothrix sp. | reverse complement strand
GAACGCCTTCACCGTCAACAGCCCCAGCAGGGTCATGGAGAGGGAACCCGCCAGGTGGACGGCCATGTGGCCAGCGGCCCAACCATACTCCCCGCGGGTCAGGAGATGCACAGCTTCGGCGGAGAACGTCGAGAACGTGGTGAGTCCACCCAGGAAGCCTGTGATGATCAGGAGCCTCGCTTCAGGCGCCAGTCCCGGGTGCTGGGTGAACACGGCCACGGCCACGCCCACAAGGTAGCCCCCGAGCAGGTTCGCCGCCAGCGTTCCGAGGGGCAGGGACGGGAGGTAAGGATTCAGCAGTGCGCCCAGACCCCAGCGCAGCCACGCGCCCAGGGCCGCACCGACGCCCACCGCCAGAAACGAGTAGATAGCCATGCCCCATCATCTCACTTGGCCAGTTCACTCGCCTTCACGAAGCGCACCTGCCCCTTGCTGCGGGGCACCAGCTTCTCCAGGGCCTCCACGGTCTCGGGGTAGATGTGGCCGATGATGAGCACCGAACCATCCTTTTCCGCGAGCTTGAGGGCCCGGTCCCACTGCTTCTCCATCTCGGGAAACGCCTTGTCGTCGTCCAGGAAGACCTTCCGCTGGACCGCCGGAATGCCGAGTTCCACGGCCACGTCATAGGCCACGCTGTCCTTCTCCGTGCGGCTATCCACGAAGAAGAGCTTCCGGACCTTGAGCTCCTGGAGCACCCATCCCATGCGGGTGCGGTCCGGCGTGATGCGGCTGCCCATGTGGTTGTTCACGCCCGCGCGGTGGGGGATGCCGTCCAGGGCCAGCCGAACACGGCGGCGGATCTCGGGCTCCGGCAGGTTGTAGAGGATGGCGTTGGGGCCTGGATCACGGCCCGGCCCCGGGTAGCCGATGGGCTCCATGGGCAGGTGCAGCATCACCTCCTTGCCCAGACGGTGCGCGATGTCGGCGCTGTCGCGCGTGAACTCCTGATAGGGCAGCACCGCCACGCTGAAGGGTATGGGCAGGCTGCACAGCCGCGTCACCAGCTCCGGCTGCATGTAGCCGAGATCATCAATGACGAGGGCGAGGCGAGGCAGCGGGCGTGCCGGTTCCTCGCTCTGAGGCTTGACAGCCTCAGAGCCTGGCTTCGCCTTCGGCTCAGCAGATTTCTTCTCGGATTTTCGGGGTTCGGGGCTGGGCGCCTCTCGCTTGGCAGGTGCCTCGCGCCTGCCGCAGCCTTGCTGGCCGAGCATCACGCCCACGCCCAGGCCCAGGAGCAGGGTGAAGGTGGCCCAGCCCAGCAGGGCCAGGGTGGAGGTGCGTTTCCCCTTGCCTCGGGCCAAGCTAGGCGGCCTTGGCGGGGACGGGCGCGGCAGGCGCTGGAGCCTGGAGGGCCGCCAGCACCTTGGCCAGTGCGTCATCCGAGTCCGTCAACTTCAACACTTGGTCCGGCGCCACGCCCTGGCGGTCGAGCTTCTCGCCGCCGAGCCCCACCCAGCGGCGGGACACCAGTTCCACAGCCCCACCCTGCTTCAGGGGGAAGCGGCTGCGCTCCACGCCCAACCCAGGGGTCTTCTCGCCGAACGTCTTTGCGCCGCCCTTCTTCAGGCACGAGGCCAGCACTTCAGGAAGACCCAGGGTCGAGCGCCCCATCAGGAGCGCCAAGCGGGCGAAGGGGGTGCCAGTTCCGGCCACAGCCACGCCCCGATCAGGTTTCCCCGCCTCCTGGAGGGTGCCGAAGGGTCCCTTGGCGCCCAGCAGGCCTGCCACGGCAACGGCTTCCTCGGCGGATCCCTTCACGCACTGGCGCAGATCCAGCACCAGGGTCTGGCCATGGTCCACCGCGGCCAACAGTTTCTTCAGTTCGCCGGAACGCCCGGGGTTCAGGTCCGGCAGGGACACCATCAGGGCGCCCGCCCCCTGCTTGAGGGTCACCGCAGCCTTAGGCAGCCGCTGCCGCTGCAGGGTCGTCTTGGTGAGATCACCCGTGGCGTTGTAGCGGTAGAGGTCCAGCGTCGATCCATCCGGCCCGGACAGGCGGCGCTCCAGGGCCCAGGCACTGAGCAGGCCGACCGAATCCCCGTCCACTTTGCGGATCACGTCGCCCGGCTGGATGCCCGCCTTGGCGGCAGGGCCACCGGGCGTCACCGCCAGCACCGTGGCGTAGATGCCACGCTTCACGACCACGAGGCCGACCTCGGCGGGACCAGGATCCGGTAGGCGGAGGTCCTCTGCCGACAGGTAGGCGTTCATGGGGTGGGAGCGTTCGAGCACGGCCTGGATGCCGCCGGCCACGACCTTCTCCATGTCAGGAGGGTCCACGTAGTTCTGCTGCACCAGGGCCAGCACGTCCTGGATATCGGAGAGGCCCGCCAGGGGATCCTGGGGCGGAGCTTTGACCCCCGGTTTGGGTTGCGTTCTGGCCTGCTCGCCCTGCTGGATTACCGGCAGGGTAAAGGCGGCCACGAGGGGGAAGGAGAACACCGAGAGCCAGGTACGGGCATGCATGCAGACAGTCTACGTGGAAATGAGCTGTCAGCTGTCAGCTATCGGCGGTCATCAGAATCCCGGCACCCCTGGCCCGGGACGGCTTACCCCTGAGCGCTGCGGAACCAGTCGCTGCCAGACTGGAAGCCCTTCTGCTTGACGGCGGTCTGGGCATGGCGGGCCAGCGCCAAGTCGATGAGGCGCGTCAGCAGCTCGGCATAGGGCACGCCGCTGGCGGCCATCATCTTGGGATACATGGAGATGCTGGTGAATCCGGGGATGAAGTTCAGCTCGTTGAGGAAGACCCGGCCGCTGAGCCGCTCCAGGAAGAAATCCACGCGGGCCATGCCGTAGCCATCCGAGGCTGCGAAGGCCTTGGCCGCCAGCTTCCGCACCAGGTCGGCCAGTTCCTCAGGGATGTTGGCGGGAATCTCTGTCCGGCTCTTGCCGTGGAGGTACTTGTCCTCGAAGGTGTAGAACTCGTCCGCCACGATCACCTCGCCCGGCTTCGACACCAGGGGCTCGTCGCCCCCCAGCACCGCCACCTCGATCTCCCGGACATCCAGTCCCTGCTCCACCAGCACCCGCCGATCGAAGGTGAAAGCCCGGCCCAGGGCCCCGGCCAGATCCTCGGCACGCTTCACCTTCTCCACGCCGATGCTGCTGCCCAGGTTGGCCGGTTTCACGAACAGGGGCAGGCCCAGCTTCGCGCATTCCGCAAGGCATACGGCCTGCTCGCGCTGCCAGCGTTCCTCGGTGAGCCCCACGTAGGGAACCACAGGCAGGCCTTCCGATTCCCAGAGACGCTTGGTGATCCACTTGTCCATGCCTGCGGCCATGGCCAGCAGGCCCGCCCCCGTGTAGGGCCGGTGCAGCAATTCCAGATAGCCCTGGATCTGGCCGTCCTCGCCGCCCGCCCCGTGCAGGGCATTGAAGAAGAGGTCCGGCAGCAGCGCCGCTTCGGCCCCCGTCTCCAAGGGCAGGAAGGGATGGCCGCTGTGCTCAGGCAGCTCACCGGCCGCCAGCCGGGCAAAGGGATCGCCCAGAACCGCCCACACGCCATTCCGGGCGATGCCCATGGGCCGCACCTGGAAACGGGCGGAATCCAGGTGCTCGGCGATGGCCCGGGCCGTGACGATGGAGACCTCGTGCTCGGGGGATTCCCCGCCAAAGAGAAGCCCGACGCTCAGTTTGTCGCTCATATCCCCACTCTAGCACCGGGACCAGGGACCCTCCCGGTCCGGGGACCGCGCCCCAGGCGACGGAAATCACATTTAGGAATAGTTGATTCTTTTAGTATGATAATTTTTCTTCCGGAGATCGAAACCATGAGTGAACTCCTCAACAACCGGGACCACCGGATCGCCACCCTCAAGGAGATCATCCTGCATCTGCACCGGGGGGAGGCCCCCGCCCAAGTGAGGGCGCGACTGGCCCACCTGGTGGGCGAGGTGGATGCCAATGAGATCGCCGCCATGGAGCAATCGCTCATGGCCGACGGCATGAGCCCCGAGGAGGTGAAGTCCATGTGCGACCTTCACGCCGAGGTTCTGCAGGACGCCGTGGCCAAGCCCCAGGCGCCCCAGGAGTTGCCAGCGGGCCATCCCGTGGACACCTTCCGCCGGGAGAACCGGGCCCTGGAGGGCGCCATCCGGACGGCCCGGGAGGGCGTGGGAGTGCTGGAAGCCGTGGCCGACCAGACATACCCCGCCGCCGAGCGCCTGACCGTGCTGGCGGCCTTCAACGCCCTGATGGATGTGGACAAGCACTACCAGCGCAAGGAGCACCTGGTCTTCTCCATCCTGGAGCGCCATGGCAACACGGGGCCCTCCAAGGTCATGTGGGCCAAGGATGACGAGGTGCGCGACCTCCTCAAGGGGGCCATCGAGGTGCTGCGGGAGGAGAACCTCAGCGGCGCCGAGCTGAAGATCCTCGCCCCCACGGTGCTGCGCCCCGCCCTGGCGGCGCTGGAGTCCATGGTCTACAAGGAGGAGACCATCCTCCTGCCCATGTGCCTGGGCCTGTTCACCGAGGAGGAGTGGGGCGAGGTCTGGCGGGACAGCCCCCGGTACGGCTGGTGCCTGGTGGAGCCCGCCACGGGCTACACGCCACCGGTGGCCACCCTGCCCGAGGCTCCCATCCAGCTGCCCGCGGCCTCGGCCGTGGCTTTTCCCAGCGGCTCCCTCAGCTTCCAGCAGCTCATCGGCATCTTCTCCAGTCTGCCCGTGGACATCACCTTCGTGGACGCGGACGACCGCGTGGCCTTCTTCAGCGAGGGCCCCGACCGCGTCTTCGCCCGCAGCCGCACCATCCTGGGCCGGGAGGTGAAGCACTGCCACCCGCCCAAGAGCATGGATATGGTCGAGCGCATCCTGAACGACTTCAAGCAGGGCCGCCAGACCGTGGCGGAGTTCTGGATCCAGATGCAGGGGAAGTTTGTCCATATCCGCTACTTCGCCGTGCGCGACGAGGCCGGGGCCTACCTCGGCACCCTGGAGGTCACCCAGGACCTCACCCGCCTCCGCGCCCTCGAGGGCGACCGCCGCCTCCTCCAGTACGACGAAGCCTGAGGCGCCCATGGCCATCACGCCTGAAACCCGCATCGGTGACTTCCTAGCGGCCCACCCGGACCAGCAGGAGGCCCTCATCACCCGCGTCCCCGAGTTCGCCAAGCTGCGCAACCCCGTCCTCCGCCGCACCGTGGCGAAGCTGGCCACCGTGGAACACGCAGCCCGCATGGCGGGCCTCCCCACGGCCGAGCTGGTGCGCTTCCTCCGGGAACTGGCCGGAGAGGCCGGCCCCGTGGAGGAGCGGACACCAACCCCGATGGAGGACACTCGCCCCGAGTGGGCGCGAGCCAGCTCCGTGCGGTCCACCCTGGATGCCGACGCCCTTCTGACCGCAGGCGGCCATCCCCTGGCCCGCGTCCGCCGGGCCTTGCTCACCCTGGCCCCCGGCGAGGCGATGCAGCTCCTGAGCCCCTTCCGCCCAGAGCCCCTGCTGGACCAGTTCCGCCAGGAGGGCACGCCCTGCTGGTGCGAGGTGGAAGGAGCGGGCCGCTTCCGAACCTGGATCCTCAAGCGCTGAAGCGTCCAGTGGACCTTTGACCCAGAACGCGGCTGGGTTGCGCTAGGCTGGTTCCCCATCCTCTTGGAGCTCTCGTGCGGTCGGCCATTTATCCAGGCTCCTTCGATCCCGTGACCCTCGGCCACTGGGACCTTATCCAGCGGGCCGCAAAGCTTGTAGACCGGCTCGTGGTGGCCGTGCTCCACAATCCCACCAAGTCTCCCGCCTTCAGCGTCGAGGAACGCGCCGCCATGCTGAAGGAGCTGACCGCGTCCCTGCCCCAGGTGGAGGTGACCACCTTCCACGGCCTCCTGGTGGACTTCGCCAAAGCCCAGAACGCCCAGTTCATCATCCGCGGCGTGCGGGCCTTCAGCGATTTCGAGTACGAGTTCCAGATGGCGCTCATGAACCGCAAGCTGGCCCCCGAGTTGGAAACCGTCTTCCTCATGCCCAAGGAGAAGTACAGCGCCGTGAGCAGCCGCTTCGTCCGGGAAATCGGCAGCATGGGCGGCAATCTGACAGACTTGGTTCCGGAGATGCTTCGGGAGCGGATCGCGGGGCGGCTGAAGAAAGAGTAGGGCCTCTGTCCCTAGCCGAGTATCCGTTCGACCTGCTTCACGTGCATCACCAGCGCACCGCGGCACCAGGGATACTTCGCCTTCAGCCGCTCGTGGAGCGCGTGGCCCGACTGCACCTCAGCGGTCCCCGTCAGCCGGAAGCCGATGGCGGGCCCGGCGGGACTGCGCTTATCGGCGATGATCATCTGGATCGAGGGATCCCGGGCGAGGTTCGCCTCCGTCATCCGGTAGCCTCCGGCGGGAAAAGCCAGGGTTTCATGGTCCAGGATTTCGAGATAGCTCTGCCACGTCGCCACTAGGTGGGGCCCGTCAGCTCCGTTCGTCACGAAGGCCGCGGAGCCTTCGGTCCCAAGCACAGCACGGACAGTCGCATCGAGCAGCATGGAACGCCTCCGGGTCAAAGGTAGCACCGGAGGCGTCCAGGGCCCTGTTCCCTCACTTGAAGTTCATGTGGACCGCCCGGACATCAGCGATCTTGCCGGCGGAGTGGCACAGGAAGCACTGCTCCTGCCGGACGAACTTGCCACCCGCTGTGACGCTGGCACGGCTGCCGTAGAAGGTGCCGCCGTTGGTCTGCATGTGGGAGATGGCCAAGGGGCTGTCGTGGCAGTTGGAACACGCCGCGACGTAGGGCGAGTTCACCAGGGTGGTGCCGGCGGCCGCCGTGGTGGCACCCGTGCTGGCGTTGTAGCTGAAACCTGAGCCGAAGACAAAGCCTGAGCCGAACGCGGCGGCGAAGGGTGACCAGTAGACTCCGGGGATAGGCTCCGTCCCCTTGATGATGACGTTCACCGGCGTGGGCACGGTGCCGGTGGCGACGGTGGTCCAGAGCAGGTCGGGCAGTTCACCGGCATTGGTGGACAGGCCGAAGTCATAGCTGCCGGGGATGTGGCAGGCCTCGCAGTTGTTCAGCACGCCCGGATAGGTGGTCTTCCAGTAGGTGGCGCCGCCCGAGGTCTCCCAGGAGAACTTGTTCACCCGCTTGGCAGCCCCGTGGATGGCGTGGACAAAGTCCTTCATGTTCACGCCCCACCCGCTGTTCACGCGCTGCCCGTTATGGCAGAACTCGCAAGTCTGGGGGTCGTTGCGCTGGCCCGCGTGGAAGGCTTTCGTGGTGAACACGCCCATGGCGCCATGGCAGTTGAGGCAGTTCGCGTTGGCCACGATGGTTCGGCGAGGGGTGTTCGCCGGCCCCGTGGTGGTGCTCCCGGCGTTGAGCGGGAAGCCGGCCGGCAGCGGGCCACTGATGACCTTCGAGACGTTGGGGGCCGGCACGCTCACGCCGCCCTGCCCGGTGCCCGCCGTGCCCGCGACCCGCGGGATGTATGGATAGTTCGGCACATTGGTCTGGGTCAGGGGCTGGGTGAGGGTCAGGCCGTAGGTATAGCCGATGCCGCCCGTGACCATGCCCGCAGTGGTGGGAATGACCACGCCCGTCATCGTGAGCGTGTAGTAGCCGTTGGCGTCTGGCGTGGCGCTGAGGGTGCCCTGGGCGGAGGCCGCGAGCGCTGCCCCGCCCATGTCAAGGCCATCGCCCCGCCAGATGTTCTTGAGGTAGGTGCTGGCCGTGGCGTTCCAATCCGCTGGATTGGCAATGCCATCCTGGGGCACTGAGAAGGCGATGTAGAAGCTGGGCCCTCCCACGAAGCTGTCCATCAGTTCGGTGACCATCCCGGCGGCATAGGTGTTGAAGACCACCGGCACGCCGTCCTTAAGGAACCGGAATGTGAAGACCGGCTTGGCGCTGGCGTTGAGGGTCACGCTCTTGAGATCCCAGGTCACCCGGCTGGCCCCCTGGGGCAGGTTGTCCACAAAGGCGGCCACCGAGGAGGCATTGGTGTTGTTGTTCGTCCCGCCCGTGTTCCAGATGTTGGCGGGATCCGGCGGCACCACGGGCAGGTGGGTCAGCTTGATACCCGCGGCGCCGTGGCAGCTTGAACAGTTGTTGTCCGCCAGCGCGGCCCCGCCTGGGTGATTGGCTCCGGTCGCCCAGTCGATGGCATCGTGGCATCCGCCGCAGGAGAAGCGGCTGGGCTGGTTGAACCAGTTGTCGCCCTGGGGGGTGGCCGGGCCTGCCGTGTGGCACTTTACGCAGTTGCGGTGGTCCTGGGGATACGTGACTTCATTAAAGGCGATGCCGCCGTAGGAATAGCCGGTCCGGGCCAGCAGCTCGCCCCGGTGGATCCGGTGGATGAAGGCGGGAAAGTCCCCCGAGGCATGGCCGGCCAGCTTCCCGGTCTCGCCGGAGACTGTGGTGGCGGTCAGCGTAGCTTCCGCCCGCCCGTACTTGCGCTGGTCGTTGTGGCAGATCACGCAGTAGCGGGTGTCCTGGCGGCCGGAGCCGTGGAACTCGAACTTGGCGTGGCAACTGAAGCAGGCGGAAACTTTGACAATCTCCCGCTGGGCGTCGGCGGCCCCGACCGCGGCCCCGGTGGCGGGAATGAAATCGTAGGCCGTGTTGGCGGGGTTCAGGATGGGCACGGCGACCACACCGCTGTTGGAGCCGTCCGAAGTATTGGTCCCCGTCCCCCGGGCGGTGCCGCCCACGAAGATGGTCAGCCGGTGCGTCTGGCTGGCATTGTAGCTGACGTCGCCCAGGTCCGCCTGGAGGTTGTTGCCGGAGTATGTGGCCGCGTCCAGCAGCGCCTGGGTCTGGGTGATGTCGCGGCGGAAGGTGTAGACGTAGGAACCATCGCCATTGTCCACCAGGGTCCCGATGTTGTCGGTGGTGGGCCGGGTGGGGGTCCAGGTGGTGGGCGCAGAGGCCGTGGGATTGGCCGTCACGATGTAGTTGACCCAGGTGCTCGGACTCCCGTTGGTCCCGGGCACCAGCTTCGCCAGCCCGAAGGCCATGTTGGCGTAGTTGGCGTAAGCCAACGTGGAGGCCTTGCTCGTGAAGCCGAGGCCCTTGACCGGCACGTTGTGGCCATCGGTCACTTTGAAGGTCACCACGGGTGGTGAACTGCTGCTGATGCTGGTGAGGGTGGCCTTGAGGGTCAGGGCGCCCCACTCATTGGCCGTGTAGGTGGTGGCATCAATGGCATAGGCGGGGCCGGGCGCGCCATTGATCCCGTTCGTGCCGTTGGTTCCGTTGAGGCCGTTCTGCCCCGAGGAACCCCGGCAGCCGGCGAGCGTCAGAATCAGGAAAGCCGCTGCGAACAGCGCCCAGAGTCCTTTCCGCGATGGGGATTTCATAGGGTTTCCTCCCCTAGGTGGCTGAGGTCATTGGGCAGGTTTGCGAATGGATTCAACACTTGGCGATAGACAGTCCTATCCCAGCCCGGGCCCCAGAGGGCCATCGAGAAACATTGATGCTCAATTTAGGCTCAATGGCAGCAGGCGGAAGCCCCCCGGGGCCCTTCCCGGGCCAAAAAGGTCTTTCAGCTCACTTCGGCCAGCCGCAGCCTCACCTGCTCCCGTCTGAGCCATTCGCCCTGGGCTTCGCTGAGGCCGAGGGCCAGGGCGCGCTCGGCGGCCTCGCGGCAGCGGGCGAGCAGGCGGCGATCCCGTACCAGATCCGCCACCTGGAACTGGGGCAGTCCGGCCTGGCGCACACCGAAGAACTCGCCTGGGCCGCGCAGCTCCAGGTCCCGCTGGGCGATGCGGAAGCCGTCCTGGGTCTCCACCAGCGTCTGGAGGCGCTCCGTCTCGGAACCGCTGATCATGAGGAAGTGGCTGCGGTGCGCGCCCCGGCCCACGCGCCCCCGCAGCTGGTGGAGCTGGCTGAGGCCGAAGCGCTCGGCGTGGTCCACCACCATCACGGTGGCGTTGGGCACGTCCACGCCCACCTCGATGACCGTGGTGGCCAGCAGGATCTTCGCCTGGCCCGAGATGAAGCGCCCCATGCGCGCGGCCATCTCGTCAGCCTTGAGGCGGCCGTGGACCACTTCAATGCCCTCGTCGGGGAAGAGCCCTCGGAGCAGGGCTTCCATCGCCTGGATGTCCCGAAGCTGTACTTTCCCCTCGTCGGAGGGATCGATGCTCGGGCTCACCACGAAGGCCTGGCGGCCCTCGGCCAGCTCGCGCCGCACCTGCTCCCAGGCCCGCTCGGCGAATTCGGGCTTGTGCAGTTTCGTGGTGATGGGCTGGCGCCCGGGAGGCAACTCGTCCAGCACGCTCTGGTCGAGGTCGCCGAAGACCGCCAGGGCCAGGGAGCGCGGGATGGGCGTGGCGCTCATCACCAGCCAGTGTGGATCGCCACCTTTCTCCTTCAGGGCCTCGCGCTGTTTTACGCCGAAGCGGTGCTGCTCGTCCACCACCACCAATTGGAGTTTGTGAAAGGTGACGGCCTCCTGGAACAGCGCGTGGGTGCCCACCACATAGCGGGCTTCGCCGCTGGCGATGCGGGCCAGGGCCGCCCGTTTCTCCGCCGCCTTCATGCCTCCCAGCAACAGCTGCAGGGAATCAGCGCGGCCGCCCAGGTAGCGCCGGAAGCTGGCGGCGTGCTGGCGGGCCAGCACTTCGGTGGGCACCAGCACGGCCCCCTGCCCGCCCGTTTCCGCGACCATGGCCATGGAGAGCAGCGCGACCAGTGTCTTGCCGCTGCCCACGTCGCCCTGGAGCAGCCGGTTCATCACCCGGCCCGAGGTGAGGTCGCCCACGATCTCCTTGAAGGCCCGCCGCTGGGCGCCGGTGAGGTGGAAGGGCAAGAAGGACCTCAGCCGCTCGCGCAGCTCCGGTGAGGTGGGCACCACCAGGCCCTTGCGCTTGAGACGCCCGGCGCGGCGCAGGGCCACTCCCAGGGAGAACGCGAACAGCTCCTCTGCCGCCAGCCGCTGGTGGGCGGGCGACGTGCATGAATCCAGCAGAGCGGAATCACTGTCGTCCGGCGGATCGTGCAGGAGACGGAAGGCCGTCATGCTGTCCGGCAGATCCTTCGCCAGTTCCAGGGGCAGCCACTCCTCCGCCGCGTGGGCCCGCTCCAGGGCTTCCTGCACCAGCTTCTGGCGCGCCCGGCCCGGGAGGGGACCCAGCTTGCGGTACAGGGGCAGGAACCGCCGGACCCAGCCGATGTCCTCACCCCGGCCCATCAACTCGAACTGCGGGCTCCGCATCTCCAGGCCATGGCGGCCCACGGAAAGCGGACCGAAGGCCAGCAAGCGGTCGCCCACCTTCAGGGCGCGGGCCAGATAGGGCTGGTTGAACCAGATGAGGCGCAGGCTGCCAGTGCCGTCCTCCAGCAGGGCTTCGGTGAGGGCCATGCGCTGCACCCGCGTGGTGCTCTGCCGCAGGTCGCGCAGGGTGCCCAGGACGGTGACGATCCCCGGTTCCGCGGGCTCCAGGCCCCGCAACTCCAGGCCGCCCAGGGGGCGCAGGCTGCCGCGGTCCACGAAGCGGTAGGGCAGGCTCCACAGCAGGTCCCGAAGCGAGTCGATCCCCGCCTCCTGCAGGGCCACCGCCCGTGCCGGTCCCAGGCCCCGAAGGACCGTGACCTTGGAAGAGAGGGGGAGCGGGGCGAAGGTCATAGCGGCTGTTTCAGCCTAGCCGCGCCTCCATGGACTCCACCACCTTCGCCACGAAGCGATCGCCGTACCAGGCGCCGTGACGGGGGTCCTCCAGTTTCTGGAGCCCCGCCATGAGGGCCGGCAACGCCTGAACCCCCTGATCCAGCAGTCCCCGGATCTGCATGCGGGTGCGGCCGGGGCCCTCCACGGGATGGTCCTCCGCCAGCCTCGCCAGGGCCCGGGCCAGCCATGGCAGCGCAGAGATGCCGCAGCCCGCCAGGGCGCCCCACCCCCCCTCGAGGAAGCCACCCCAGAGACTCCGGGCTTGGACGAGGGTGTCTTCATCCAGCAGGATCCGCTGGACGAAGAGGCCGGGCAGAGCGGCGGGCGGAAGCTGGGCCACGTTGCGATCGAGAGGGACCAGGTCCGAGAGGGAGCCCTCCGGCAGCTCCGCCAATACCCACAGCAGGCAGGCCTGTTCCCAGGGGTCCGGACCGAACCACAAGACCGGTTCCGCAGTGCCCCCCAGATCCTCAAGGACGAGCCGCGCTGGCACCTCGTCCGCAGGCAGGCCCCACCAGGCGACCCGCAGGCCCGGCAGCCGGGAGGCATCCGCCGTCCAGGGGCCCACCGCCGGGGAGTCGCGCCAGATGCGCACGGAACCGGGCAAGCCGGACCGCCGGTGCACCTCCGCAGAAGCGTCACCGCAGTGGAGATGGATCAGGCCGTCATGCGAAGCCATGGATCGCTCCGAGGTGGGGACCCCTCAGCATACGACCCGGGTCAATCCCTGCTCCCGGAGATTCTGTCGAGACAGTCAGCGCGCGGACGCAACGGCCTGGCGCGCCATGGCCTTCGCCAGGGCCTGCTCCAGATCCGCCCACAGGTCCCCGGGGCTCTCCAATCCCACGGAGAGGCGCATGAGGGATTGGGAGACGCCGCTGTGCTCGCGGGACTCGGCGTCCACGACGCGGTGGGTGAGGGCCGCCGGGTGCTGGATGAGCGTGTCCACACTGCCCAGGGACACCGCGGGCGTCATGAGCTTCACTTCGGCCATCACCACGGAGGCGGCCTCGAAGCCACCTTTCAACTCAAAGGCCATGAGGGAGCCGGGACCCTTCATCTGGCGGCCTAGGAGGCCCTTGGGATCCTGGCCCTGCAGGCCGGGGAAGTAGACGGCGGAGACCGCGGGGTGCTTGGCCAGGCGCTCGGCGATGACCTGGGCGCCCTCCTGCTGGGCGCGCACGCGCAGGGGCAGCGTGGGCAGGCCGCGGTGCAGCAGATAGGCCGCCAGCGGGTGCAGCACGTTGCCCGTGATGACGCGGACCTTGCGCAGCTCCGTGGCCCAGTCGTTGTTGGTGGCCACCAGGCCCGCCAGCACATCGCCGTGGCCGCCCAGGAACTTCGTGGCGCTGTGGAGGACCAGTGTCACGCCGTGCTTGATGGGGTTCTGGAGAATGGGCGTGGCGAAGGTGTTGTCCACCAGCACGGGCGCCTTGCCGGCCTGGCGCACCACATCGTCCAGATCCAGCAGGGCCAAGGTCGGGTTGGCGGGGGATTCCACGATGACCAGGGCCGTATCGGAGCGGATCGCGGCAGCGATGCCGTCGGCCTCGGCCCAGGTCACTTCGAGGCCAAGCATGCCCGAGGCCAGCAGGTGATCGGTGCCGCCATAGATGGGACGCACCGCCACGATATGGCCGCCGCGCTGCTTGGCTGCCATGAGGGAGGCGGTCACTGCCGCCATGCCAGAGCCGAAGGCCACGGCTTCCTCGGCACCCTCCAACTGCGCCAGGGCCTGCTCATAGCGGGCCACTGTCGGGTTGTAGAGCCGGGAGTAGACGGGACTTCCGATGGGCAGACCGCCCATGGCCATGGCCTCCAGGCTGCGGCCGCCCTCATCCAGGTCGTGGAGGGGGTAGGTGCTGCTCAGGTCGATGGGCATGGCATGGATGCCCTGCTCGTGGAGGATCTCGCGGCCGGCGTGGACGGCCTGGGTCTCGATCGACGTGGAGGCGATGGGCTTGGACATGGGGATACTCCTGTCCACAATGTAGGTTTCAAAGATTCGCCAATCTCTCGAATTTATTTCGTGAAACAATGGCATTCATGAACCTGGACCGAATCGACTGCGATATTTTGACCCTTCTCCAGAAGGATGCCCGGTTGTCCAATAAGGAACTGGCCGCAGCCGTGGGTCTGGCGCCGTCCTCCTGTCTGGCCCGGGTGCAACGCCTGCGTTCCGAGGGCATCATCCGGGGCGCCCATGCAGAGGTGGATCCCCAGGCTCTGGGTGTCGGCCTCCAGGCCCTCATCGCCGTGCAGCTGCGCCAGCACAGCCGCGCCCAGGTGAAGGCCTTCTGGAAGCACGCCCTGGGGCTGCCCGAAGTGCTATCGGTCTTCCACGTGGCGGGCACCCACGACTTCCAGGTGCATGTAGCCGTGCGGGACGCCCACCACCTGCGCGACCTGGCCCTGGATGCCTTCACCACCCGTCCCGAGGTGGCCCACATCCAGACCAGCCTCATCTTCGAATGGGCCAAGGGCCAGGTGATGCCGAACTACCGGGCTTGA
>DASXUH010000004.1:0-23178 GCA_036504935.1 Geothrix sp. | reverse complement strand
GGCATGATCACGTCGGTGATGAGCAGGTGAATCCGATCCAGGTACTGGGCGCAGAGAGCAAGGGCCCCCTCCCCGTTTTGCGCCTCCAGGACCGTGTAACCCGCCTGTCGCAGGATGGTCCCCGCCACTTCGCGGACGTGCTCTTCGTCCTCTACCAGCAGGATGGTTTCATTCCCGCCCTCATCGGCCACCCCGGTGACTACCGGCCCGGAGGATGGCTGATCCTCCCCATGGATCTCCGGGAAGTAGAGCTTGAAGGTCGAACCGACGCCAGGTTCACTGTAGAGCCAGATGTGGCCCTGGCTCTGTTTCACAATCCCGAAGACGGTGGATAGACCGAGGCCTGTTCCCTTCCCTGGGCCCTTCGTCGTGTAGAAGGGTTCGAAGATCCGTGCCTGCGTAGCCTTATCCATGCCGTGGCCAGTGTCGCTGACGGCCAGCATGGCATGTGGACCTGGCGTGACGCCGTCATGCTCACTCGCATAGGCCGCATCAAGGTCGACATTGGCGGTTTCCACGGTGAGTTTTCCGCCGTCCGGCATGGCGTCCCGCGCATTGATCGTCAAATTCATGACCACCTGCTCGATCTGGCTCGGATCCGCGAAGACGGTCCGGAGATTTGGGGAGCATTTGACCTCGAGCTCGACATCCTCACCCAGGAGCCGATGCAGGATCGGACTGATGCCCTCAAGCGATGCGTTGAGGTCGAGGGCCTGCGGGACCAAGAGCTGTTGACGGCTGAAAGCGAGAAGTTGGCGCGTCAATTTCGCGGCACGTTCAGAGGCCAGTAGGATCGCTTCAAGGTTTCGGTTTTTACCGATATGCATTTCAAGCATCTGGGAGGCGCTGAAGACCACAGTCAACAGGTTGTTGAAGTCGTGGGCGATGCCACCAGCCAGCCTGCCAACAGCCTCCAACTTTTGGGCCTGGCGGAGTTGTTCCTCGCTGCGCAACAGCGCCTCATTGGCCTGCAGAAGCTCCGCCGTCCGCTCCTCCACACGCGCCTCAAGGTGTGCATGGAGCTCCCGCAACTGCCGGTTTGCATCCTGGATTTCCTGGGCTCGTTGGAAGACCTCCGCCTCCATGTGGGAGGCCTGTCCCTTTAGCACCTCCGCTAGGTCTATCTGGGTGCGATGAGCTTCTTTCAGGCGGACAAATTCAGTCACATCTTCCACACGATGAATGATGAAGCGGACATCGCCATGCGGGGACAGGACCGGAGTATTGATAGGGCTCCAATACCGTTCCTCGAAGCCCCCTCCTTCCGAGACAGGCCGCTGGATGTCGTACTTCTGCACGGCCATCACATCAGCCCGCTTAAGGGACAGGACCCGCTGGAGCGAATCCCTGAGGTTGGCCACCCCGGTCGCAGTCGAATCATCCGGGTTGTCTGGGAACACCTCGAAGATGCCCCGGCCAAGAACTTCCTCACGGCGGGTCAGCGTAGCCGAAAGGTAAGCATCGCTTGCGGCCACAATGGTCAGGCTTGGGTCAAGGGCGAGGTACAGACTCGGCACGGATTCAAACAGGGCCCTGAAATCGGGGTCTAGGCTCCCTGTCACGGAATTCGCAAAAGACATATTGCGGCCTCCTGTCTACACGCAGAAGTCCTTGGGCTGCCAAGTATAGACAGACCCTGACGAAGGTGGCCACCGAAAAGCCAAAATGAATCGACATGCTTTGACGCCGGGCTATAACGGATGCGACCCATTCAATCTCAAAGAAGGGTCCGCGCGAACGGGATGAACCGCCCGGCTGGGATCTCAGCTTTCTTTGGCCGCTGGGTTTGCCAACTCAGCCAACCTGGCCTTGGCCTCACGCTTCCCGACCTTCCTCAAGGCTGCGATCGCCACCAACTGGGCCTGCCTGGGGCGGCTCTTCTCGGCCTCCCAGTGGTAGATGGTCTGGCCCGAGACGCCAAGCAGCAGCCCCATATCCTGGGCGGAGAGTCCGAGCTTCTTGCGCTGAACCGCGAAGCGTTTCGCGCTGAAGCGAAGGCGTGTGGCGCCTTCCTCGCCGGCCGGGGTTTCCGGCTTCTTGAGGATCTTCTTCGAGACACGTGCTTGCTGCTTCTCAAGCTGGTCCACACGCCGCTTCAGCTGTGCGATCTCGCTGCGGTATTGGGCTGAGGCTTTCTTGAGGCTCTCGAGTTCAGCACGAACCTCCTTCCTGGCGAGCCGGAGGATTTCTTCTTTCAGGATGGAGGCAATGTTGGGCATGTCGGCTCTCCCGGGAAGGGTTCATTCGCTCTGTCTCAATTTGATCACAACTCCAAGAACTGGAAGGAATGGTAAAGGGTCCGGGGAACCTCAAAGCGTGGCCAGGTCCTTCGTTTGTGTTTTCTAAATCAAATCTAATCAATGGATGGGTGATCCCGCTATCGAGGGTGCATCGCCTGGATTTTGTGTACGGCGCAGCCTTGGGTCGGGCCCCCCAAGCGACAGGGAGACAGCCCGCACGGGGAGGAGGCTTGCGCCGTCCGGCAAAACCTGTAGGTGATGGTGAAGAGCCACGAAGGTGGCAGCATCGAACTCACCATGAGCAACGTCGAGCGAGTCTGGTGGGGAATCCTGCCCGTGCTTGGGCCGGGCTCCCTCAAACTCACCATGGTGATCCAGGCTTCGGCCGATGGGGAATACCTCTATTTCTGCGGCAACGTAGGCATCGGTGCCACCAAGGTGCTCGGCGTGGTGGAACAGGTGCGCACGAGTTTCTATAACCGCGTCATCGCCCTGTACCACTGGTTCGCCAGACAGGCGGCCACGGCCTGAAAGGACGCATACCGGGCAGGCATTGACTGGAATGGCACCCTCAGGTTCGTACGCATGAAGCGCGTGGCACCGGCTCGAAGTGCCCGGGGATCACGGTTCCGCAGTCCGGACAGCGGCCATCCTGGGCCAGGCGGTTGGTTTCGATCCGGTACCAGTCGCGGACGATGAGCGGGGTCCGGCAGGCGGGGCAATGGGTCGTGCCGCCCGGGAGGTCGTGCACGTTGCCGGTGTAGACGTAGCGGAGCCCGGCGGCGAGGGCGATCGCCCGCGCCCGGGTGAGGGTGGCCGCGGGCGTCCGGGGGAGGTCGGTCATCTTGTAGTCCGGGTGGAAGGCGCTGAAGTGCAGGGGGACATCCGGGCCCAGCTCCCGGGCAACCCAGTCCGACAGCGCCGCGATCTCATCGCTGGAATCGTTCTGGCCGGGGATGAGGAGGGTGGTGATCTCGAGCCAGGTGTCCGTTTCGTGCCGGAGGTAGCGGAGGGTATCCAGGACAGGCTGGAGGTGGGCCGCGGAGAGCCGGGAATAGAAGGCATCCGTGAAGGCCTTGAGGTCCACGTTGGCGGCATCCATTTTCGCGTAGAACGCCCGCCGGGGCTCCGCGTGCATGTAGCCAGCGGTCACGGCGACGGTCTGGAGGCCCCGCGCGTGGCAGGCCTCGGCCGCATCCATGGCGTATTCCGCGAAGATCACAGGGTCGTTGTAGGTGAAGGCGACGCTCTGGCAACCCGAGGCTTCGGCGGCCTCGGCGATGTCTTCCGGGGAGGCCTGCTCCTGCAGCCGGTCCATGTCCCTCGACTTGCTGATATCCCAGTTCTGGCAGAACTTGCACATGAGGTTGCAGCCCGCGGTGCCGAAGGACAGCACCCGCGAGCCCGGCAGGAAATGGTTCAGAGGTTTCTTCTCGATGGGATCGATGCCGAAGCCGGACGAGCGGCCGTAGGTGGTCAGGACCATTCCGCCGGCCAGGTTCTGGCGGACGAAACAGGCGCCGCGCTGACCCTCGCCCAGTTTGCAGTCCCGGGGGCAGAGGTCGCATTGGAGGCGCCCATCCTCGAGGCGATGCCACCAGCGGGCGGGATGGGGGGAGACGTTCATGGCGGTCACCCGCGGCTTTCCACCCCGGCCTCTTCATGGAACCGGGTCACGGTGAAGCGGGCGAACCGGATCCCGTCATTCCAGAAATCCATGGAGAGCCCGGCCTTCCGTTTCAGATGGGCGAGGAAGTCGCCGGGGTCCGGCAGCTGTTCCCAGACCTGCGGCAGGAAAGCGCCCCTCTGGTCCCGCCACTCCAGCACCAGACCGTCCTCCCCGGGCCGGAGCCGCGCCAGCAGGTGGGCCTCGCTTTCGCAGGGGACCGGTTCCAGCGGCGAGAGGAGGGAGACCTCGAGTTCGGTATCGGCGAATTCGCTCTGGGCCAAGGGGGGGAAGCGGGCATCGTGGAAGGCTGCTTGCCGGGCGTTCTCGGCCACGTCCTCGCCCAGGGGCCGCCCCGGGGCCAGGGTTCCGATGCACCCCCGCAGCGAGCCATGACGCTTGAGGGTGACGAAAGAGGCCCCGGGCTCTTCGAGCCAGCCTGCCGTCGGGACAGACGCTCCCACCAAGCCCAGCTGTTCAGCGATGGCGCCGCGGGCGATCACCAGCAGGGTGGAACCCCGGTCAATGGTCCAGTGGGGATGGGTCATGGGCGCCTTCCTGGGTGAGCGCGAACGCGGCGTAACCCACCACCCGGTCGTGGTCCCCGGCGGTGTCCCCGGAGTTGCGCAGGTCCATCAGGTGGGGCGTCAGCCGGTGCTGGCGGGCGGCCAGCAGCAGCCCGTTCACGGCCGTGGCGCCGCAGGCCTGCTCGTGGCTGGCCAGCGGATTCAGGCCTGAGATGCTGGCACAGGTATGGCGGTCCATCTCCTGCGCGCGTTCATAGGGAAGGTAATGGGAGAGATCTGAACTCACGACGATGAGGGTTTCCAGCCCGCCCCAGAGGGTCTCGACCACCTCCGCTACGGCTGCCGCGGAGGCTTGGCCCACGGCCAGCGGCACCAGCTGGAACGTCCCCAGGGCCTGCTGGAGGAAGGGCAGCTGCACTTCGATCGAATGTTCGCGGGCGTGGGCCGCCGGGTTGGTCGTGACCATGGTCAGGGGCCGGAGGAGGTCCACGGCGGCCTCATCCACGCGAACCCGGCCCAGGGGGGTGTCGAAGGCCGAGGCCCCGGGCAGGGCCAGGCCGGATACGG
Organism: Geothrix sp.; assembly: GCA_036504935.1. GTDB lineage: Bacteria > Acidobacteriota > Holophagae > Holophagales > Holophagaceae > Geothrix. The sequence continues at coordinate 18,178 of DASXUH010000004.1, read as the reverse complement.
GCATGTGGTGGGCCGGGCCGAGCAGCACCACCCGCTGAATGATGCCCCGCAGCCGGTTCAGGGGGGCATAGGCGCTGGCGGCGATGGGCCCGGAATAGATGTAGCCCGCATGAGGGACGATCAGGGCCTTGGGCGGGCGGAGCCAGGGGCTCGCCCCGGCCGCATCGGCGAACATCGCCTGGATGAAACGGCTCAACTCGCCACTCTCTCGAGGGTAGAAAATTCCGGCCACCGCAGCCGCACGGACATCCAGCGTCGTGTCCATGCCGCCAAAATAACCTCTTGGCCGGACGGGGCCAGGGGAAATAGGAGCCTGGGTGTTCGTGGGCCTCAGAACTCGAAGGTCGGCCCGCTGAGGGTCTGGGTATCGAGGATCTGGCCTTGGGCGTCGAGGGTGACGAGGCCCTGGGCCTGCCGCGGGGTCATCTGGCCGATCTGGTGGAGGGCCTGGCCGCGCAACTCCCCTCTTTTGGCAGCGTCGACGCCACCCTCGGCGCTCTCGAAGAACACGGCGCCCACGCGGTAGGTCTGCTTCGCGTCCTGCATGAGGTGCAGCTCGCGGAGCTGGCGCTCGTCCACGGGGCCGGGCGCGTCCGTCATGAGGCAGCGGGCCTGGGCGGTCTTGGGGAAGGCGATGACCTCGCGGATGTTGTCCTCGCCCGCCAGGAGCATGACCAGCCGGTCCAGGCCCAGGGCCAGGCCGCCGTGGGGCGGAGCGCCGTAGCTGAGGGCATCCAGCAGGAAGCCGAATTTCTGGCGGGCCTCCTCGGGGCCGATGCCGATGGTCCGGAACATGCGGTTCTGCGTCTCCGCATCATGGATGCGGATGCTGCCGCCCCCCACCTCGAAGCCGTTGAGCACCAGGTCGTAGCCACGGCGCGGCACTGGCCCGGATCCGTCTCCAGCAGATCCATGTCATCGGGATGGGGGCTGGTGAAGGGGTGATGGCAGGCGACGAAGCGCTGCGCTTCCTCGCTCCACTCCAGCAGGGGGAAATCCACGACCCACAAAAACGCGTACGCGTTTTTGTCATGAAAAAGCGCGGAAAGGGCCGGATCTTTTTCGAGGGCGGCAAGGTCCGTCGCGATTTTGGTGCGGAGGTCTCCAAGGATTTTGGAAGTCTGGGGGTCCGTGCCCACCGCGAAGATGGCCAGTCCCTCACCATTGGCGCGGAAGTGGTCCTTCAGGGCCGCTTCCGCGTCCGAGTCGAGGAACTTCTTGAAGCTGCTAGAGAGGCCGTCCTTGCCCCACTTGGCGTAGGGGAGGCCGCCGGCGCCCAGCTGCTTGGCCTGCTCCTGGTAGCCGTCCAGCACTTTGCGGCTCAGGGAGCCCGCGGCCTCACCGGGGAAGAACAGGGCCCGGACGCGGCGCTGGCCCTCGCTTTCGGCGGCGGCGCGGAAGAGGTTGAAGCCGCTGGCCGCGAACAGGCTGGTGGCATCCTGGATCTTCACGCCGCAGCGGAGGTCGGGCTTGTCGGAGCCATACCACGCCATGGCGTCCCGGTAGGGCAGGCGGGGGAAGGGCGCGGCCACGTCCTTGCCGACCATCTTGGCCAGCTTGACCATGAGCGGCTCGATGACGCCCTGGACATCCTCCTGTCGCACGAAGCTCATCTCGATATCGATCTGAGTGAACTCGGGCTGGCGGTCGGCACGCAGGTCCTCGTCACGGAAGCAGCGGCAGATCTGGACGTAGCGCTCGAAGCCGCCCACCTGGAGCAGCTGCTTGAAGAGCTGGGGACTCTGGGGCAGGGCGAAGAACTCGCCGGCGTGGACGCGGCTGGGCACCAGGTAGTCCCGGGCGCCCTCGGGCGTGGACTTGGTGAGGATGGGCGTTTCGACCTCGATGAAATCCAGCTCCCGGAAGTGGTTCCGGGTGAGGTTCGCCACTTCGCTGCGGAGCGCCAGGTTCCGCTGGAGCTGCTCGCGGCGCAGATCCAGGAACCGGTAGGTGAGGCGCAGGTCTTCGCCCACACCCTCATCTTCAAGGGGGAAGGGGAGGGGGGCGGAGGTATTGAGGATCCGCAGGCCCGTCAGGCGCACTTCGACATCGCCGGTGGCCATGTTGGGGTTCTTGCTCTCCCGTTCGGCCACCACGCCCTCGGCGGCGAGCACGAACTCGCTGCGCACGGCCTTGAGCTTGGCCAGCAGCTCGGGGTCCGCGGTCTCCTCGTTGGCCACCAGCTGCACCAGGCCCCAGCGGTCGCGGAGATCCAGGAAGACGAGGGAACCGAGGTTCCGCACCCGGCGGCACCAGCCGAGCAGGCACACGGACTGGCCCACATGGTCGAGGCGCAGGTCGCCGTTGCGGTGGGTGCGTTGGAAGTCGCCGAGCCGATCGAGTTTCATAGCCTTCCAGGATCGCATCCGGGGGGAGATCGCTCAAGCGGGGATGGGGGCCTTCCGGCCAGCCCGGAACCGCTCCCGCCGCAACCGGGCCCGGTCCATGTAGAGGTAGATCACGGGGGTGGTGTAGAGGGTCAGGAGCTGGCTGAAGAGGAGGCCGCCCACGATGGCGATGCCCAGGGGGCGGCGCAACTCGGAGCCGGTGCCCATGCCGATGGCCAGGGGGAGGCCCCCCAGCATGGCGGCCATGGTGGTCATGGTGATGGGCCGGAACCGCAGCAGGCAGGCCTGGAAGATGGATTCCTCCGGCGTCTTGCCCTCCCGGCGCTCCACCTCGATGGCGAAGTCGATCATGAGGATGGCGTTCTTCTTCACGATGCCGATGAGCAGGATGATCCCGATGAAGGCGATGACGCTCAGTTCCGTGCGGAAGGCCAGCAGCGCCAGCAGGGCGCCCACGCCCGCGGAGGGGAGGGTGGACAGGATGGTCAGCGGATGGATGAGGCTTTCGTACAGCATGCCCAGCACGATGTAGACCACCAGGAGGGCCGCCGCCAGCAGGAGGGGCTGGTTCGACAGCGAGGCCTTGAAGGCCTGTGCCGTGCCCATGAAGCTGCCGCGGATGGTGCCGGGCAGGCGGATCTCCTGCTGGGCCTTGTCGATGGCCGCCACCGCATCGCCCAGGGCCACGCCCGGGGGCAGGTTGAAGGACAGGGTCACGGAGGGCTGCTGGCCCTGGTGGTTCACGGAGAGGGGCGTGTTCCGCCGTTCCAAGTGTGTGAAGGCGCTGAGGGGCACCAGGTTCCCGGTGGTGGAGCGCACATAGGTGTGGCTCAGGCCGTCGGGAGTCTGCATGAAGGGCGTGTCCACCTCCATCACCACGTGGTACTGGTTCAGGGTGGTGTAGATGGTGGAGACGAAGCGCTGGCCGAAGGCATCGTAGAGCGTGCTGTCGATGGCCTGGGGAGTGATGCCGAGCCGCGAGGCGGTGGTCCGGTCGATGACCAGCGAGGCCTCGAGGCCCTTGTTCTGGAGGTCGGTGTTGGCATCGGCCAGCTGGGGCACCGTGCGGAGCTTCTGGAGCACCTTCGGCGCCCAATCGAACAGCTCGCGGGCATCGTCGCCCTGGAGGGTGTACTGGTACTGGGAGCTGGAGGGCCGGCCGCCGATGCGGATGTCCTGGACGGGCTGCATGTAGAGGGTGCCGCCGGGGAGGTGGGCGGTCTTGCCCCGCAGCCGGGTGATGACCTGGTCCGCGGTCTCCTTCCGTTGATCGTTCGGCTTCAGGGAGGCGAACATGCGGCCGGTGTTGCCCCCGCCGATGAAGGCCGTGACGTTCTCCACGGCGGGATCGGCCTGCACGATGGCCACGTACCCCGTCATCAGCTTCTCCATGCCCGCGAAGGAGATGTCCTGGGCCGCCTGGATGGAGCCGGTGAGGCGGCCGGTGTCCTGCTGGGGGAAGAAGCCCTTCGGGATGGCCACGTACAGGCCCACGGTGGCGACCATGGTCCCCAGGGCGAGGGTCAGGGTGAAGCGCTGGTGCCGCAGCACCCAGGCCAGCGAGGTCTCGTAGTGCCGCATGATCCACTGGAACGCGCGTTCCGTGGCCTGGAAGATCCGGCCATGGCGCTCCTCGCTGTGGGGCCGCAGCAGGCGGGAGCACATCATGGGCGTGGTGGTGAGGGACACCACCATGGACACCAGGATGGCCACGGAGAGGGTGACGGCGAACTCGCGGAAGAGCCGCCCCACGATGCCGCCCATGAGCAGGATGGGGATGAACACGGCGATGAGCGAGATGCTGATGGAGACGACCGTGAAGCCGATCTCCTTCGCGCCGTGGAGGGCGGCCTCCATGGGCTGCATGCCTGCCTCGAGATGGCGCGTGATGTTCTCCACCACCACGATGGCGTCATCCACCACGAAGCCCGTGGCCACGGTGAGCGCCATCAGCGACAGGTTGTCGATGGTGTAGCCCAGCATGTACATGGCGCCGAAGGTGCCGATGAGGGAGATGGGCACCGCCACGCTGGGGATGAGCGTGGACCGGACGCTGCGCAGGAACACGAACACCACCAAGATCACCAGCCCGATGGAGATGCTCATGGCCAGCTGCACATCCTTCACCGAGGCCCGGATGGTGCGGGTGGCATCGATGAGCACCTTCAGCTCGATGGTCGGCGGAAGCGAAGCCTGGAGCTGGGGCAGGATGGCCCGCACGCGGTCCACGGTCTCGATGATGTTGGCGTCGGGCTGGCGGAAGATGGGCACGATGATGGCGGGGACGCCGTTGGACAGGCCGCGGTTGCGGATGTTCTCCACCGAATCGGTGACCTGGGCCACGTCCGACAGGCGCACGGCATTGCCGTTCCGGTAGCGCACGATCAGGGGCCGGTAGTCCGCGGCCTTCATCAGCTGGTCCGTGGTGGACAGGGACCAGGTGGTGGCGCCGTTGGCGATGTCCCCCTTCGGCCGGTTGATATTGGCTCCAGCGATGGCCAGGCGGACGTCCTCCAGGGCCATGCCCTGGGCGTTGAGCACCGCGGGATTCACATCCACGCGCACGGCGGGCAGCGCGCCGCCCCACACGAAGACCTGGCCCACGCCCTGGATCTGGGACAGCTTCTGCTGGAGCACCGAGGAGGCGACGTCGTACATGCGCTCCCGGGGCACCAGGTTCGAGGTCAGCGCCAGCATGAGGATGGGCGAATCCGCGGGATTCACCTTCCGGTACCAGGGGTTGTTCGGCAGGTTCGAAGGCAGGTCGCCGCGGGCGGCGTTGATGGCCGCCTGGACATCGCGGCCGGCGGCGTCGATGTTCCGGCTGAGGTCGAACTGGAGGGTGATGCTGGTGGAGCCCAGGGAGCTGGCCGAGGTCATCTCCGTGATGCCCGCGATGCGCCCGAACTGGCGCTCCAGGGGCGTGGCCACGGAGGAGGCCATGGTCTCGGGGCTGGCGCCGGGCAGGCCCGCCTGCACCTGGATGGTGGGAAACTCCACCTGGGGCAGCGGCGAAACCGGCAGGAACTGGTAGGCGATGGCGCCGAGCAGGGCCAGGGCCACCGTCAGCAGCGTGGTGGCCACTGGGCGATGGATGAACGGCGTTGAGATGCTCATTCGGCTGGGGCCCGGCGCGCGCCGCGCACGCGGCGTGCGAGGCGGTCGAACGCCAGGTAGATCACGGGTGTGGTGTAGAGCGTCAGGATCTGGCTGAAGATGAGGCCGCCCACGATGGCGATGCCCAGGGGGCGGCGCAGCTCGGCGCCGACGCCCGTGCCCAGGGCCAGGGGCACACCGCCCAGCAGGGCCGCCAGGGTGGTCATGATGATGGGCCGGAAGCGCAGCAGGGCGGCCTGGTAGATGGCCTCCTCCGGCGGCAGGCCGTCCTTGCGTTCGGCCTCCAGCGCGAAGTCGATCATCATGATGGCGTTCTTCTCCACGATGCCGATGAGTAGGATGATGCCGATGAGCGCGATGACGCTGAAATCCGTCTGGCAGAGCATGAGCGAGAGCAGGGCGCCTACACCCGCGGAGGGCAGGGTCGACAGGATCGTGATGGGGTGGATGTAGCTTTCGTACAACACGCCCAGCAGGATGTACACCGTCAGCACCGCGGCCAGGATGAGGAACGGCGTGTTCGAGAGCGAGGCGCCGAAGGCCTGGGCCGTGCCCTGGAAGCCGGCCTTGATGCTGGGCGGCAGGTCGATTTCGCTGCGGACCCTCTGGATGGCCTTCACGGCGTCGCCCAGGGAGGCGCCTGGGGCCAGGTTGAAGGACACCGTGGCCGTGGGGAACTGGCCCTGGTGGTTCACGGCCAGGGGGGCGGTGACGGTCTCGATGCGGGTGAAGGCGTTTAGGGGCACCGACCCGCCTGAGGCTGAGCGCACGTAGATGGCCTGGAGGTCCTCCGGCCGCTGGTACTGGCCGGGGTGGGCCTCCAGCACCACCCGGTACTGGTTCAGCTGCGTGAACATGGTGGAGACCTGCCGCTGGCCGAAGGCATCATAGAGCGCGTCGTCCAGCATCTGGGGGGTGATGCCCAGGCGCGAGGCCGTGGCGCGGTCGAGGATGATGCGGACCTGGAGCCCGGCATTCTGCTGATCGCTGGCCACGTCGCGCACCTCGGGGAGGGCGGAGAGCCGCTCGACGAACCGGGGCACCCACTCGCCCAGCTCCTTGGGGTCGGCGTCTTCCAGGGAGTACTGGTACTGGGTGCGGCTGACCCGGTCTTCGACGGTGAGATCCTGCACGGGCTGGAGGTAGAGGCGGATGCCCTCGATCTTGGCCAGCTGGGGTTGGAGGCGGTGGATGACTTCCGTGGCGCTGAGGCCGCGCTCCTCCAGGGGTTTCAGATTGATCTGGATCCGCCCGCTGTTGAGCGTGGTGTTGGTGCCGTCGATGCCGATGAAGGAAGACAGGCTCTCCACGGCCGGATCCTTGAGGATCTCCGCGGCGAGGGTCTGCTGCCGCTCGGCCATGGCGGGGAAGGAGATGGTCTGCGGGGCCTCGGAGATGCCCAGGAGCACGCCCGTGTCCTGCACCGGGAAGAAGCCTTTGGGGATGACGAGGTACAGCAGCACGGTGGAGGCGAGGGTGGCCACGGCGACGACCAGGGTGCCGGTCTGGTGCTTGAGCACCCAGGTGAGGGTGCGGCCGTAGAAGGCGATGATCCGCTGGAACACCCGCTCGGAGGACTGGTAGAAGCGGCCCTGCTCCGAGGCGGGTGTGTGCTTCAGCAGCTTGGCGCACATCATGGGCGTGAGGGTGAGCGACACCACGGCGGACACCAGGATGGTGACACTGAGGGTGACGGCGAACTCACGGAAGAGGCGGCCGACGATGTCGCCCATGAACAGCAGCGGGATGAGCACCGCGATGAGCGAGACCGTCAGCGAGAGGATGGTGAAGCCGATCTGGCCCGATCCCTTCAGCGCCGCCTGGAGGGGCGGCTCGCCCTCCTCGATATAGCGCATGATGTTCTCGATCATCACGATGGCGTCGTCGACCACGAAGCCCGTGGAGATCGTCAGGGCCATGAGCGTGAGGTTGTTCAGGCTGTAGCCCAGCAGGTACATCACCGCGAAGGTGCCCACCAGCGACAGCGGCACGGCCACGCTGGGGATGATGGTGGCGGCCAGGGTCCGGAGGAACAGGAAGATCACCATGACCACCAGGGCGATGGTGAGGATCAGCGTGAATTCCACGTCCGCCACCGAGGCCCGGATGGTCGTGGTGCGGTCCGTGAGGATGGTCAGCTCCACGGCCGCGGGCAGCGAGGCCCGCAGCTGGGGCAGCAGCTCCTTCACCCGGTCCACCACGGCGATGATGTTGGCGCCGGGCTGCCGCTGGATGTTGAGGATGACGGCGGGGGTGGTGTTCTTCCAGGCGGCCAGGCGGACATTCTCCACGTCGTCCCGGACCAGGGCCACATCGGACAACATCACCGGGGCGCCGTTCTTGTAGGCGATGATGAGGGGCCGGTAGTCCTCGCTGGAGAGGAGCTGGTCGTTGGCACCGATGGCGTAGGCCTGGCGCAACCCGTCGAAGCTGCCCTTGGCCTGGTTCACGTTGCTCTGGGCCACGGCGGTGCGGACATCGCCGAGGGTCAGACCCTTGGCCGCCAGGTCCGCGGGGTTGGCCTGGATGCGGACGGCGGGCTTCTGGCCGCCGCTGATGCTGACCAGACCCACGCCCGGCAGCTGCGAGATCTTCTGGGCCAGCCGGGTGTCGGCGAAGTCCTCCACCTTGGAGAGGGGCAGGGTCTTCGAGGTGAGGGCCAGGGTCAGGATCGGCGAATCCGCCGGGTTGATCTTGCTGTAGATGGGCGGATTGGGAAGGTCGCGCGGGAGGTAGGTTCCGGCGGCATTCACGGCCGCCTGCACCTGCTGCTCCGCCACGTCGATGTTCAGGTCCAGCACGAACTGGAGGGTGATGATGGAACTTCCACCGGAGCTGGTGGAGGACATGCGGTTCAGGCCGGGCAGCTGGCCGAACTGGCGCTCCAGCGGGGCCGTGATCGCCGAGGCCATCACATCGGGGCTGGCGCCGGGATAGAAGGTGGCGACCTGGATGGTGGGATAGTCCACCTGGGGCAACGCGGAGACCGGCAGCTGGCGGAAGGCCAGGATGCCCACCAGCAGCAGCCCCGCCATGAGCAGCGACGTCGCGATCGGCCGGAGGATGAAGGGCCGGGAGGGATTCATTGTCTACTTGCCCTTCGGCAGGGCGACCTTGCTGCCTGGCCGCAGTTTCTCAAGGCCGTCGGTGACGACGGTCTCTCCGCCGGTCACGCCCTGCTTGAGGGCGGTCTCGTCGCCATCCGTGGCCAGGATCTCGACGGCGCGCATCTCCACGGTGCTGTCGGCCTTCACCACGTAGACGAAGGCCCCCTGGGGGCTGCTCTGCATGGCCGCCGTGGGCACGATCACCACGCGGCGGAGGGTGTCGACCAGCAGGCGGGCATTCACGAACTGGTTGGGGAAGAGGCTCCGGTCGTCATTGGCGAAGAGGGCCTTGAGCCGGACGGTGCCCGTGGCGGGGTCCACCTGATTGTCGACGGCGGCCAGGGAACCGGAGGCGAGGCGGGCCTTGAGGTCGCGGTCCCAGGCCTCGACGGCCAGCTTCCCGCCCTTGGCGGTCTGCCCCAGCACCTTCTGGATGTTGTCCGCGGGCACGGAGAAGACCACGTTGATGGGCTGGACGGGCGCGATGACGGCCAGGCCGCTGGCGTCGCTGGCGCGCACCATGTTGCCGGCGTCCACCTGGCGGAGGCCCACCCGGCCGGAGATGGGTGCGGTGATGCGGCTGTAGACGAGGTTCAGCTTCGCGCTCTCCACCTGGGCCTGGTCGGCCTTGAGGGTGGCCTCGTACTGGGCCACGGACGAGCTTTGGGTGTCGAGCTGCTGGCGGGAGATGATGCCCTGCTGGACCAGCCCCTGGAGGCGGTTCAGGTCGGCGAGGGCGTTCTGGTGGGCCGCCCGGTCCTTGGCCAGCTGGCCCTCCGCCTGCATGAGCTGGACCTGGAAGGGCCTGGGGTCGATCTCCGCCAGCAGGTCGCCCTGGCGCACCATCTGGCCTTCGGTGAAGGCCACGCGCACCAGCTGGCCATCCACGCGGCTCTTCACGGTGACGGTGTTCAGGGCGGTGACGGTGCCGAGGCCCGTGAGGCTCACGGCCATGTCGCCCTGGCGGGCCTTGGCCACCACCACGGGAATCGGCCGGCCGCCGGAGGGGGCATCCGCCTTCTTCCCACTGCGGGCGAAGAAGATCAGGCCGAGGGCGACCCCGGCTCCGAGAAGGGTCCAAAGGCGCCACCCGCGGAGCAGGGCGGGGCGTTCGGCGCCGGATTCGTGGGACAGGCTGGGATCGGTGGTATCCATGCGGGAATCGAGGCCTTTTCGAACGGGTAGGTCGGAGGAGCCGGGCGGTTCGCGTCGGCGGGAATGTAAGGCCTAGTGTCGAGCCACCCGGCCGGGCCCCTTGCCGCTGGCGACGGCGAAGAGGGTCTCCCAGGTTACGAATTCGGGCCGGGGGGTCCACTCGGGCCAGGCGGCCTGGTCGAAGGAGGCGGCCAGCGCCACGGCATCCTTCAAGGGGTTGGCTTTCACATGGGCCTGCACCGCCTTGAGGAAGTCCCGGTAGCGAAGCAGCTCCTTCTTGCCACAGACAGGGCCATGGCCGGGGATGATGCGGGCGCCATCGGGAATCCAGGCGGCCACCGAGGCCACCTGCGACGCCAGGCCATCGAAGCTGCCACCGGATCCGGTATCGATGTAGGGCAGCATGCCCAGGAAGAACAGGTCGCCCATGTGCATGACCAGGGCGGCCGGGATGCCCACCATCACGTCGCCGTCGGTGTGGCCCGGCCCCATGTGGAGCAGGTGGATCTCCGTGTCGTCGAGGTGGATGTTCAGGCGGGCCCGTTCGTTGACGTCCTCGGACCCGAGGGCCAGTTCCGGCAGGCCGCCGCGCTTCGCCGGTTCGAGCTTGGCCTGTTCGGTCACCATGCGCTTGCGGACATTGGCGTGGGCGATGATGGCGTTGACCTGTTTCTCCAGCACCACGTTGCCGTCCACATGGTCCGGGTGGGCGTGGGTGTTGACGAGGTACTTGATGGGCTTGTCCGTGACGGACCGCACGGCCTCCAGGAGGCCCGGCACCAGGCGCTCGAACTGGTCGTCGATGAGGACCGCGTGCTGCGCCGTGACGATGAGGCCGATGTTCCCGCCCTGGCCGAAGATGCAATAGACATTCTCCGCCACCTTCTCCACCTTGTGGACTTGGGTGGCCGCCGGAGCGGGCCGGTGCTGGGCGTGGGCCGCCAGCGGGGAGGCCGGGGCGGTGGCCAGGGCGAAGACAGCCGGGACGAGTGCGGTCAGGGCGCGCATGGATCCTCCAGGGCAGGACTTGGCGATGGTACTCGTCCAGGCTCGGCCCAAGGTCACGAGGCGGCGACCTCGCCCTCGCCCGTACCCGCAGCGGGAACGGTCGTGAGCATGGATTTCAGGTTGCCAACCATGGTCCGGAGGCCGCCCTTCAATGCTTCTTGTTCGTCCGGGGAGAGGCCCGCGGACATGAATTCGCGGAGATCCGTGGCCAGGGCCTGGAGTTCCCGGGCCAAGGGCAGGGCAGCAGGGGCCAGGTCGATGAGGATCCGGCGGCCGTGGCGAGGGTCCGGCCGGGCGGTCAGCAGGTTGCGCCCCACCATGGCCTTCACCACGCGGCTGGCGGTGGGGTCGTCCATCCACACCTGCTGGGCCAGGGGGTGGAGTGAGGACGGGCCCTTCTCAAGAAGCACCAGCATCACCCAGAACTGCTGGGGGCTCAGGTCATAGGGAGCGAGGCGGGCCCATACGACCTGCTTGAGGAGACGGCGCACAGCGGCGGCCAGCGTTCCAAGGCCGGCGTCGGTAAGGGAGTCTGGAACAGGTTCTTGCATAAGCAACAAGACTGCGCCCGGTTAACCCTCGCGTCAAGGGGTATAACCCCCCGTTATTTCCCCCGGGCGCTGGTGCGGGAGGGGTGGCGTCCCCGCTCACCCCTGGGCGCCTGGCCGGAGGAGGGCCGGGCGCTGCGGGCAGGACCGCGGCTGCGGCCACCGCCACCACCCTGCCGGCCAGTCTGGATGGGCTCGGCGGGGATGCTGGGATCGGGGGCGTAGCCCTGGATCACGTCCTTGGGCAGTTCCTTGCGGAGCAGCTTCTCGATGTCCTTGAGCAGCCGGTGCTCATCGACGCAGACCAGCGACAGGGCCTCGCCCTCGCTGCCCGCGCGGCCCGTGCGGCCGATGCGGTGGATGTAGTCCTCGGGCACCTGGGGCAGCTCGTAGTTCACCACGTGGGGCAGCATGTCGATGTCCAGGCCGCGGGCGGCGATGTCCGTGGCCACCAGGACGCGGACCGCGCCCTTCTTGAAGTCCTCCAGCGCCTTGATGCGCTGGGGCTGGCTCTTGTTGCCGTGGATGGCCATGGAGCTGATGCCGTCCTTGTCCAGCTGCTCGGAGAGCCGGTTGGCGCCGTGCTTGGTGCGGGTGAAGACCAGCACCTGCTCCAGCTTGCGGGTCTGGATGATGTGGGCCAGCAGGGCCCGCTTGCGCTCGCGGTCCACGGGGTGGACGACCTGGCGGACCAGCTCGGCGGCAGTGTTCTGGGGTGTGATCTGCACCGAGGCGGGCGTCTTCAGGAACTTGGAGGCCAGCTGCTTGATCTCGTCGGTGAAGGTGGCCGAGAAGAGCAAGGTCTGCCGCTTGGCGGGTAGCAGGGCCAGGATCTTCTGGATGTCGCGGATGAAGCCCATGTCGAGCATGCGGTCGGCTTCGTCCAGGACGAGGACCTCGAGCTGGCTGAAGTTGAGGTTGCCCTGGCCCTGGTGGTCCAGGAGCCGGCCGGGGGTGGCGACGAGGATCTCGGCGCCGGCCCGGAGGGCCTTGGTCTGGGGGTTGATGTTCACGCCGCCGAAGATGGTGGTGGAGCGCAGGGGGATGTACTTCCCGTAGGTGCGGACGCTCTCCTCCACCTGCATGGCCAGCTCGCGGGTGGGGGTCAGGATGAGGGCGCGGATGGGATGGCGCGCGGGCGAGGCCGACGTGCTGGCATTGGGCGCCAGGCGCTGCAGCAGGGGCAGGGTGAACCCGGCGGTCTTGCCGGTGCCCGTCTGGGCGCGGCCCATGAGGTCCCGGCCTTCCAGCACGATGGGAATGGCCTGGGCCTGGATGGGGGTGGGGTGTTCGTAGCCCTGCTCGCGTACGGCGCGCAGGAGCTCGGGCAGCAGCCCGAGGGATTCGAAGGACATGGTCGCTCCTTGAAGGGCCCGCCCGCGGAACAAGTGTCCGGGGGCCCGGTCAGGGCGGAATAAGGGGTATTCGAACTGATAAAGAGGCGGAGACCGGGGGTCGCCTGCAAGCACGAAAGGATTAGTTTACCGCATAGGTCGGAATTTGGCGAGGGCGACTTTTTACAGACGTGGGTAAGACCGCCGATGGCGATTCGGGTTGCCGGGGTCAGGGGACCTTAGTACTCTTTCACCGAAGGGCCAACCCAGACCCGACAACATAACGGCGGCCAGCCTTGACGGAGACCGCCCCCTGCGCGAACGTGGGTCCAGGTCCCCTGACAGTTCAATCCCACGCACCGCGGCTTCCGCGGTCCTCTCCCCCCATTGGCAGGGTGTCTAGACATATTTATTTTATCGTTTTTTTCATTTTACAACCCATGTGTCCAGAATCCCGGGAGCTGCTGTGCGCCGACTTATCCTCGTTTTTCTCGCCGCCTGCCTTGCCTCTGCCCAGACCCAGGTCCAACGGGCGCCCCGGGTGGATCTGGCGATCCCGGCCTACGCCCGCACCGAGCCCATGACGGGCACCATTGAAAGCATTGGCGCCGATTCCCTGGGGGATGTGTGGGATGAGTGGGCCCAGAGCTTCAAGGCCCAGCATCCCAAGGTCCAGTTCAAGGTGGTCCAGACCCTCTCCAAGACCGGCTTCGACGCCCTGATGGCGGGCACCGTGCCCCTCATCCACATGGCCCGGGAGATGACGGTTCCGGAATACCAGGCTTTCGAGAAGAAGTGGGGCTATCCGCCCACCAAGGTGCTGATCTGCTTCGACGCCTTCATCGTCTTCGTGAACGGGACTAATCCGATCAGGGAGATCGGGATGGACCAGCTGGACGCGCTCCTGTCCACCACGCGCAACGCCGGCTACCAGAAGGACATCGGGACCTGGGGCGACCTGGGCGGGCGCGGCGAGTGGTCCAAGCGGTCGATCCATGTCTACTTCCGCGCCGAGGGGACGGCCTCGCGGGCCGTGGTCAAGGAGATGGTCCTTCAGAAGGGCGCCTTCAAGTCCTCGATCATCGACAAGCCCGACTACCCGAGCATTGCGGATGCCGTGATGACGGATGCCAACGGCCTGGCCATCGGCACCCTGGCCACCTGGTATACCCGCAACAGGACCCTGGCCGTGACGCCCCTCCAGAGCAAGGAGGCCATCATGCCCACCCAGGAGGACGTGACCTCCGCCCGGTATCCGATGTCCAAGGCCTACTTCCTGTATGTGAACCGCGCTCCCGGCAAGGCCCTGCCGCCGCTGCTGGCCGAGTTCCTGCACTTCACGCTTTCACGGGAGGGCCAGCAGGCCGTGGCCCAGTCCTCGCTCTATCCCCTTCCGGCCGACGTGGCGGCCCTGAACCGCAAGCGCCTTCGGTAGGGCTTTCTACAACCGGGCCTCGACCTCGGCCAGGGGCCAGGATTCCTGTTCGCCCGTGGCCATGTGCTTGACGGTGACGGTGCCGGCATCGAGCTCGCCGTCGCCGAGGATGAGGACAGTCTGGATGCTCATGCGGTTGGCGCTGGCCATGGCCTTCTTGAGGGCGCCGCCGCGGGTTTCAAGCTGCACGGCAAGACCGGCATCCCAGAGGCTGCGCGCCAGCTTGAGGGCCTCGGTGGCGGCGCGCTCGCCCAGGGGGATGAGCAGGGCGGGGGCCACGTAGGGGGCCTCGCCGCGAACCTGCTGGAGCACCATGGCCAGGCGATCCAGGCCGATGGCCCACCCGAAGGCCGGCACCTCAGGGCCTCCCAGCTGCTTCACCAGCCCGTCATAGCGCCCGCCGCCCAGGAGGGCGCTCTGGGCCCCCAGGTCGGAGCTGAGCACCTCGAAAGCCGTGCGGGTGTAGTAGTCCAGGCCGCGTACCAGTCGTGGGTCCTCCACGAAGGGGATGCCCAGTTCCGTGAGCAGGGCCTTGAGCCGCGCGTGGTGCTGCGCGGAGGCCTCGTCCAGGTGATCCGTGAGCACCGGATGCCCCTCCAGCGCCTTCTGGCACTTCTCGTTCTTGCAATCCAGCACGCGAAGCGGGTTGGATTGCAAGCGCCGGTGGCAATCCTCGCAGAACTGTTCCGACCTCTCCGCGAAGAAGGCGCGGAACGCCGCGTGGAAGGCGGGCCGGGACTCGGGCGTGCCCACCGAATTGATGGAGAAGACCAGGTGCTTGAGGCCCAGCTCCGTGAGGAAGCTGTGGAGCATGAGCAGGGATTCCGCCTCGCTCTCAGGCGTGGAGACGCCGAAGCTCTCCGCGCCGATCTGCCAGAACTGCCGGTAGCGGCCCGTCTGCATGCGCTCGTAGCGGAACTGCTGGCCGATGTAATAGAACAGGACCGGATCATTGGAGGCCAGCAGCTTGTGCTGGATGGCCGCCCGCACCACGCCCGCGGTGTTCTCCGGGCGCATGACCACCTGGCGGCCGCCCTTGTCCGTGAACTCGTACATCTCCTTGTTCACGATGTCGGAACTCTCGCCCACGCTGCGCTTGAAGACATCCAGCTCCTCCAGGATGGGGGTGCGGATCTCGCTGTAGCCGTGACGGCCGAACACGCGGCGGGTGGTTTCTTCGATATGCTGGAACCAGCGCAGCTCCGCCCCGAACAGATCCCGCATGCCTTTTACCGACTGGGCCATGATCCGACTCCCGAGCCTTCTGCTCGCCACCTTCAGCCTACTGTCTTGGGGCCAGACTCCCAAACCGGCCCCTGTCCCGGCCGGTCCGCAGCGGCTGAAGGTCATGGTGGATCCCGGGCATGGCGGCGATGATGGCGGCGCCAAGGGCGCCAAGGGCCTGAAGGAGAAGGCCGCGGCCCTGGAGATCGGCAAGGCGGTCGGGGCCAGGCTCGAGGCCGCCGGCTTCGAAGCGGTCTTCACCCGGGCGGACGACACCTTCATCCCCCTCTGGGACCGGGCCAAGGCCGCCAACGCCCAGGGGGCCGACCTCTTCATCAGCCTCCACCTGAACGCCGCCCGGGCCAAGGCCGCCCGGGGCTCCGAGGTCTATTTCCTGAGCCTGGGCAAGGGCGACGATGACGAGGTGGTGGCCGCCGAGAACGCCGGCGCCGGGATGGACCCCGCCACGGGGGCCGACAGCGTGGTGGCCAGCATCCTGGACGACCTGGCCCAGAAGGCCTTCCTCCAGGACTCCGAACGGCTGGCCGTGGCCATCCAGGGCCAGCTCAACCGCCTGGCCAGCATCAAGGAGCGGGGCGTGAAGCAGGCTCCCTTCATCGTCCTGCGGGGCGCGGCCATGCCCGCCGTCCTGGTGGAAGTGGCCTTCATCTCCAACCCGAAGGAGGAGGAGAAGCTCAAGGACGCCGCCTTCCGCGCCAAGGTGGCCGACGCCATCACCCTGGGCGTCCGCCGCTACTTCGCCGAAGCCAATGGCAGCGTGCGCCGGAAGACCGTGGCAGGGCCCCGGTAGAACCTCGAACCTTGAACGGAACGCCATTCACGGCCATGATGATGGGCTGTAGTACCCGTAGCTCAGCTGGATAGAGCGTTGGCCTCCGAAGCCAAAGGTCGCTGGTTCGACCCCAGTCGGGTACACCAAAAACAAAGCCCCGTCACCATTAGGTTCCGGGGCTTTGTTTTTGATCTATTTTTGATGATTTTCGAGTGCCCGGACCGGCGTCTAAGTGTTGGCAGTCGCCTCTGATTTTCAAACGCAATCCCCTATCAATCCCCTGGCGAACCAGCGCGGCAGCACCGCACGGTTCGATCCCAGTCTCCCGCTACCCTGTGACCCATGTGCCCAGTCCTCCCATTCCCCGCCGTCTGTTCAGGTCCGGATCCGGCGGCCGTGTGAATACATGGCTGAAAGTCCGCATCTGGCTGCCTTTGAGGGCGCTGCTCCAGGCGGGGCTCAGTCCTGAGGGTCTCGCCTGGAGCGTCTCCGTGGGACTCGCGCTGGGGGTGATTCCCCTGTGGGGGACCTCCACGGCGCTTTGCGTGTGGGCCGCTGTGGCCTTCCGCCTGAACCAGGTGGCGATGCAGGTGGCCAACTACCTGGCCTATCCGCTGCAATTGGCCCTGATCATCCCTTTCATCCGGCTCGGCGAGCGGCTTTTCGGGGCGCCGCGCCTGCCGCTCTCCCTTCCCCTGATCCAGCAGGCTGTGCGGACGGATGCGTGGGCCGCCCTTGGCGCCTTCTGGACCAGCCTGTGGCATGCGGCCGTGGCGTGGGCGCTGGTGATGCCGGTGCCGGTGGCCCTGCTGGCCTGGGGCCTGGCGCCTGTGTTCCGCTGGGCCATGCGGCGCTACCGGCCCCAAATCGTTGATTGAGACAAGGAAGGGCTTGACGGACCTCGCTTTGCGAGGCACCTTTAAGGTGTCCATTTGCCCTAAACCGGAGGTCTCCGTGGATCGTGAACTGCTGAAGGGCAGCACCCCCTTGCTGCTGCTGTCGCTGCTCTGCGAGGGTCCCATGTACGGCTACCAGATCATCGAGACGGTCCGCCAGCGCACGGGTGGCACGTACACGCTGAAGGAGGGCGCGCTCTACCCGGCCCTCCACAAGCTTGAGGCCACCGAGTTCATCACGTCGTACTGGGAGACCCAGGACAACGGCCGCGAGCGGCGCTATTACTCGATCCAGCCCGCCGGCGAAGCCTTCCTGACCGCGAAGAAGAAAGAATGGAATCAGTTCGTGGACATGGTCCAGGGCTTCGTCGGCCCGAGGGCCTGAAGGTTCCGTTCCCATGTCCCGGGCCCTTGATGGCTATCTCTCCCAAGTGGCTGCCGGCCTGAGGGGAGTATCCCGCCGGCGGCGCCTCATGCTGCAGCGGGAGCTGGAGGCCCACCTGCTGGATGAGGCCGAGGCCCGGGGCATCCAATCCGAATCGGCCATGTCGGCCATGCTTTCCGAAAAGGAACACCCGAGCCTGCTGGCCGAAGAGCTCGCGGCCGGCGAAGGCCAGGACGCCAACCATCGCGGTGGCACGGCCCTGGTGGCGGGCATGATCATCGGGTTGGCCACGGGCAGCCACATGTGGTTCGAAGGCTGGCGCTGGTACATCTGCGTGGCCTTCACCGCAGCCCAGGGGCTGGCGGTGGGCACGGGCTATTTCTGGGCGCGGCGGCATTGGCTGCGTCTGAATCCCTGGGCGCGGACCGCTGTGGCCGTCCTGCTCACGTCTCTGCTCTCCATTCCCCTCGGGTTCACCACCCACCACGGGTTCAAGCCCACCCGCCTCCTCTACGGCGCCTACACCGGCTTTCTGCTGGAGCGCCACAGCCAGGAGCGGCCCTTCTGGCAGACCCTGCTGGAGCCCGTCCTCTTCACGGCCTTCATGTTCATCCTTGAGGCCGGGTTCCTGGGCCGGGTGCGCTTCCAGTGGTGGAAGGTGCCCCTGGAGCTGAGCTTCAACGCCACGCTGCTGATCAGCGTGATGCTGGCCCTCAAGCTCCGGCGGGTCCTGGCCGAGCGCTGGGTGCTGATGCCCCAGGAGCAGGGGTGATTCTCTCCGGGGGTTGGGCGCTGCGCGCATACCCCCGGACCCCCGCGTCGGGGGCC
>DASXUH010000003.1:0-10519 GCA_036504935.1 Geothrix sp. | reverse complement strand
GCGCCCTTTTTGGGAGCGCGACCCTGCCACCCCCCATGACTTCCGGCGCAGCCGGAAGCCGCCTCCGGCGGGCCCATGCGGAAAACATCCGAGGCCCAATCACCGTCATCACCGTAATCACTGGCTAAAAAGCATTTCGCCGAGAGCCAGCCGGTCCCGTCACCGGTGGAAGCGCCCCCTCCTCAGCTGCTCTGGTTGCTGCTCGGCCCCGCCACATTCGCGGCGGGGGTCAGCAGCACGTTGTCGATGAGGCGGGTGCTGCCCACGTAGGCGGCCACGCACAGGGCTGCGGCGCGGTCTACCGGGCCCTGGAGGGGCTCCAGGTTCTGGGTGTCCACCAGCTCCAGATACTGGATGGAATCCGCTCCCGTCATGAGGGCCCGGGCCATCGCTAGCAGCTTCGCGGGCTCCCGCTCTCCCTCTTCGAAGGCCGCCTTGGCGGCCAGCAGGCCCTGGCTGAGGGTCAAGGCCCGGTGCCGGCCGTCCTCATCCAGGTAGGTGTTGCGGCTGCTCAGGGCCAGACCATCCGCCTCGCGGACCGTGGGCACCACCACCACATCCACGGGCAGGTTCAGGTCGCGGGCCATGCGCCGGATCACCACCGTCTGCTGGAAATCCTTCTGGCCGAAGAAGGCCAGGTCCGGCAGGACGATGCTGAAGAGCTTCGCCACCCCGGTGGCGACGCCCCGGAAGTGGCCGGGACGGTACCGGCCGCAGAGGGCGTCGGCCAAGTGGCCGGGCTCCACATGGGTCTGGAAGCCCGTGGGGTAGATCTCCGCGACCTCGGGCATGAACAGCACCGTGGCGCCGGTCTCCAGGCATAGGTTCTGGTCCCGCTCCAGGTCCCGTGGGTAGTTGGCCAGGTCCTCGCCAGGGCCGAACTGGTTTGGATTCACAAAAATGGACACCACCGTGGCGTCACAGCGGGCGGCGCTCTGGCGGATGAGGGCCCCGTGGCCCTCGTGCAGGAACCCCATGGTGGGGACAAAGCCGATGCGCTTGCCCTCATCCCGCATGGGTCTCAGAAGGGCTCGTAAATCGGCTATGGTGCGTACAACTCGCATGGACAAAAACGGGATCCTTCAGAAAGCGCTTGTCTGCTTACCGAGGGCGCGATCAGGGGTGCCACTGGGTCAGAACCGGACGAACAGCTTCTGGAAGGGTATAGGATTCCCGGCCATCAGGGAACCCTCCCGAGCGCACATCCTCCGCCCAGAGGGCCAGTGCGTCTCGCAGTTCTTGGAATCCTTCGGCATAGCGGCGCACGAATTTCGGGGAAGAACCCGGCAGCAGACCCAGCACATCGTGGATGACCAGTACCTGGCCCGAGCACTGGGGGCCGGCCCCGATGCCGATGGTGGGGATCTCGACGGTTTCGGTGACCTTGGCGGCCAGGTCCGCAGGGATGCCCTCCAGCACCATGCCGAAGCAGCCCGCATCCTGGAGCTTCTGGGCGTCCTCCAGCAGGCGCAGAGCGTCCGCCTTCTGCTTGCCCTGCACCTTGAACCCGCCCATGGGGTTCACGCTCTGGGGCGTGAGCCCCAGGTGGCCCATGACGGGGATCTCGGCGTCGATGAGGGCGTGGATCATGGGCAGGCGCTTGGCGCCGCCCTCGAGCTTGACCGCCTGGGCACCGCGCTGGAGGAAGCCCCCGGCGTTCCGCAGGGTGTCCTCCACGCTCAGGTGGAAGCTCAGGTAGGGCATGTCGGCCACCAGCATGGCCGTGGGCTGGGTGCGGGCCACGGCCTCCAGGTGGTGGTTCATCATGGCCATGCTGACGGGCAGGGTGTTCTCGAAGCCCAGGCACACGTTCCCCACGCTGTCGCCCACGAGGATGATGTCCACCCCCGCCGCATCGGCGATGCGGGCGGTCACGGCGTCGTAGGCCGTGGTCATCACGAGCTTCCGGCCCGCGTGGTGCCAGGTGTGCAGCTGGGGAAGGGTGACGCGCGCGCGCACGTCCGCAGGCAGGTGGCTCATGGGGGTCTCCGCTGGAAGGTCGAAGCCGTCGGGCCTGTCTATGAAACCACCAAAAGCGGAGACAGGATTAACAGGATTAGAAAGGATGAACAGGATTCAAAAAAAACCTTAATCCTGTTAATCCAGTCTTTCATCCTGTTAATCCTGTCCCGTTTTAATCTTCCCCTTCCGGCACGGCCGGCAGGTTCATCTGGGTGGGGGTCCAGTCCTGGAGGGGGTCGGCGCGTTCGGGGAGGACCCAACGGAGGCCGGCGGCTTCGACGGTCTGACGGAAGCGGTGCAGATCCTCGCGGCCCAGGAAGGCGGTGCCCTGGGTTTCGGGTAGGCGGGACCAGAGCTGCTGGAAGGAGGGGAAGGCGTCCTGCAGGCGGGCCTTGGCGCCCAGCTTCTCGCCCCGCTGGAGCAGGAGCTGGGCCCCCTCGGTGCTGGCCTCCAGCACCTGGGCGGGGAACTGCAGGTCCCGGGCCGCCGCCAGCACTTCGCTCCAGGCGCGCAGGGCCTCCTCCGCCACGGGCTCCGTGGGCGGCACCGTAGACAGCAGCAGGGCGTGGGCCCGGTGCCATTCCAGGTCCAGCCAGCGGGAGCCGGAGCCCTCCACCGGGCCCTTGAGGTTCTCCAGGATGGCCCAGCCCTGCTCGGGAGCCTCTTGGCGAGTGCGCTGGGATTCCCGGGCCAGGGCCTGGGCCAGGCGGAGCTGGGCCAGCCGGTGGCGCCAGAGCAGGCCGGAGGCCTCGAACTGGTCGGCAGCGACTTTGAGGAGCCGGGCCGCATCCCGCCAGGCCCCGCGGAACCGGGCCACCTCGCCCTGGAGCATGGTGTGGTCGCCCTGTTCATCCGGCGCCAGGAGGGTATGGCTGGCCCCCACGGCCTGGAACTGCACATGGTCGGCGGCCACGGGATCGCCCATGGCCGCAAAGGTGCGGGCGCGCCAGATCTGGATCATGGCCACCTGGGCGGCCTCCCCCAGGCGCTGGGCCTGGCCCAGGGCGCGATCGAGGTGCGTCATGGCCGGTCCCAGGAACTGCTGAAGGCTGCGCACCGTGCCGAGGGCCAGATGGCTCTGGCACTGGAGGCCGAGGTCGCCCTGCAGGCGGGCGGTCTGGAGGGCCTCCTGCAGCAGAGCGATGCAGGGGTCGGCCTGGCCCTGGGCGAGGCGGACCTGGGCCAGGGCGATCTGGGCCGGCACCAGACCGCGGAAATCCTGGCCGTGCTCCAGGAGGCGCCGGGCGGATTCCAGCAGGTCCGCCGCGCGCTGGAACTGCCCCTGGGCGGCCAGGGCCCGGCCCAGGGCCGTGAGCAGGGCCGCCTGGTCCTGGGGCTGGGGCCGCCCGCCCTGGGCATTCGGGCCTTGGGGATGGAGGCCCTCCTCCAGGGCGCGGATGCCCTTGGTCAGATGGCCCTGCAGCAGGTGGAGCTGGCCCAGGGCCAGCCGCAGCCGGGGCTGCTCGGGATGGAGGGGATGGTCCTTCAGACGCTCAGCGGCGGCCATGACCGCTTCCTGGGCCTCGGCGGGCCGGCGGAGCTGGAGCAGGAGCATGGCCCGCTTCCGGAGCACCCGGGCCTCCGCCAGGCGGATGCCCTCGTGGAAGGCGGCCCGGCCCAAGGCGTCCAGGGCCTGATCGAGGGCCACGAGGGCGCGCTCCGCGATGGAGTGCACGGAACCTTCTCCTTCGGCGGGGGGCGCCTGGGAACCCGCGGCCCAGGCCTCCGCCAGGTGCTCGTGCAGGCGGGCCTCGTCCCAGGGCCGGGGCTGGAGCTGAAGGGCCTGTTCCACCATGCGCTGGGCCTCCTGCTGCGGCGCGGGCGGGTGGTGGTCGAGGGTTTCAAGCACGGCGGCCAGGGCCGTCGCTTCGTCCGAGGCCAGGGCCTGGAGCGTGACCGAGTGGGCCACGGGACCACCCTGCTCCTGGATGACGGCCAGGAGGGCCCGGGCTAGGCGCTTCAGCTCCGCCTGGGGGGTGTGGGCCAGCACCAGCTCCCGCCAGCGGGGATCGGGCAGCAGGGCCTGACCGGCCTGGAGCTGGACCAGCCGCGAGCCCAGGGCGCCCTGCTGGGCATCCTCCAGGGCGTCCCCCGCCAGGCCCAGCAGGCGGCCGAGGGAGCTGGAGGGCATGGGCCGCTCGGCCAGGGCCAGCAGGCGCACCAGGGTGGCCGCGGCGGGCGTCAGGCGCTGGAGGCGGCCCAGGAAGACCTGCTGCACGAGATCGGCCTCGGCCCTGAGGGTCGCGGGCCGCCCGGGAGCCAGGGTCCAGTGGTTCTGGTCCCAGGCCAGGGCACCCTCCTGCTGGGCCAGCTCCAGGACGTTCCGCAGCAGACCCGGGTTGCCGAGGCTCTGGGTGAGCAGGTCGGTCGCGTAGGCGTCCGGCAGGGCGTGGCGGCCGAGCAGGTCGTCCAGGATGCGGCGGAGGTCCTCGTCCTCCAGGCGGTTGACGCCCACCAGGGCCGCGGAGGCCTCCTGGCGCAGATCGGCGATGAGGGGCTTCAGCCCGGCGCCCTGGGCCCCGGTGGTGAGGGAGAGCAGCCAGGGCAGCTCCGAGCGGTGGACCAGCTCCCGCACCAGGGCCAGGACTTCCGGCGTGGTGCGCTCCAGATCCGAGAGGTGGAGGAGGCGCGGGTGCAGGAGGCGCGCGAAATCCAGGGCTTCGAGGGTGGCCTTCACCTCCTCGGGTTCGGGGCCCGCTTCCTGGCGGTTCAGGCCGCGCCCGCCGGTGAGGAAGGCGAAGGCCTGCAGGCGCAGGGCCAGGGCCCGGGCGGCGGCGGGGCGCTGGGCGTAGAAGTCCGCCTCGCTGCCGGCGAGCAGGGCCTCCAGCAGCCGGGCCAGGAAGCGCCCGGCGGGTTCGTCCGTGGAGGCCTCCAGGTGATGCACCCAGATGCCCTCCCCCTCGGCCACGGCGCAGGCCCAGGCGGCCAGGTGGGCCTTGCCGACGCCCTCCTCGCCCTGGAGGAGGACGATGCGCTCCATGGGGATGGGCGCGTTGAACCCCAGCATGAGGGACTTCAGGTAGGGCAGTTCCTGGGTCCGTCCACGCAGGGGCCGGGCGAGGGGTTCCGACAGATCCCGGGGGTGGGTCCAGGGTAGGTCCGTGGAGAGCGCCGGGATGGGGACGGTGCCGGGCAACAGTGGGATCAGCCCCGGCAGGCCCCAGGGGGACTCGCCGAGGGCCCGGGGGATCTGGGTGAGGCCGGGCCGGAAGGTGATGGTCTCGGGATGGAGGAAGCGGGGATGGAGGTCGCGTTCCAGTTGCTGCGCCAAGTGCTGCGCCAGGGCCTGGCGCTCGGCCGCGCCCCAGCCGGGCCAAAGGCGGGCGAGGGGCGTGCCCTGGAGGGCCTGGAGGTGCCAGGCCTGCTCGCCATCGGAGCCGAAGTGGCCGATGACGGGATCGAGGGGATCGGCGTCGAGAAAGCGGGCCAGGAAGGTGTCGCGCAGCTGGTCCAGATCGCGGTCCGGGGGCAGGGGCGACCAGAGCTGCGCGAGAAAGCGGGCCCCATCCAGTTCCCGCCGCAGCAGCTGGAAGGTGCAGCCCGGCCCCTGGCCCAGGTCCATGAGCCAGGTGTACCGGTGCGTTCCGAGGAAGCGCGTCACATCCACGGATGCGGCTTTCGCGCGGGTTCAGCGGGACGAGGAGGCATGGCGGGAAGTGTACCGCAGGGCAAGAGCGGAGACAGGATGAACAGGATTATTAAGGATGAACAGGATTAATGATAAAAAATAAAGAAAAAAATGAATAATTTCACCATTAATACGATCCTGAATCCTGTTAATCCATCTTTCAATCCTGTTAATCCTGTCCAAGCCTTGAATGCTTTAGCGGCTGAAGAAGGGATCCAAGATGACGGCGGCGGTGAGTACCAGGGCGAAGAGGTTGATGTTCATGAAGACGCGGCGGTAGAGGGGGGCGTCCTGGCCCTCTTTCAGCAGCGGCAGGGAACCGGCGATGAGCCACAGGGCGCCCAGGCCCAGCATGACCTCCGCCGGCCAGGAGACCAGCACCCGGAACATCGGCAGCAGGCCGCAGGCCGCGGCGGTGCCGCAGGTCCAGGTGAACGTGAGGCGGGACAGGCGCGGCCGGCCGAAGACCGATACCAGGGTGGGGAAGCCCGCCTTCTCGTAGCCCTCGGCGTGGAGGCCCACCAGCAGCCAGAAGTGCGGCACCTGCCAGATGAAGAAGACGAAGGCCAGCGCCAGGACGGAGGGATCCGCCACGCTGCCGCCCGCGGCGGTCCAGCCGATGGCCGGGGGCAGGGCCCCGATGAGCGAGCCCGGCACCACGGCGAAGGCGCTGATGCGCTTCAGGGGCGTGTAGAAGCCGTTGTACCAGCCCAGGGCCAGGGCCCCCAGCAGGGCCGAGGTGAGGTTGTGGGCCGCCAGCAGGACCAGGAAGCCAGACCCCGCCAGGATCACCGCCACGAGGGCGGCCCGGCCTGCGGAGATGTCGCCATGGGGGATGGGCCGGCCTGCCGTGCGGGGCATCATGGCGTCGAAGCGGCGCTCCTGCACCTCGTTGAGGGCGCTGGAACCCATGGCCAGGAGCAGGATGCCGATCAGCGTGGTGATCAGGCCGGCGTCCGCCCCGCGCAGGAAGGCCACATAGCCCGCCGCCGCCGTGAAGGTGGAGGCCCCGGAGATGCGCAGCTTGGTCAGCTCGAGGAAGGTGGAGACCGGGCTGGGCTTGGACAGGGGAAGGGCGGCCACACTCAAGAGAATGCTCCTAGTTCAGAGTCTTGATGTAGCGGATGACCTCGTTCAGTTCCTGCTCCGTCATCGGCGTCAGAGGCATGGCGGGCGGATAGCCGCGCACCACCTGGTCCATGGGGTTGGTGATGGCCCGTCGCAGGTAGGACTCGTCCACGGTGACGGAGCGCATGGTCCCGGCCACGAGGATTTCCTCCTGCTTGCCGAACAGGGCCTTGAGGGTGGGGCCCACCTTGGGCTTGCCGTCCACGGAATGGCAGGCGAGGCAGCCCTTGGCGGTGAGCACGGCGAGGCCCGGGGGCAGGTCCTTGAGGTCCGGGTGGGCCTCGACAGCGCGGAAGCTCTTCCCGGGCTCGGGGGCGTCCTCGCCGCCGAAGTACCAGGCCTTGAACTCGTCCTCGGGCACGACGATGACCTTGCTCAGCATGAGGCTGTGGTCCACACCGCAGATGACCGTGCACTCGATGTCGTACGACCCGAGCTTGGTGGCCTGGAACCAGGTGGTGTTGGTGCGGGCGGGCACGGCGTCGATCTTGAGGCGGAACGAGGGGATGAAGAAACCATGCACCACGTCGGCGCTGTGGACGTCCATCTTCATGGGCTTGTGGATGGGGGCGAAGAGCACCTTGCTCTTCTTGCCGTTGGGGTATTCGAAGGACCAGGCCCACTGGCGGGCCGTGACGTTCACGACCATGGCGTCCCGGGGGGCCTGCCGCATGTACTCGTAGTTGGTCCAGCCGTAGTAGAAGATCGAGAGGAACAGCACGAGGGGGATGCTGGTCCAAATGAGCTCGAGGCCCAGGTGGCCTTCGATCTGCTCGGCCACCGGATGGCGCTTCTTGCTGTAGCGCACGACGAAATAGATCATCAGCGCCGTGATGAAGATGAGGAACGCCACGGAGAGGCCGAATACGTAGAAGAAGACCGCATCGGACTTCTGGGCCGAAAGGGCGGCTTGATTCATCCAGTCCATGGGTGCCTCAGTGGAAAGCGACGTCGGAGAAGAGCAGGGCGAAGAAGATCAGCAGGGTGCCCAGGGTGACCAGGACCACCATCTTGAGCAGTGGTCCCTCGTATTTCAGGTGCATGAAGAAGTAGAAGACCAGGCCCGCCTTGAGAGGGGTCAGGGTCAGCAGGCCCCAGACGGCATAGGTCTGGCCCAGATGGCTGACGCCCACCAGGCAGCCTGTGAGGATCAGCAGGGCCACCCACACTTTGATGAAGGTGCCGTAGCCCGGGTGGTCCTGGGCGTGGTCGACAGCGTGTTCGGCGTGTTCGCTCATGGTCATGCCCTTACGCGGCCAAATAGAAGAGGGGGAGGAGGAAGATCCAGATGACGTCCACCAGGTGCCAGTAGAGGCCGCTGTTCTCCAGGTGGATGTAGCGGTCCTGGCGGACTCGGTCCGTGGCCACCCACCAGAGCATGACGGTGAGGATCGTGAGCCCGACGATGACGTGGAGCCCGTGGAGGCCGGTCATCGTGAAGTAGAGGCCGAAGAACACCTGCTCGCCCGGGGGCAGCGTGGCCAGGTGGGGCGCGTTCGGATAGAGCCCGTGGTGGAACTTGGCAGCCCACTCGAAGGACTTGATCACCAGGAAGGTGAGCCCGAGGGCCAGGGTGGTACCGAGGAAGGCCATGGCCCGCTTCTTCTCGGCCCGCTGGATGGCCACGATGGCGAGCACCACCGTGAGGCTGCTGGTGAGCAGCACCACGGTGTTGATGACGCCCAGGGTGGCGTTCAGCTCGGCGCCGCCGTGGTGGAACTCGATGGGGTACTTGTACCGCATGTACGAGTAGCCGATGAAGAGGCCGCCGAAGAGGACGATCTCCGTCACCAGGAACAGCCACATGCCGAGCCGGGCGCCGAAGTCGTCGCGGTGGACGTGCTCGCTCATTGGGACTCCTGCTCGAACTGGTAGGGGCCATGGGTGATGGTGGGGATGGTCTCGAAGTTCTCCTGGATGGGCGGGCTGGTGAGGGTCCATTCCAGCGTCACGCCGCCCCAGGGATTGTCCTCAGCCTTGGGCCCCTTGAAGAGTGCATAGAGCAGGGCCCCGAAGAACATCAGGAGGCCCAGCACGAGGAGCCAGCTGCCCACCGTGGCCACCACGTGCATGGTGTGGAACTGGGGCAGGTGGACGTAGTAGCGGCGGGGCATGCCCATCATGCCGAGGATCAACATGCCGAAGTAGAGCAGGTTGAAGCCGATGAACATGGGGAACCAGGAGGCGTAGATGGCCTTCTTGGAGTACATCCTCCCGACCATCTTGGGGAACCAGTAGGTCAGCGCGGCGAAGAAGGCGAAGCCGGTGCCGCCGAACATCACGTAGTGGAAATGGCCCACGATGAAGTAGGTATCGTGGATGTGGACGTTGATGGCCAGGGCCCCCTGCATGACGCCCGTGAGGCCGCCGATGGCGAAGAGGAAGATGAACGTGAGGGCAAAGAACAGCGGGGGCTGGAAGTCGATGGACCCCTTGTAGAGTGTGCTCACCCAGTTGAAGACCTTGATGGCGCTGGGGACGGCCACCACCATGGTGAGCAGCGAGAAGACCATGGTGGCCACGCTGCTCATGCCGCTGGTGAACATGTGGTGGGCCCACACCAGGCTGCCCACGCCGGCGATGGCCATGCTGGAGAAGGCGATGGCCTTGTAGCCGAAGATGGTGCGCTTGGCGAAGGTGGGGATGATCTCGGTGATGGCGCCCATGGCCGGCAGGATCATGATGTAGACCGCCGGGTGGGAGTAGATCCAGAAGAGGTGCTGGTAGAGCAGCGGATCGCCGCCCTTGCTGGGATCGAAGATGCCGATACCGAAGAACCGCTCGAGGATCACCAGCAGCAGGGTGATGGCCACGATGGGCGTGGCGAGCAGCTGGATCCAGGCCGTGGAGTAGAGCGCCCAGCACATCAGGGGCATCCGGAACCACTTCATGCCCGGGGCCCGCAGCCGGTGGATGGTGGTGATGAAGTTGATGCCCGTGAGCATGGAGGAGAAGCCCAGCACGAAGGCGGCGAACACGGCCAGGCTCACGTTGGTGCCGGTCTTCAGGCTGAAGGGGGCGTAGAAGGTCCAGCCCGTGTCCGGGGCACCGCCGCCGGTGAAGAGCGACAGGACCGCCAGGACGGCGCCGACCATGTAGAAGTACCAGGAGGCCAGGTTCAGGCGCGGGAAGGAGACATCCTTCGCGCCGATGAGGATGGGCAGGAAGAAGTTCCCGAAGACCGCGGGCAGGCCCGGCACCACGAAGAGGAAGATCATGATCACGCCGTGCAGCGTGAACAGGGCGTTATAGGTCTGGGCGGTGATGAGCTTCTGGAAGGTGGTCAGCTGCACCAGGCGCATGACGAAGCCGATGCCCATGCCGACCAGGAAGAAGCTGACCATCGAGTAGAGGTACAGCAGCCCGATGCGCTTATGGTCCGTGGTGGTCAGCCAGGCCATGAGGCCCTTGCGCGTGCCGGTGTCCACCAGGAAACTGGGCTGTGCGGGGGCAGCGTGGGTGGTCATTCGGTCTCCTCTGGCGTGGTCTTGCGTCCCCGGCGGACGAGGGTGACCACGAAGACCAGGGCCGCCAGGATGATCACGGTGGCACCGATGGTCGTGGTGTTCAGGACGTACTTGCGCCCCGCGGGGTCATAGCTGAAACAGAACTTCAGGAACTTGTTGATGGTGGGCTGGGCCTCGCCGCGGGCGGCCTCCAGGGCGGCCAGCTGGAGGTCCGCTGGCAGGTACGTGACGCCGTACATGTAGCGCGTCACCTTGCCCTGGGGACTGATGAAGATGATGGCGGCGGCGTGGACGAAGTCGTCGCCCACCTGCTTGTACTTGAATCCGACGGCAT
>DASXUH010000002.1:0-4883 GCA_036504935.1 Geothrix sp. | reverse complement strand
GCGGACTTCTTCCGCGTGGTGGAGATGATGAAGACGCGCCTCAAGGCGCGGCCCATGCCCATCCAGATCCCCATCGGCGCCGAGGAGAACTTCAAGGGCGTGGTGGACCTCGTGCTGATGAAGGGCCTCACCTTCGACGAGGGCGACAAGGGCTTCAAGGTCCTCTACGGCGAGATTCCCGCGGACCTGGTGGATACCGCCAAGGAGTGGCGCGAGAAGATGATCGAGATGGTCGCCGAGACCGACGATTCGCTCATGGACAAGTACCTCGCTGGCGAGGAGCTGACCGAGGACGAGATCCGCACGGGCATCCGCAAGGGCTGCATCAGCCTCGTCTTCACGCCGATGATGTGCGGCTCCGCCTTCAAGAACAAGGGCGTCCAGCCCATGCTCGACGCGGTGGTGAGCTACATGCCTTCGCCCCTGGACATCGCCGCCATCAAGGGTGTCGATTCCGATGGCAACGAGGTTGAGCGCAAGGCGGAAGACAAGGAGCCCTTCTCGGCCCTCATCTTCAAGATCATGGCCGATCCCTTCGTGGGCTCGCTGGCCTTCATCCGTGTCTACTCCGGCGTCCTCGCCGCGGGCTCTGGCGTCTACAACGCCGCCAAGGGCCGCCGCGAGCGCATCGGCCGCCTGCTGCAGATGCACGCGAACAAGCGCGAGGACATTGAAGAAGTGCGCACGGGCGATATCGCCGCTGCCGTGGGCCTGAAGGATGTGCTCACCGGCCAGACCATCTGCGATGAGAACCACCCCGTGATCCTCGAGTCCATGGACTTCCCGGATCCCGTGATCCAGGTGGCCATCGAGCCCAAGACCAAGGCTGACCAGGAGAAGATGGGCGTCGCCCTGAGCCGTCTGGCACAGGAAGATCCCACCTTCAAGGTGAAGTCGGACCCCGAGACCAACCAGACCATCATCGCCGGCATGGGCGAGCTGCACCTCGAGATCATCGTCGATCGCATGATGCGCGAGTTCAAGGTCGAAGCCAACGTGGGCAAGCCCATGGTGGCCTACCGGGAAACCATCCGGAAGCGCGTGGACGCCGAAGGCAAGTTCGTCCGCCAGTCCGGCGGCCGCGGCCAGTATGGCCACGTCAAGATGTATGTGGAACCCAACGAGGCCGGCAAGGGCTACGAGTTCATCAACGACATCAAGGGCGGCGTGATCCCCAAGGAATACATCAAGCCCATCGACCAGGGCATCCAGGAGGCCATGCAGTCCGGCGTCCTCGCGGGCTACCCCTGCGTCGACATCAAGATCACCATCTACGACGGCAGCTACCACGATGTGGACTCCAACGAAATGGCGTTCAAGATCGCCGGCTCCATGGGCTTCAAGGCCGGCTGCGAGAAGGCCTCCCCCGTGATCCTCGAGCCCATCATGGCCGTCGAGGTCGTGGTCCCCGAGGACTACATGGGTGACGTCATCGGCAACCTGAACAGCCGCCGTGGGCGTATCGAGAACATGGAGGACCGGGCCGGCGTCAAGGTGGTCACCGCCAAGGTGCCCCTGGCCGAGATGTTCGCCTACTCCACCACGCTGCGCGGCATGACCCAGGGCCGCGGCAACTACACCATGCAGTTCTCGCACTACGAGGAAGCTCCCCGGAACGTGGCCGAAGAAATCGTGGCCAAAGTGAAGGGTGCCAAGTAGTTGTTCCCAGCTCCAAAAACGGGCTCTGCCCGTTTTTGGAGCTAAGCAAGGCCTTTAGTTGAATGTTTTAGCCCCTCCGGGGGTGAGGTCATCCTTCGAACCTTCGGGTTGCCGGGCCTCCTGATCCACCGCTTCCTCCTCCGGGAGGTCGTGCGTTCTCTCAAAAAGCCGTTGAATTTACAGCGGCTTTTGTTATGCTGATCAGCCCTGTCCCTGTCGTTGGGACGGATTTACATGGGCGGTCAGCGCCCCACGTCTATGGACGGTTCCCGTCCCAATGGAGTGAGCATGAAAGACAACATCCGCATCCGTTTGCGTGCCTTCGACCATCGTCTGCTCGATCAGAGCACCCGGGAGATCGTGGACACCGCCAAGCGCACGGGCGCCCAGGTGGCCGGGCCCATCCCCCTCCCCACCCGGACGAACAAGTACACCGTGAACCGTTCCCCCCACGTGGACAAGAAGAGCCGGGACCAGTTCGAGATCCGCACGCACAAGCGGCTCCTCGACATCCTGAACCCGACCCAGAACACCGTGGACACTCTCATGCGCCTGGACCTGCCCGCTGGCGTCGACGTGGAGATCAAGGTCTTCAGCCGTCAGGGCAACCGGTAGAGGGGGGAGAAAACATGTCCAAGGGAATCATCGGAAAGAAGCTGGGGATGACCCAGATCTTCAATGAGCAGGGCCAGATCGTCCCCGTGACGGTCATCCAGGCCGGTCCCTGCGTGATCGTGCAGCGCAAGACCTCCGCCAAGGATGGCTACGAGGCCGTCCAGATCGGCTTTGTGGACCCCAATGGCGGCAAGCGCGCCTCCAAGGCCGAGAAGGGCCACTGCGAGAAGCTGGGTGTCGCCCCGGTCCGCGTGCTCCGCGAGATCAAGGTGGACGCGGCTGACGCTTCCAAGCCCGGCGACAGCGTCCTGGCCAGCGCCTTCGAGGCGAAGACCAAGGTGAACGTCACCGGCATCAGCAAGGGCAAGGGCTTCGCCGGCGTCATCAAGCGGCACCACTTCGCCGGCGGCCGTGCGACCCACGGCTCCATGTTCCACCGCGCGCCCGGCTCCATCGGCCAGTCCAGCTATCCCAGCCGTGTCTTCCCTGGCATGCGCATGGCCGGCCACATGGGCGATGCCCAGGTGACCGTGCGCAACCTGGAGATCGCCAAGGTGGACGTCGAGAACAACCTGCTGCTCATCAAGGGCGCCGTCCCCGGCCCCAAGGGTGGGTACATCGTCATCAAGCAGGAGGCCTAGGATGGCAGCGTTCCAGCACCCCGTCGTCAACCTCGACAACAAGCAGGTCGGCACCGTTGATCTGCTGCCCGAGGTGTTCAAGCTCGAGGACCTGAACGAGCACCTGATCTGGGAGGCGGTCCGCCACTTCCTGGCCAAGCGCCGCGCCGGTACCGCCAAGACCAAGGACAAGTGGGAAGTTAGCGGGTCCGGCAAGAAGCTCTGGAAGCAGAAGGGCACCGGCCGCGCCCGCGTGGGCTCCATCCGCAGCCCGCTGTGGAAGGGCGGCGGCACGACCCACGGTCCGCACCCCCGTTCCTACGATTACGCGTTCCCCAAGAAGGCCCGGCGCGCCGCCCTGCGCAACGCGCTGTCCGCCAAGCTGGCCAGTGGCCAGATCACCGTGGTCGAGAGCTGGGATGTCGAATCCCACAAGACCAAGGCCCTGATCCAGACCCTGGGCAAGCTCGGCGTCACCGGCTCTGCGCTCCTGGTGGGCACCGAGGCCAGCGAGAAGCTCTCCCTGGCCGCCGGCAACAACCCGAAGCTGCAGACCATCGAGAGCCTGGGCGTCAACGTCTATGAGCTCCTCAAGTACGACCAGGTGATCTTCTCCAAGGAAGCCGTCCTGGCCCTCCAGGAGGTGGTGAAGCCATGACCAAGATCTTTGACGTGATCCGCAAGCCCCTCCTCACCGAGAAGGGCCAGATCCTGCGCGAGAAGAACATCCAGGTGTTCGAGGTGGCCACCTGGGCCACCAAGCACCAGATCAAGGAAGCCGTGGAGCTCCTGCTCCAGTCCAAGGTGAAGGGCATCCGCACCGTGCGGATCCCCAGCCGGACCAAGCGTCTGGGCCGTTTCGTGGGCACTTCGAGCCCCCGCAAGAAGGCCTATGTCGAACTCGTCGAGGGCGCCCCCGCGTCCGAATAAGGCGACTTCTATGGCGGACGGAAAAGCTTTGCCCACTATCGCCCGCCCCTTTCAACCCTGAGGCAAGAGGACAACCATGAGCATCAAGCAGCTCAAGCCCACGACCCCCGGTCAGCGCGGCATGTCCAAGTTCGGCTTCGAGGAAATCACCACGGACGTTCCTGAACGTTCCCTGATTGCCAAGAAGAACCGCACTGGCGGCCGTTCCAACACCGGCCGGATCACCACCCGCCACATCGGCGGTGGCCACAAGCGCCAGTACCGCATCATCGACTTCAAGCGCAACAAGCTCGAAGTGCCCGCCAAGGTGGCCACCATCGAGTACGATCCCAACCGCACCGCCCGCATCGCCCTGCTGGTCTACGCGGACGGCGAGAAGCGCTACATCCTGGCCCCCGACGGCCTGGAAGTGGGCCGCACCGTGGTGGCCGGCAAGAACGCCGACATCCTGGTGGGCAACGCGCTCCCCCTGCGGAACATCCCCGTGGGCAACACGGTGCACAACATCGAGATGAAGCCCGGCAAGGGTGGCCAGATCGCCCGCGCCGCCGGCACGTTCGCCCAGCTCGTGGCCAAGGAAGACGACTACGCCCAGCTCCGCATGCCCTCCGGCGAGATTCGCAAGATCCACCTCGAGTGCTACGCGACCATCGGCACCGTCGGCAACCTGCAGCACGAGAACATCCAGATCGGCAAGGCCGGCCGCACCCGCTGGAAGGGCGTCCGCCCGACCGTCCGCGGCGTGGTCATGAACCCCGTCGACCACCCGCACGGTGGCGGCGAGGGCCGCACCTCCGGTGGCCGTCACCCTGTGACGCCCTGGGGCCAGCCGACCCGCGGCTACAAGACCCGTGGCAACCGTCGCACGGACAAGTTCATCGTCAAGCGGATCAACTAGGAGACACGACAATGGCACGATCCCTGAAAAAAGGCCCGTTCATTGACGCCCACCTCCAGAAGAAGGTGGAAGTCGCCCAGGCGGCCAACGACAAGCGCGTGATCAAGACCTGGTCCCGCCGGTCGACGGTCGTCCCGCAGATGATCGGACTGACCCTCGCC
>DASXUH010000001.1:0-6426 GCA_036504935.1 Geothrix sp. | reverse complement strand
AGCACGTCGGCCATGGTGCGGGGGCTGGTCTTGCCCTTCACGCCGGGGTGCTCGTCGTTGCCCGTGAGGTGGATGGGGCGGCCCTCGCGGGTCTTCACCAGCACGGGATAGACGCGGCGGCCTTCGTGGGTGGCGCTGGCGTAGTAGTTGGCCACGCCGGGCACCACTTCCACAGGGCGCTTGGTATAGGGCACCACGGTGCCCTGGCCCTTGCGGTCGCAGGCCACGGTCGCGGCCAGCGCCGCGGCGGCACTCACCAAGCCCAGGAAGTCGCGGCGCGACACGCCGCTCTGGGGCGGCAGGCCGTGGACGTCGTCGTAGTCCGGACCCGAAGGAACGGCGCCGGGCAGGAACTCGTCATGGGCGGCCTGCTGGGCTTCGGGCGTTTCGAGGCGCTCATCGATGGTCCGCCAGAAACGCGGGGTCTCGAGGGGGCCATGTTCGGGAAGTCGTGTCTTCATCGGGTCATCCGCGGCGCTTGATGGCGTGTTCAGGGGGCGTGACGGTGAGGCGGAGTGGCGTCGGTTCCGGAGGGGTCTCCGGCGGCCCGTCCTGGTCCGGCCGGAAGGCGAGGCTCAGGGCCTCGCGCCCCAGCAGGAAGGGGCCCGCCACCAGGGCGGCCATGCGATCGAGGATGGGCTTGCGGGTCCCGTCGGCCATGGTCCAGAGCTCCCGGTCTAGCGGTGGCAGGCGGCGCAGTTCTCCGCGCCTCGGGTGATCTTGGAACCGGCGGGCAGCGCGGCGTGGGGATCCCGGTGGCAGGCCAGGCAGTTGCCCATGCGCATGCCCATCTCGCGGGTGACCACCTTCATGGCCTGCACCTCGCCGTGGCAGCTCTGGCAGGTGATGCCCGCGTTCACGTGGGGCCGGTGGTCGAAGAACACGTGGTCCGGCAGGGTGTGGATCCGCTGCCAGAGCAGGGGCTGGCCGGAGTTGGCGATCTGGGTCAGCTTCTGGATGGCGGGGGTGTCGGTCTTGGTGACCTTGTGGCAGCCCATGCAGAGATCCACGCTGGGGATGCCCGCCGTCCGGGATTTGTCCACGCCGGAGTGGCAGTACTGGCACTGCATGCGCAGCGTGCCGGCGTGCAGCTCGTGGGAGAAGGGGATGGGCTGCTCGGGGGCGTAGCCCTTGGCGAAGCGGTCCGGCTGGGTGAACCAGCCCACGGACAGAACCGTGAGCAGGATCGCCACGGCCCCGGCCGGCAGGACGAAGCGGAACGCCTGGTCGAATCGGTGCATGCACAACCCCATGGAATGCGCTGTTTCACGAAGGGAGCGGGAGGGCCATCGGGAACAGGTGGAACGGAGGAAGGCGGGCCGGGTCGGAAGGGTGTGGATTGCCGGAGATTCTGGCACACGCCTAGGTCAGGGAAGGGGATTCCCCGAAATCCGGCGCCTCCACCCGGGGGTGTCGGCGGAATATTGTCTGAATCAATAAAAATCGGACAACATCCCGAAACCAGAGGCTGGGCCCGCTGGGGCGACATTTCGATGAGTTGTGTCGCAGATCACGATGATAGATCAGTGGACCTGGATTGTTTACCTATTTTTTCTGAGGAAGTTCCAGACACTAAGTGGATTTTATGGTGGTCTATCTTGAGCTCCTTGGAAGGGGCGATTTCCTCCAGGGCGCGTCCTGACGATCCCTGCCCACTCACCCCGGTGTGGCAGCAGGCAGCCCCGCCCGAGATTCCTCCCCAGAACCTCTTCTTTGCCAATGATTTCGGATCTTTCCGACGGGTCCGGCCGGCTACTGCGGCAGGCCCATCCAGGGCCGGAGGAGGCCCAGCTCGAGGAACAGGCCGCCCACGCGCTCCACGGGGAGGCCCATGACGGTGGAGAAGCTGCCTTCCACCCCCTCGATGAAGAGGGCCCCGATGCCCTGGATGGCGTACGAGCCCGCCTTGTCCATGGGCTCGCGGGTGCTGATGTACCAGCGGATCTGGGCTTCGGTGAGCGGCCGGAAGACCACCTGGGCCGTATCCACGAAGCTGTAGGTGGTGTCGTCCCGCTGCAGGCAGAAGCCCGTATGCACCTGGTGGGCCCGGCCCTGGATCAGGGTCAGCATCCGCACCGCGTCCTCCACATCCAAAGGCTTGTTCAGGGTGTGGTGGTCCACGGCCACGGTGGTATCTGCGGCCATGACCCAGCGGGCGGGGTTGCGGCGGGCCACCACCTCGGCCTTCAGTTCCGCCAGACGCAGCACCAGGTCGCCGGGCTCCTCGTCCAGCAGGGGCGTCTCGTCCACCTCGGGGATCTGGATCTCGAAGGGGATGCGCATGGCCTCCAGCCAGTGGCGGCGGCGCGGGCTGCTGCTGGCCAGGATCAGGGGTTTCAGGACCATTTCCGGCAAGCCGGGATGGGTCTCGGTCATCGCAGACCCCGCTGCTCGAGCTCGGCGATCCCCACCCGCATGTGGAAGCTGTCGACTTCCGCTCCCAGGCGGAAGCCGAACCGGGGGTAGAAGTCGGCCGCGTCCCGGGTCTCGAGGACGAAGCGCTGCACTTCCCCCGCCCAGGGGTGCCGCAGGGCCCACTTCACCAGCTCAGTGGCGATGCCCTGGCCCATGAGGTCCTGGGCCGTGACCACATCGTAGAGCTTGGCCTCGTAGGCGTGATCGGACCAGAGGCGCGTGGCGCCCACCAGACGGCCGCCCCGGTGCCCCTCGGGCACGAGCCGGGCGGTCAGGAGGCGGGAGCAGGCCAGCAGCCGGCGCCACTGCCCGATGGTGCGATCCGCGGTCCAGTAGACCTCCTCCGCCTGGAAGAAGATCTGGAGCTCGCGGGGATCCACGCTCCAAGTCTCGTCGAAGAAGGCCACGGTGCCGTGGGGGGTCGACAACGGCTCGGGTACGAGGAAATCGCGGTCCATCAGGCCTTCCGGGGCAGGGCCTTCCATCCTAGCAGCAGGGCCAGGAGGGCCATCAGTCCAGGCAGCAGCCAGGCCGAGCGGGCTGGCGTGCGGACTGGCCGCCAGTGCAGTTCCAGGGCATAGGCGCCTTCGCTGAGGGGCTTGCCCCAGAGTTCGAAGCGGCCGTCCTCATGGAACACACCCGACTTGCCGGAGAGTGTGGCGCGCAGCAAGGGCACGCCCAGCTCCGGCGCGCGCAGGCGGATCTGCGCGGCATGCAGGTCCGTGGCGATGCTGCGATCGAACCAGCCGTCATTGGTGTGGTTGCTCAGCAGGTCCGCGTGGCCCAGCTCGAAGCCGCGGCGGGTGCGCCCGGGCAGGAGGGCCTCGCTGCAGATGAGGGGATGGACGCGCAGGTCGCCGGCGGGGGTCGGCACCGCGAAGGCGCAGCCCTCCTGAAGTTCCCCGGCCTCCTGGGACACGAATCCCATCTTCTGGTCCATCCACCCGCGGAAGGCCTCGGGGCCGGGCGTGCGTTCGCCAAAGGGCATGGGTTCGGTCTTGGCGAAGACAAAGGCCGGTCGCCCGGCGACCTCGCCGCGCACCAGGTTGTAGGGGCCGCCTTCGGTGCCGAAGAGCCAGGCCACGCCCCGGGAGGCCGCCTCGGCGGCCAGCCGCGGCTCCGGGCGCCGGTCGTCCCGGCCCAGGATGGAACTCTCGGGCCAGAGCAGCAGGGTGGGCCGCCCGGCCCGGGGCCAGCCCTGGGCCTGCAGCAGCTCATCGCTGCGCCGCCACATCTCGGCTTCCATGCCCGGCCAGCGCACGCCCGCGGCGAAGTTGGGCTGGATCATGGCCACGTCCAGGGTCCGCTCCGGTCCCCGCGGCAGCAGGAACCAGGCGCCGCCCAGGAGAACCATGAGGCCCACCGCGAAGCCCGGACCTGCCAGCGTCCGGCGCAGAGGGGCCCCTTCCGCCAGCCCCGCTGCCGCCCAGGCGCCCGCACCCCAGGCCAGGGCCGAGAGTCCCGATGCGCCCAGGAAGGCGGCCGAGCGCCCGGTCCACGGGAAGGAGCCGAAGGCCGCGCCCCAGGTCCAGGGATAGACGTGGAAGGCCCAGGATTCCCAGCCCAGCAGCAGCAAGGCCGCCGCGCAGGCGGCCACCAGGGCTCCGAGGCGCCGGAAGGCCCAGCGGGAACCCAGGGCCACCAGCCAGAGCCCCGTCGCCTCCCAGAGGCTCAGCAGCACAGTGCCCAGCACGGCCAGGCCGAAGGGCAGGCCGCCCTTGGAGGCGAGGGTCTGGGGCACCCACATGTAGAGGAGCAGCAGGCCCGCCAGGATGGCCACCCAGGTCCAGGCCGCATGGCGCCCCTTGAACAGGCCCTCCAGCAGCAGCAGGGGGAAGAGCAGCGCCATGGCCGGCTCCAGCCAGCCCCCAAGCGCGCCGGGAAAGCGGAAGGCCAGCACGAAGATCCCCGCCAGCACGGCGGTTTCGAGGGGGCGGAGGAGGGAGGATTTGGGCACGAGGTTGGTTCTGGGCTCGGATGATCAGAGGGTCGGAGGAGCGGAGCGGCCGATGGTTTCTCCCGGCCTCCCTGAGGACTGAGGACTGGGGACTGAGGACTGGATTCTCCGCGCCACTTCATAGCACGCGATGCCTGCGGCCACGGCGGCATTGAGGCTTTCCACATCCTGGGTGGGGATGGCGAGGCGATGCACGCCCTCGGGCAGATCCACCCCCGCCCAGCCGTGCCCCTCGTTGCCCACCCAGAGGCGGAGGGGCTCGGAGAGGTCGGCCTCGCCCAGGGGTACGGCGCCGGGGCCACCATCCAGGGCGTACCAGCGGCCGTGATCGGGTTCCAGCGTTTCCATCCGGCGCAGGGGCAGGAGGAAGGCGGCGCCCATGCTGCCGCGCAGGGCCTTGGGATGGAAGGGATCGGTGCAGCCGGGGCCCAGCAGGGCCTCCTGGAAGCCGAAGGCGGCGGCGCTGCGCAGGATGGCGCCCAGGTTGCCGGGATCCTGGATGCCCCAGGCGCCGATGACGCGACCGGCCAGCGGCCCGGCGGGTTCGGGCCCCAGCTCCATCAGCAGGGCGTGCTCCGGGGGGCTGCCGGCGTCGGCCAGTTCCCGCATGAGGGCCTCGCCCAGCACCAGGACGTCCACGGCCAGGGCGGCCTCCAGCGGGTGGGGACCGGTCTGTTCGAGCCTCAGCCAGAGGGCCGGTAGCAGGCGTTTCCCGGCGGTGGTCTGTCGCGCCTCGGCCCAGGCCTCGATGAGCTTCCCGCCCAGCAGCAGCGTGGCCTCGCGCCGGGCGCCACCCGGCCGGAGGCGGGCCAGGAGGTCTCTGAAGCGCGGATTGGCCTTGCTGGTGAGGGTGGGCATGGGATCAATCAAACGACGATGTATTAGACTATCCGCTCCATCCTGCCTTCTCGTTTTCCCCTTGTGCCTTTTCAGGAGCACCGATGCAACCCTTTGTCCCCTCCGACCAGAACCTGCGGGAGTTCTCCCTGCGGGCGGTGCTCATTGGCCTCGTCATGGCCGTGGTGCTGGGTTCCGCCAACGCCTACCTGGGCCTGAAGGCCGGCATGACCATCGCCGCCACCTATCCCGCGGCGGTGATCGGCATGGCCCTCATCAAGCTGATGAAGGGCACCATCCTGGAAGAGAACATGGCCCGGACCGTGGGCAGCATCGGCGAGTCCGTGGCCGCCGGCGCCATCTTCACCATCCCGGCCTTCGCCATCAGCGGCATCTGGCCCAAGTTCTTCACGGCCGGCAACTACGTCACCAGCGCGCTGATCATGTTCGCGGGCGGCGTGCTGGGCATCATGTTCGTGGCCCTGCTCCGCCGTGTGATGGTCGAGGACGCCGAGCTGCCCTACCCCGAGAGCGTGGCCGCCGCCGAGATCCACAAGGCTGGCGCCCGCGGGGGCAGCGGCACCAAGTTCCTGTTCGGCGCCATGGGCATCGGCGCCGTCATCCAGGCCCTGGTGCAGATCTCGGTCTTCGCCAGCACCTGGGAGAAGTTCGTGGCCTTCAAGACCACCACCATCAACCTGGTCGGCACCTGGAAGGCCAAAGTCGCGGGCGGCATGCTGCTCAGCTCCCCCGGCATCAGCCCGGCCTACATGGGCGTGGGCTACATCATCGGCCCCAAGCTGGGCGCCCTGAACTTCTCCGGCGGCATTATCGCCTGGGGCCTGCTGGTGCCCATCATCACCTACTTCCTGGCGCCCGGCGTCCTGCCCGAGGGTGCCTCCCAGGGTGACTGGATCGCCCTGTCGTATTCCGTGTGGAAGTTCATCGTCCGTCCCATCGCCATCGGCGGCATGCTCGTGGGCGCCGGCTTCACCCTCTTCAAGATGCGCAAGAGCCTGGCCACGGGCCTCACCCGCTCCGTCTCCGACATGAAGAAGGCCGCCTCCGGTGAGCATGTGGTGGACCGCGTCAACAAGGACCTGCCCTTCACCAACGTCCTGTTCGGCCTCGGTTTCGCAGCCCTGGTGACGTTCTTCATCACCTGGCGCATCTTCCAGGTGAGCCCGCTGGTCTCCTTCGTGGCGGCCCTGGTGGTG